>JAQCLG010000004.1 GCA_027592745.1 Pseudomonadota bacterium | reverse complement strand
CTCGCCTCCATCCGTCTCATGATCAGAAAACTCTGCAATCCCTCATGAAGTCTCCGGACAGACTCTAAGTTTGAGAACAAGGTCGGATGGGCGCGATTCTATCTCGCCAAGGCCGGAATGATCGATACAGAGCAGCGTGGGGTGTGGGTACTCACTGAGCTTGGCCGCGACACCTCCTTATCCCACGAACAGGCGTATGATCTCTTCAAAGCCGTGCGTGAAGCGTTTCCTCGCGGGCAAGTTAGCAACCGAAAGGAAAAGACAGCACAAGTGGCGCAAGACGATGACGCCAGCGCTCCGGACGAAACCACTTATTTCAATCAAGATGATATTCAGGAGCAGCTTGTCGAAGCGCTGAGGTCAATTAGTGACAAGGGCTTTGAGGAACTTTGTGCTCGTCTTTTGCGGCACATCAGCTTCGAGAATGTCAATGTCACAGGGCAGCGTGGCGATCAGGGTGTGGATGGCGAAGGACACCTGATGATCAACCGATTTGTCCGTACCAAGGTGATGTTCCAGTGCAAACGCTATATCGGTAGCGTCGGCCCCGATAAAATCAGAGACTTTCGGGGGGCCATTCAGGGACGCGCTGAGCGCGGGATATTCCTTACCACCGGCACATTCACGAAAGGCGCTCGGGACGAGGCCGCGAGAGAGAATGCTGTAGCGATCGAATTGGTAGATATCGATCGACTACTCGACTTAATGATCGAAGAAGAACTAGGTGTACGCGAGACAAAGGCATTGGTGATCGAACCTGGCTTCTTCGATCCTTATCGCTGATTTGTCAGATTCCTTGAGCGTCGTAGCCCCACAAACAAATCTCCAACTCGGTCACGTCGTGGTTTTCCCTATCCCCTGAAACGGTTCTGGATCGAGGAAACGGCGCAGGACGTTGGCCGTGACGCCGGCGACATTGTTGTCGAAACCGTTCCAGGACAGGCTGCCGATCCAGGCGATCGAGCCGGTCGAGAACACCGCGCCGCCGCCGGCCGTCTCATGGAACGTCATGTCGGCACGCAGGTTGGGATTCTGCGAGCCGTCCATGAAGGGCCGCGCGTTGTCGATCTCCTCGGGCCCCGGATAGTAGAGGTCGGAAAGCCCCTCCGAACTGGCCAGCACCAGGGTGTTGGGCGGCGAGCCCTTGGCGAAGTCGCAGCGGTCGACCTCGATGCCGGCGGCACCGCCGCCGACCGTGCCGAAATCGCCGATGATCTCGTCCTCGATGCCTTCGAAGACGAAGGCCGCGCGCGGATCCCGGCTTGCGGCGGTGCGGCGGTAGAAACCGCTGATGTCGAAGCCCTGGCCCGCCATGCCGACACCGGCAAGGGCGTGGATCGGCCGGCCCTGACGCTCCCACATGCCGCCATAGGCGCCGTCGAAGGCCTGGTAGTATTCGCCGCCCTGGGAAACCCAGTCGCGGATGCCGTCCTCGCCCCGGCGCAGTTCCATGACGCCCTTGATCTCCGGATGGAAGGCGACGCGCCAGTAGAAGCCGTTGCCGCCCAGGTACATCAGCCGGCCGCCGCGCTGCAGCCAGCCGTCCAGGGCATCGAGCATGGGCTTGGAGTAGTACTCGGGGTGGCTGCCGGTCAGCACCACGCGGTAGCGCGAGAGCAGGTCGAGCCCCTCGTCGTGCAGGTCCTCGTCGGTCGCCACGTCGAAGGCGAAACCCTCGTGCTCCAGGAAATCGACCAGCGGCAGGTCGGCGTTGAACTGCCAGGGGAAGGTGCCGGCCGGGCCGACCCAGGCGTTGGTCACGCCCGGGCGCATGTTGAGCACCGGGCGCAGGCGCGAGCTGACCGCCACGCCCGAGCCGTCGCCGTGATGGCAGTAGAGCGAGTAGCCGAGGTCGGGCCTCTCGCCGAGCAGCAGGTCCTGGGCAGACAGCCCCGAGAGATGGCCCGAGAAGGCATCCATCGCGCCGGCGCTCTCGATCGCGCCGTGTTCGTTGGCATAGGCGAGGTAACTGGCCGAGGGCATCAGGAACAGCGCATCGGCCGTGGCGGTGCCGCGCGGGGCCCGCACGACAAAGGGGATGTGGTCGCTCTGCTCGCCCGCGACCAGGCGCGCGGCATAGATGCCACTCTTGAGCCCCTGCGGCACGGTCAGGGCAAAATCGGTCTCCCAGCCGCTGTCGGCGATGTCGTCGTCGTGGAAGTGGATCGCGCCGTACTGCTGCGGCGCGGCCTTCCAGTCCATCACGCTGCAGTCCCAGTTGTGACCGGTCATGGCGCGGGTCGGCACGTTGATCAGGCAGCCGTCATGGGCCGACGGGCCGGTGTCGCGCACGCGCTCGCCCATCGTGTCGCGGGCGAAATCCCAGGCCGCGATCAGGCTGCGCTCGCGGGCCGCGGTTTCCTGCAGGGCCAGGGCCTCGCCGGCCTCCATGGCGCGGCCGTAGAGGCGCGGTGCCTCCAGCTTGCCGTTGCAGGGATCGAGGCAGAAGCGGCGCGGCCCCTCGACACGGCCGGGCCGGGCGGCAATGCCGAGCGAGAGGCCGGCCGTGTCGAGCGTACCCCTTGCCGATCCCTCGCCGTCGCCGGTGGCGTCGTGGCCGGGCCAGGTCTTCTGCGGCCGCTGCCAGACGCGGATGGCGCCGCTGGCGGCATCGAAGCTGGCGCCGACGAAACTCCAGACCCGCTCCTGCACCGCCACCCCCGTGCTCACGGTGGTGACCCCCTCGGCCGTGGCGATGCGCAGGGCGATGGCGCCGGCATCGTCGATCAGCAGCATCCAGCCGCGGCTGCCCGCAATGTCCATGCGCGCCAGAAGGGCCTGCTCGCCCTTGTGCGGCGTCGTCGGCCAGAGCTGCAGGGCGACGGTCAGGCTCTGGCTGCACAGGCCCAGCGCAGACTCGACCAACGCCCAGGAGCCCACGGGAATCGCCTGCTCGCGGCCGGGATAACTGCCCGACACGGGCGTTGCGATCTCCTCCTCGATCCAGCCGCGGCCCTGGGGATGCAGGTCGGCGCAGACCAGGCGCACGATATCGGCGCGGTACTGCGCGATGTCCTCGCAGCTTGCCTTGAAGGCGATGGTCTCGCCCGGGGCGAGGGAAAGCTTGTCGGCGTAGCCGATGATGCGCTTGCGCGGCAGGTCAGCGCTCATGGGGCAGGTCCTCTCCGGTCAGGGCTTTCCAGCGCAGGCGGAAGACCTGCCATTCGGCTTCCAGCGGATCGTGGAACGGGGGATGGTCGAGCAGCGTGGTGGTGACGCCGCGCCCGGCGGGTTTGCTCGCCAGTCGCCATTCGCGCTGGGGCCGCGTGCAGACCAGGATGTAGGGCGGCAGGTCGGGATGGCGGCGCATGGTGTTGAGCAGCCGCCGCAGGTCGCCCGACTGGCGACCCACCGGCCTGGCGCGAAACTCCTCGACAAGGTCCTTGCGCGCGGGATCGATGGCGTCCATCACCCTCTCCTGTCCTTCTGGCGGCGCGCATCTTTGCCCGCCTGTCCACCTGTAAACAAGGGTTACCGCATGCTGGCCTCCCCCGAATCCGTCGCCGCCATCGTCGCCGAGGTCGCCGCAGAGGAACTGATGCCGCGCTTCCGGCACCTGGCAAGCGGCGACGTGCGCGACAAGGGTCCGGGCGATCCCGTGACGGTCGCCGACGAGGCCGCCGAGCGCGCCCTGACGCGCCGCCTGGCCGGGCTGCTGCCCGGCTCCCTGGTGGTGGGCGAGGAGGCCGCTTCCGCCGATCCTGCGATCGTCGACCGGCTCTCGCAGGACAACCCCGTGTGGATCATCGATCCGGTCGACGGCACGACCAACTTCGCCACGGGCCTGCCGATCTTTGCCGTCATCGTCGGCCTTGCCCAGGGCGGGCGCATGCGCCTGGCCTGCATCCACGATCCCGTGCATGGCGAGACGGCGCTGGCGAGCGCCGGCGACGGCGCGACGCTGAACGGCCAGACCGTGCGGGTCGCCGCACCGGCCGCGCCGAAGAACATGTACGGCACCGTCAAGCTGCGCTTCGGCGAGCGCACCCTGCCCCGCCGCATCGTCGAGCGCTGCCAGAACGTGCCGCCCTTCATGGACCTGCGCTGCGCCGGCCACGAATACCTCGCCCTTGCCAGCGGACGGCTGCACTACGCGCTCTACCGCAAGCTGATGCCCTGGGACCATGCCGCGGGCCACCTGCTGCACCGCGAGGCCGGCGGCCACGGCGCCCATCTGGACGGTGCCCCCTACCGGGTCGACGGGCCCGACCACAGCCACGGCTTCCTCTATGCCCCCGATGCGGCGTCCTGGCAGGCGCTCATCGACGCCCTGATCGGACCCGACCCGCTCTGAGTCAGGAGAGCTTGCGGTCCTGGCGTTCTCCGCCGCCGGCGGCCAGACGCCGCTGCAGGTCGTCGAGCAGCCAGCGCCCCGCCCGGGCCGGCGAGCGGCCGCGTTCCCAAACGGCGCTCAGCGCCAGCCTGGTCGGCCCGATGCCGGCGATCTCCAGGAGCACCAGCCGTCCGGCGGCGAGATCGGCACGCACGACATGTTCGGGCATGAAACACCAGCCGAACCCGGCCAGCAGGTATTGCAGGCGGGTCGCCAGATCGGCGAAACGCCAGATGCGGCTGCCCAGGATGCCGCCGCTGATGCTGTGGGTGAGCGGCGTGCGGTCGGTCAGCACGAGCTGGATGTGGGGCTGCAGCATCTCGACGGTGAGCGGCCCGGCCAGGGCACCCAGGGGATGGCCGGGGGCGACCGCGGGCAACATCACGACCTCAGTGAGCCAGGCGCTTTCGAGATCCCTGGCGCCGGTCAGGGCGAGCGCATAAAGCGCTAAGCCGACGACACCATCGCGCAGGCGCTGCTCGGCGCCACCCAGCCCCTCGGTGAAGATCGAGACCGGCAGCAGGGGAAAGGCCTCGCGCAGGGCCGTGATGCCCTCCATCAGCACCGCTGCGGGGAAGTAACCGTCCACGGCCAGGGTCAGCTCGTTTTCGATGTCGGGACCCATGGCTGCGGCGCGTGCCTTGAGCGCGCGCGCCTCGCCCAGGACCCGGCGGGCATCGGCCAGAAGCACCCTGCCGGCCTCCGACAGCACCGGCGTGCGCCCGCCCCGCTCGAACAGCAGAACGCCAAGCTGGTCCTCCAGGGTGGCGACCGACTGGCTGATCGCCGAATGGACCCGCCCCAGGCGGCGGGCCGCCGCGCTGAAACTCCCGGTTTCGGCCACCGCCGAGAAGGCTCGGAGCTGGTCGAGCGTCATGCCGTCGATCATCCGTCAATCCAACTGACAGGAACTGCCACAATTATGCCAGTTTTTGCGACACTGGGCCATGCCGATCTGCTCCCCACACCACACACCACGGGGGAACCCATGACCAACATCGCCATCGTCTACTACAGCAGCACCGGCAACACCCACCAGGTCGCCCAGGCCGTCGAGGCCGGCGCCGTGTCGGCGGGCGCGACCGTGCGCCTGCGCCGCGTGCCCGAACTCGCCCCGGAAGCCGCGGTCGCCTCCAACCCCGCCTGGAAGGCCCACCTGGACGCCACGCAGGACGTTGCGCTCGCCAGCCTCGACGACCTGGAGTGGGCCGACGGTTACGTCCTGGGCACGCCGACCCGTTTCGGCAACGTCTCTGGCCAGCTCAAGCAGTTCATCGATAGCGCCGGCGGTCTCTGGTACCAGGGCAAGCTGGCCGACAAGGCGGCCGCGGCCTTCACCGGCGCGGCGACCCTGCACGGCGGCCAGGAAGCCACCCTGCTGGCCCTGGCGACCACCTTCCACCACTGGGGCGCGGTCCTGGTGCCGCCCGGCTACACCGACGCCTCGATCTACGCCGCCGGCGGCAACCCCTACGGCGTCAGCTTCCAGGACACGCGCGACGGCACCCCGGTGCCCGAGGAGGTGCTGGCTGCCGCCCGCCACATGGGCGCACGGCTGACCCGTGTCGCAAGCGCGATCAAGGGCCTGCGCGACCAGCCGATGGCCGAAGCCGCCGGCGGCTGAAGTTCAGCGCGGATACGCAAGACGCCGCGGGCCCGGGAACGGTCCGCGGCGCGGCGCCGATCAGGGCAGCCGTTTCAACCGGTGCATCAGGCTGGACGTATCCCAGCGGTTGCCGCCCAGGCGCTGGATCTCGCCGTAGAACTGGTCGACCAGGGCGGTCACCGGCAGGGAGGCGCCGTTCGCCTTGGCCTCGGTCATGGCGATGCGCAGGTCCTTCCTCATCCAGTCGACGGCAAAGCCGAAATCGTACTTGTCCTGGAGCATGGTCGCGCCGCGGTTCATCATCTGCCAGGAACCGGCGGCACCCTTGGAGATGACGTCGAGCACCTGCTCGCCGTCGAGGCCGGCGCGCTGGGCGAAGTTCATGCCTTCCGCCAGACCCTGGACAAGACCCGCGATGCAGATCTGGTTGACCATCTTGCAGAGCTGGCCCGAACCGACCGGCCCCATCAGCGTCACCGCCTTGCCGTAGCAGTCCATCACCGTCTTGGCCGTGTCGAAATCGCCCTGCTCGCCGCCGACCATGACGGTGAGCTGGCCGTTTTCGGCGCCTGCCTGGCCGCCCGAGGCCGGGGCGTCGAGGAACCCGATGCCCTTCTCGCCCAGCGCCGCGGCCATCTCGCGCGCGACATCGGCCGAAGCGGTGGTGTGGTCGACGAAGATCGCGCCCTTGGCCATGCCCTCGATGGCGCCGTCCGTCCCGGTGATCACCTCGCGCACGCTGGGGTCGTCGCCGACGCAGGCAAAGACGATCTGCGCGCCCCTGGCCGCCTCGGCCGGGGTCGCCGCGGCGCTGCCCTTGTGCCGGCCGGCCCAGTCCCGGGCCTTGGCGCCATTGCGGTTGTAGACGGTGACCTCATGGCCCTTGGCGGCCAGATGGCCGGCCATCGGGAAACCCATGACGCCCAGCCCCAGAAAAGCGACCTTCACGACCTCGATCCTCCATCGTTCATGCTGTGGCGCCATCCTAGAGCGGATCGCATGGGGGTGGAACCGCCGGCGGCTCTGCCCGCGTGCATGAATCGATCTATCTCAACGCGTTAGGGCAGAATCGCAGGCTCCCGTCGATTCCCTCGCGGCGGCGGCGGCGCGCCCTAGCGGACGCACAGCCTGGCAGCCCCGCAGCCCCCGGCCGGAGCACCCGCGCGGCTTGCGCGTTGGGTCATCCGACAGCCCGGGACGGGCGTAATGCCAACCGGGCACCCGCTCTGGAGGACACGACATGGCCCGGACGATTCTCGTCACCCTTGCCGGCGGCGCCCTGGCGCTCGGCGGCTTGGTGCTGGCGGCAGGCAACGCTCCCGGTGCGCTGCAGACCCTGGGCCTGTGGATTCTCGTGCTCGCCTGGATCGCCCTGGTCGGTTACCATGGCGCCCGCGCGGAACGGCAGGAGCGCCTGCGTCTGGGATTGCCGGCACCGCGGCCCACCTTGCCTTCGATCCTTACCAGGGAATGGTCCATGATCCAGAGCATCGCCGTCTCCATCCTGTTTGTCCTCATGGGCCTGCTTGGCCTGCTCATGGCCGCCGGCGCCGCCGACAGCTCGGCCCAGTTCATGGGTCTGGGCCTGCTGGTCCTGTCCTGGTTCCTGATGGTCGGCTTCCATGCCCGTCGCGCCGAGGCCGAGGAGCGCGCAAGGCACGGCGCGGCGCACTGATCCGGCGTTTCCCGCCTGCCGTCATGACCCTGTTCCAGCGCCTGGCCGCAACCGCCGTGCTGTTGCTCGCGGCACTGCCCGCCGCGGCCCAGGAGAACGGCACCGGGGCCCCCGGCGCCGGTGAAGTCTATGTCGAGAACACGGCACCCCAGCCGCTGACCTTCGGCCTTTCGCCCGACAACGCAAGCTGGGAGCGCTTCACCCTGGCTCCCGACCAGGTCGCGGTCTACGGCGGCGGCCCGGACTGGTACATCCTGATCCTGACCGAAGGCGTCGAACTGCGTTACCGCCTCAACGACGCCGGCAGCTACCGCCTCTAATGGAATGAGGGCGACGAACGCTGGGACATGATGACCTGCCAGCAGCCGGCCTGCGGCCGTCTGGCCCCGGAGCCATGATCGTGCCGTTTTCGGGCGCCACACTGCCTGCATGATCCGTCGATGTCACAGCCGCCGTCGCCTGTTTGGCGCTATCGCCCTTGCCGGCCTGCTGCTCGGCGCCGCACCCGTGCAGGCGCAGGAAACGGATGAGGATCCCCTGGCCCAGGCCGAGGAGGGCATGCGCCGCATCCTTGCGGCCCTGCAGCTCCTGATGGCGACCATCCCGCATTACGCGCTGCCCGAGGTGCTCGAGAACGGCGACATCATCATCCGCCGCGTCCAGCCCGACACGCCCGCCAACCCCGACGACGCCAACAACGACGGGATCGAGGAAACCGCGATCTGACGTCTCGTCAGGCCATCGCTGCGTAGTCGGGCGTCTCGCCCCGCGCCAGGGTGCGCGCGACCGGCGCCATGGGGTACTTCAGGCCGGTGGCGCAATTGAACAGCACGACCCTTTCGTCGGCCCCGACCAGGCCCTGGCCGAGCGCACGCCGGTAGGCCTCCACGGTGGCCGCCCCTTCCGGGCAGAGCAGCAGGCCGTCCTCGCGCGCCACGGCATCGCGCGTGGCAAGGATCGCCGCGTCGTCGACCGCCATGGCAAATCCGCCAGATTCGCGCAGCGCGCGGATGATCAGGAAATCGCCGACCGCCACCGGCACCCGGATGCCGGCCGCCACGGTATGGGCGTTCTCCCAGAGCGGCGCGTGTTCCTCGCCGGCCTCCCAGGCCTTCACGATGGGCGCGCAGCCTTCGGCCTGGACCGCGACCATGCGCGGCATGGGACCGCTCAGCCAGCCGATCTCGCGCAGTTCGGCAAAGGCCTTCCACATGCCGATGAGGCCCGTGCCGCCGCCGGTGGGGTAGAAGATGACGTCGGGCAGGGACCAGCCGAACTGCTCGGCCAGTTCCAGGCCCATCGTCTTCTTGCCCTCGATACGGTAGGGCTCCTTCAACGTCGAGACGTCGAACCAGCCGGCCTTGGCCTTGCCTTCGCCGACGATGCGCCCGCAATCGTTGATCAGGCCGTCGACCTTCCAGACCTCGGCGCCCTGCTGGGCGATCTCGCGCACGTTGATGTCGGGCGTGTCGGCCGGGCAGAAGACGCTGGCTCTCAATCCTGCACGCCTGGCATAGGCCGCCAACGCCGCCCCGGCGTTGCCGTTGGTCGGGATCGCCAGGTGTTCGATGCCGAAGCCCTTGGCCATGGCGACCGCCAGGCACAACCCGCGCGCCTTGAACGAGCCGGTGGGCAGGCGTCCCTCGTCCTTGACCAGGGCCTTGCCCGGCCGTGCACCCAGCCCGGCGGCGGAGCGCTCCAGCGGGATCAGGGGCGTCATGACCTCACCCAGCGAGACCCGGTCCGCGGCCTGTGCCACCGGCAGGAACGGTGCGTAGCGCCAGAACCCGGGCTCGGGCGAGGCCGCAAGCGCCTCCTTGCTCACGCCCGCTGCCAGCCGTTCCAGGTCGTAGCGCACCAGCAAAGGGCGCCCGGCAGCCGAAAGGCCGTGTATCTGCCCGGCTTCGTAGCGCTCCCCGGTGAGCGAACATTCAAGATGGCTGACAAAGGTCTGGGTCATGGCGTCTCCTGCACCTTCGCAACCTTGCCCCGCGCCCGGTGCATGGCAAGCCTGCTGTTGCTGACTTTCCCCCCCTGGCCGTGCTATCAGCCGCGCCCATGCTCACCATCAATGCCATCACCGTCCGCCTCGGCGGCAAGGTCATCCTCGATCGCGCCAGTGCGACGATCCCGTCGCGTTCGCGCGTCGGCTTCATCGGGCGCAACGGTGCGGGCAAGTCGACGCTGATGAAGGTGATCGCTGGGGTCAACGATCCCGACGAAGGCACCATCGAGACGCCGCGCGACGCGACCATGGGTTATGTCGCCCAGGAAGCCCCGGGCGGCCCGGATTCGCCCTTCGAACGGGTCCTGGCCTGCGACACCGAACGCGCCGCCCTGATGGCCGAATCCGAGACGACGCGCGATCCCCACCGGATCGGCGAGATCCACGAGCGGCTCAACGCCATCGAGGCCCATGCCGCCCCGGCGCGCGCCGCGCGCATCCTGGCCGGCCTGGGCTTCAGCGAGGACGACCAGCACAGGCCGCTCAACGACTTCTCCGGCGGCTGGCGCATGCGCGTGGCGCTGGCCGGCCTGCTGTTTGCGGGGCCCGAGCTGCTGCTGCTCGACGAGCCGAGCAACCATCTCGATCTCGAGGCCGCGATCTGGCTCGAGAACTTCCTCAAGACCTACCGCGGCACCCTGCTGGTGATCAGCCACGAGCGCGACCTGCTCAACAACGTGGTCGACCACATCCTGCACCTGGAGGGCGGCAAGACGACGCTCTACCCCGGCGGCTACGACGATTTCGAGCGCCAGAGAAGCGAACGCCTGGCCCAGGCCGAATCGATGCGCGCCAAGCAGGATGCCCAGCGCGCCCACCTGCAGGCCTATGTCGATCGCTGGCGCTTCAAGGCGCACACCGCACGCCAGGCCCAGAGCCGCATGAAGGCCCTGGCCCGCATGCAGCCGATCGCCGCGGCGGTGGAGGACAGCTCGATGTCCTTCCACTTCCCCAACCCCAGCGAGTTGCGCCCGCCGCTGATCACGCTCGACAAGGCTTCGGTGGGGTATGCCGAAGACAAGCCGATCCTGTCGCTGCTCAACCTGCGCATCGACCCCGACGACCGCATCGCCCTGCTGGGCCGCAACGGCAACGGCAAGACGACGCTGGCGCGCCTGCTTTCGGGCCGGCTGGACACGATGGAGGGTTCCATGTCGGCCTCCTCGAAGATGCGCGTGGGTTACTTCGCCCAGCACCAGGTCGAGGAACTCGATGCCGAGGACACCCCGATCCAGCACATGACGCGGCTGATGCCCGACGCCAAGCCCGGCCATGTCCGCGCCCAGCTCGGCCGTTTCGGCTTCTCGGGCGAAAAGGCCGAACTGGCGGTGCGCCATCTCTCGGGCGGCGAGCGCGCACGCCTGGCCCTGGCGCTGATCACGCGCGAGGCGCCGCACATGCTGATCCTCGACGAGCCGACCAACCATCTCGACGTCGATGCCCGCGAGGCCCTGGTGCAGGCGCTCAACGACTTCGAGGGCGCGGTCATCGTGGTCTCCCATGACCGGCACATGCTGGAGCTGACCGCCGACCGCCTGGTGCTGGTCGCCGACGGCCGGGCGACCGATTTCACCGGCACGCTCGACGACTACCGCGACTTCATCCTGGGGCGGGGTGCCGCCAACGACGACAAGCCCCAGGGCAAGTCCGCGCCCAAGCAGGGCAGCAAGCAGAACCGCAAGGACGAGCGCCGCGCCACCGCCGAGGCGCGCGAGAAGACGGCCAACCTGCGCAAGGCGGTCAAGCAGGCCGAGGGCGAGATGGCGCAGCTTTCCGAGCGCATCGCCGACATCGACCGGGCGCTGTTCGACCCCAAGGCCTACAAGGGGCCGGAAAAGGACGCTACGGTGACCGAACTGATGAAGCGGCGCGCCGATTGCGAACGCGAACTCGCCAGGGCCGAAGCGCGCTGGCTCAAGGCGAGCGAGACGCTCGACAGCGCCCAGGCGGCAGGTGCTGCCTGATGCCCGAGGGGACAGCGATGCCCAAGGACCTGCAGTTTTCCGTGCGCTACGATGCGGCCCAGGATCGCATGAAGCTGATGGCGGCCTTCCCCGACGCCACCGAGGTGCGCGCCTGGATGACGCGCCGCCTGGTCAAGAACCTGCTCGGCATGTCCGGCCGCGTCGCCGAGAAGATGGTGCCCCAGCAGGTCGTCACACCCGAGGCCAAGAAGGAAGTCGCCCAGTTCCAACGCGAGGCCGCCGTGCAGCAGGCCAACTTCCGCAAGGGCTTCCAGGGCGGCACGCCGTACCCCGAACTGGGCGAGGAACTGCGCCTGATCACCGAGATCCGGATCAACCCGAAGGAAAGCGGCGGCATGCACATGAAGCTGTCGCTCGACAACGGCAAGTTCGTCGCCTGGCAGATCCCGTCCCAGACCTACTGGGGCCTGCTCCACCTGATCGAACGCCAGTCGCACCGCGCCGAATGGGACCTCGTCGCCGCCCCGGCGCCCGCGCCTGAGCCCGAGAAGCGCCTGCGCGGCGAACGCGAGCCGGCCAAGGACAAGCCCAAGCCGAACTGAGCGGGCAGCCGCGCCGCCCACCCTATTGTCGTGGTCCGGCTTGACCGGGCCACCCATGCTGTGACCTCCCCGGCCGCAGGCCCGTGCGCTCGCCTGCAAGCCGCACGGCTACGGCGTGGATCGTCCGGTCAAGCCGGTCCAATACGGTGACGGTTCACCCAACTCTGTTTGTTTCACGGGTGGATCAGGTTGAATTTCGCAAATTGTCACCGTAACTCACAGTCCCAAACAGAATTACATCAAGGCTCGGCAAGTGGCCAGCCACTACGGGCTACCGAAAATTAGATTGATGACGAACTGCGATATCGGCGACAAAGACCGCAACCGTACATGATCGTCCTCCCCTTGATGAAAAAACACCCACTAGTCAATAAGGTTGGCTCGTTCGGCAAGATTTACTAGGACCATGTGTAGAGCACGGCCAATTCAGCGAAAGAAATGCTATGATCCTGTTCGGATTTTACTTCAATCTCGCGATCCTGTGCGTAGTTTTGGCCATCCTGCAAGGGCGCAACACGGTACTTTCGACCATCTGGGCATTCCTATTCCCACCTCTGTTTCTCCTCGTTCTCCTTGGCCAGGGTCGGCTTGGACCGTGTTCACACTGCGGGCTCATGAACCCTGTTAAGGATCAACTCTGCCGAAACTGTGGGTTTCCCATGGAACCTGAGCATGGAGCAGAGTGACGCCACACGTGCAATAACGGTGGCAGTTTGCCCAACTCGTCTACTCTGCGGGAGGATGAGGCTGCAATTCGTAAACCGTCACCGAAATCGGAACACCCATGCTGTGACCTTCCTGGCCGCACGCCCGTGCGCACGCCTGCAGGCCGCAAGGTTACAGCGTGGATCGTCCGGTCAAGCCGGACGATGGCAGTCTGGGGGGAGTCGGCGCTCCCCTACCACCACTTCACGCGCGCGTCGGTCAGCTTTTCGTAGCCGTTCTCGGTGACGAGGATCGTCTCCTCGAAATCGCCGACGTAGCCCATGTGGCGCACGCTGCGTTCGACGCAGAGCACCATGTCCTTTTCCAGCACGGTGTGGTCGCTCTCGATCAGCCAGGGCGAATCCCAGCCCAGACCGACGCCGTGGCCGAAACCCTTGAAGGCGCCCTCGAACTCGAAACCCAGTTCCTCGAGCTTCTCGCGGCCGGCGCGCGCGACCTCGGAGGCCGTGACGCCGGGGCGCACCTTGGCCATGGCGGCCTGGACGGCGAGCATCGGCGCCTCGAAGACGCGGATCTGCTCGGCGGTGCCGTTGCCGATCGGCTTGGAGCGGGCGTGGTCGAAGTAGTAGCCGTCGACCGCGCCCGAGATGCCGCAGTGGAACCAGTCGCCGTCCTCCAGCACCTCCGGGCTGCCCCACGTGGGGAAGCTGGTGGCGACGCTGGTCGGGTTGTTGCCGCCCCGGCCCGAGGACATGAAGTTGTTGTAGAGAATGCCGCCGTGTCTGGCGAGCACCTCCATGCCGGCGGCCACGACCTCGCCATGCGTCTTGCCGGCAACGGCGGTCTCCAGCATGGCCTCGGTGGCGCGGCAGCCGACCCAGGAGGCGTAGCGCAGCTTCTCGATCTCGGCCTTCGACTTGACCTTGCGGATCTCCTTGGCGATCTCGTCGGCGGGCACCCAGGTGACCTCCGGGAAAGCTGCTGCGAGCTGGCTGTGGGCGCTCCAGGAGAGGGTGTCGGCGCCGACGATGCCGATGCGGCCCTCGGTCAGTTCCGCCTTCTTCAGGCTTTCGAGCACGGAGGCGATGACGTCGCCGGTGACGATGCGCTCCTCGATCGCCATTTCCTCGTCGCGCTTGGGCTTGTCGTCTGCGACCAGGATCTCCTCGCCCTCGATGGGAAGGATGAGGAAGGCATGGGCGCGCGCCGTCCACTCGCCCGGAACGTCGGGGATGTAGGGGAAGCGCGTGTAGAAGTTGGTGAAGTACTTGATGTCGCCGTAGCGGTCCGTGGTGCCGCCGCCGCGCGAGCAGACCAGCAGACCGGCAAGGCCGGCTGCCTTGGCCGCCTTGCGCGCGCTCTCGCGGCGCTCGGGAAACTCGTTGGCGGGGACGGCGGCGGGTTTCTTCATGGCTGCATCCTTTCCTGGGCGTCTCGGGCGTCGCGGATCGCGCGCCATATCTTCATCGGTGTGGCCGGCATGTCGAGATGTTCGATGCCCAGCGGCGAAAGGGCGTCGAGAATGGCGTCCATCACCACGGGTGGCGCGGCGATGGCGCCGCACTCGCCGTTGCCCTTGACGCCCAGCGGGTTGCGCGCCGTGGGCACGGCGATGCGGTGGGTCTCGATCATCGGCAGGTCGCCGGCGCGCGGCAGGCGGTAGTCCATGAACGAACCGGTGAGCAGCTGGCCGCTCTCGGGATCGTAGACCGTCTCCTCGGCGATCGCCTGGCCCAGGCCCTGGCCGATGCCGCCGTGGATCTGGCCGTCGACCAGCAGGGGATTGAGCACGTTGCCGAAGTCGTCGACCGTGACGTAACGCAGCAACTCAAGCACGCCGGTCTCGGGGTCGATCTCGACCTCGCAGACATGGCTGCCGTTGGGAAAGCCGGGGCCTTGCGGCTTGAAGGTGCCGATGACCTGGAAGCCGACATCCTCGCCCCGGGGCAGTTTCGCGGGATCGTAGGCGGCGCGGGCCACCTCGGCGTGGCTCACCCTGCGGTCGGTGCCGACGATCTCGAAGCTGCCGTTCTCGAAGGCGATGTCGACATCGGCGGCTTCGAGCAGGTTGGCGGCGATCCGCCTGCCCTTCTCGATGGCGCGATCGACCGCGACGTTGCCGGCACTTGCCCCCACAGCGGCGAAGTTGGAGCCGCCGTTGCCCGAGCCGAAGGCGATAACGTCGGTATCGCCCTGGACCACGCGCACCTTGCCGGGGTCGATCCCGAGCCGTGCCGAGACGAGCTGGACATAGGTCGTCTCGTGGCCCTGGCCGTTGGTCTGGGTGCCGACGAACAGGGTGACATTGCCCATGGCATCGATGCGCAGGTCGGCCATGTCGGGGCCGCCGCCGCCGCAGCGGTCGACGTAGCAGGTGAAGCCCTGGCCGCGCAGGCGGCCGCGTCCCATCGCCTCGGCCCGGCGCACCTCGAAGCCGTCGAGATCGGCGAGCTCGCGCGCCATGGCGATGTGGCGGGCAAATTCGCCGCAGTCATAGATGAAGCCGACCTGGGTCTGGTAGGGGAACTGCTCGGGCGCGATGGCATTGCGCCGGCGCAGTTCGTCGCGCTGAAGGCCAAAGATGCGCGCCGCCCTGGCCATCAGGCGTTCGACCACATAGTTCGACTCCGGCCGTCCGGCGCCGCGGTAGGCGTCGGTCGGCACGGTGTTGGTATAGACCGGGCGGACATGGGCGAAGATCTGCGGGATGTCGTAGACGACAGAAAGCACGCCGGTCGAGGCCGAGGTCGGCACGAAAGGCGCGAATTGCGAGAGATAGGCGCCGATGTTGGCCGTGACGTCGAGCCGCAGCCCCAGGATGCGCCGCTGCGCATCGAAGGCCATCGCCGCCCTGGTGACATGGTCGCGCCCCTGGGTATCGGAGACGAAGGCCTCGCTGCGGTCGCCGGTCCATTTCACCGGACGGCCGAGCTGGCGGGCGGCAAAGAGCACCAGAACGTATTCGTGGAACAGGAAGTTCTTCATGCCGAAGGCGCCGCCGACATCGCCGGTGACGACCCGCAGGTCGCCGTGGGCAACCTTCAGGACATGTTCGGCCAGCGGCTTCTGCATCTTGTGTGCGCCCTGGGAACAGGCATGCAGGGTGTAGCGCCTGTCGATGCCATCCCAGATGCCCAGTGCGGCACGCGGTTCCATGGGCGCCACCACGACGCGGTTGTTGACGAGCGCGATCTCGACCACCGCATCCGCCTTCTCGAAGGCTGCCGCCGTGCCCGCCTCGTCGCCGATCGACCAGTCGAGCGCGACATTGCCCGGCGCCTGCGGCCAGAGCTGCACGGCATTGCCGTCGCGGGCGCGCGCCGTCTCGACGATGGCATCGAGCGGTTCGTAGTCGACCGCGATCAGCTCGGCGGCATCGCGCGCGGCCATGTGGCTCTGTGCGACGACAAAGGCGACCGGCTCGCCGACATGGCGCACCCGGCCGCGGGCCAGCACCGGGCGCGGCGGGCAGAACAGGTCGCTGCCGTCGCGGTTCTTCGGGCGCACCAGCACCGGCAGGTCGCCGATGCCCGCGCGGTCGAGGTCCTCGACCGTATAGACGGCGACCACGCCCGGCGCCCGGCGTGCCTCGTCGGCATCGATGCCGGCGACATCGGCATGGGCATAGGGCGAACGCAGGACATGGCCGTAGAGCTGGCCCGGCAGCACGACGTCATCGGTAAAGCGCCCGCGTCCGGTGACCAGGCGCGGGTCCTCGGTGCGCGGCATCGGCTGGCCGATGGCGAATTGCATGACCTCTCCTGTGGCTGGTCGGCCCGATGCTAGAGGAGGCGCAACGGGCCGCGCAATCCCGCCTGGCAAGCAACGTGACAATTGTCCCGGGCGGCGGCACTCTTCGCGCCGTTTCCGCTGGGGAGAACACGATGTCGCGCACGCCCTTGATGACCGGGTTTCCACCCTCGCCGGAGGGCCAGGTCACCTTGCAGAACTGGCGCACGCCGCCCTTCAACGTCTGGGGCTTCTCCAACGTGCGCCGCCTGCTGCCGACCGGACCCATCGCGCGCGGCAGCGGGCCGGTGTGGCACCTGGAGCGCGACAGCCAGGACCTCGGACGCCTTGCCTTCGACGATGCCGGGCGCCCGGTCAGCATCGCGCAGATGCTGGAGGAGACCCACAGCGACGGCTTCTGCGTGCTCCATCGCGGCCAGATCGTCTTCGAGCACTATGCCAACGGCCTCGAGGCCGACGGCCATCACATCTGGATGTCGGTCACGAAGTCCTTTGTCGCCCTGCTGGTCGGCATCCTGCACGGGCGCGGCGTGCTCGATGCCGAAGGACCGGTCGCCGACATCCTGGCCGAGGTCAAGGGCACGGCCTGGGAGAAGGCGAGCGTGCGCCACATCCTGGACATGAACGTCGATGTCGGCTTCGTCGAGGACTACGCCGACAAGACGGGTGACTTTGCCCGCTACGTGGCGGGGCTCGATCCGGTGGCCGCGCTGCGCATGGGCGTGGAGCCGGGGCTGTGGCCCTTCCTGCTGACCCTGCGCGGCGGCGGGCGCCACGGCGAGGCCTTCCACTACGTCTCGCCCAACATCGACCTGCTGGGCTGGATCCTGGAACGCGCGACGGGGACCGATCTTGCGACCCTCATCAGCCGCGAAATCTGGTCGAAGCTGGGGGCGCAGGCCGACGCCTTCATGGTGCTCGACCCGCTGGGCGCGCCGCGTGCCACCGGCGGCCTCAACACCACCCTGCGCGACATGGCGCGCGTCGGCCAGATGTTGCTCGACCACGGCATCGCCAACGGCAACAGCATCGTGCCCGGCACCTGGCTCGACGACATCCTTGCCGCCCCGGCCGGCGCCGCGTGGCAGGCCGGCGAATGGGGCGACTATCCCCCGTTCACCAACTACCGCAGCCTCTGGTACGAAATCGACAACGGATGGGCCTGGACCGGTGCCGGCATCCACGGCCAGCACCTCTACGTCGACCATGGCGCCGGCGTGGTCATCGCCAAGTTCTCCAGCCAGCCCACGGCCGCCTCCTGGCCGATGGACGACACCGCCTTCCGCGGCTACCGCGCGATCTGCGAGGCGCTTGGAGGAAACTGAGGCCGTTCAGGCCGCGCGCGGTGCAATCGCGGCCAGCTCGGCCGAAATCACGCGCCGCCGCTCCATCATATCGAAATCGGCCTGCAGGCCGAGAAAGAACCCCTCCGACATCCCGAAGTAACGCGCCAGCCGAAGGTCGGTGTCCGCGGTCACGGCGCGTTTGCCGAGCACGATCTCGTTGATCCGGCGAGGCGGCACGCCGATCTCGCGCGCCAGACGATTCTGCGAAAGCCCCATGGGTTCCAGGAATTCGAGCAGGAGGATTTCGCCCGGATGCGGGTTGGCGAGCAGAACAGGAGGTTCAATGGTAGTCGACGATTTCGACATGTTCGGCTCCTCCTTCCTTCCAAACAAAACAGATGCGCCACTGGTCGTTGATCCTGATGTTGTGCTTTCCGCGCCGGCTTCCCTTGAGGGCCTCGAGACGGTTGCCGGGTGGAACGCGCAGGTCGGAGAGGTCTCTAGCCTGATTGAGAAGACGCAACTTGCGCAACGCAATCGACTGCATGTCGCCCGGAAGCCTGCGACTCCTCTCACCGCGCCAGACACGGGCGGTTTCTCTGTCGGCGAAGCTTCGAATCATGGCGCTATATAACGTGTGACGTTACATAACGCAAGGCGTTACAGATCAGATCTTCTCGGCGATCGCCTTGCCCAGTTCGGTGGTCGAGGCCTTGCCGCCCATGTCGGGGGTCATGGCCGCGGGCTGCTTCAGGGTGTCCTCGATGGCGGCCATGATCAGGGCGGCGGCCTCGGGGTGGCCCAGGTGCTCCAGCATCATCGCGCCCGACCAGATCATGCCGATGGGATTGGCGATGTTGCGTCCGGCGATGTCGGGCGCGCTGCCGTGGACCGGCTCGAACATGCTGGGTGCGGTGCCGGCCGGATTGATGTTGGCGCTGGGTGCGATGCCGATGGTGCCGGCCACGGCAGGCCCCAGGTCCGAGAGGATGTCGCCGAACAGGTTCGAACCCACGACGACGTCGAACCAGTCGGGATGGCGCACGAAATGGGCGGTGAGGATGTCGATGTGGTACTTGTCGACCTTCACCTCGGGATAATCCTTGCCAACCTCGACCACGCGCTCGTCCCAGAACGGCATGGTGTGGAAGATGCCGTTGGACTTGGTCGCGCTGGTCAGGTGTTTCTTCGGCCGGCTCTGCGCCAGGTCGAAGGCGTAGCGCAGGATGCGGTCGGTGCCGTGCCGGGTGAAGACGCTGGCCTGCTGGGCCATTTCCTGGTCGGTGCCCGAATGGAGGCGCCCGCCGATCTGGCTGTATTCGCCCTCGACGTTCTCGCGCACGACCCAGAAGTCGATCTCCTCAGGCGTGCGGTTGGCCAGCGGACAGGGCACACCCTCGAACAGCCGCACCGGGCGCAGGTTGACGTACTGGTCCATGGCCCGCCGGATCGGGATCAGCAGGCCCCAGAGCGAGATGTGGTCGGGCACGCCGGGAAAACCCACGGCACCCAGGTAGATCGCGTCGAAGGCGCGCAACTGGTCGAGCGCATCCTCCGGCATCATGCGGCCGGTCCTGGCAAAGACCTCGCAGGACCAGTCGAACTCGGTCCATTCGAAGGAAACGCCGGTCTTCGCGCCGGCCGCCTCGAGCGCACGCATACCCTCGGGCATGACCTCCCTGCCGATGCCGTCGCCGGCGATGACCGCAATACGGTGCTTCATGATCCTGTCCTCGAGCTCCTGTTCTTGTCCGGGCGGCCTCAACGGCCCTGGAAACGCGCCGGCCGCTTCTCCAGGAAGGCGGCGACACCCTCTGCGTAGTCGGCCGACCGGCCGGCCTCGCCCTGCAGGCGTGCCTCGACACCGAGCTGTTCCTCAAGGCCGTTGTCGAGCGAAGCGGCCATGGCCTGCTTGATCAGCGCGTAGGCCCTGGTCGGCCCCTTGGCGAGTTTTGCCGCGAGCGCGCCAGCCTCGGCCATTAGGGCGTCGTCCTCGACGCAGCGCCAGATCAGGCCCCATTCGGCGGCGGTTTCGGCGGGCAACCCTTCGGCCAGCATGGCAAGGCCCATGGCGCGGGCGCGGCCGACCAGGCGGGGCAGCAGGAAGGTACCGCCGGCGTCGGGGATCAGGCCGATCCGCGCAAAGGCCTGCATGAAGGAAGCGGCCCGTCCCGCGACCACGATGTCGCAGGCCAGCGCCAGGTTGCAGCCGGCGCCGGCGGCAACGCCGTTGACGGCGCAGACGATGGGCCGCTCAAAGGTCTGCAGGCGCAGGACGGTGGGGTTGTAGAGCGTGACCAGCGCGTCATCGAGATCGGCGTCGGCGTCGATGCCGTCGCCGGCCAGATCGGCGCCGGCACAGAAGCCGCGGCCCGCCCCGGTCAGCAGCACGGCGCGCAGGCCGGGATCGGCCGCAACCCGGTCGAGCGCCTTGCCCAGCTCGCGGAACATGGTGTTGGTCAGGGCATTGAGCCGTTCGGGACGGTTCAGCGTGATCGTGGCCACGCCGTCTGTGCATGCGAACAGGATGGTCTGAAAGGACACGCAGCCCCCCGGATGGTTTCCCCCGTCATAGCCGCCATCGGCCGGCCGCGCCAGCGGCCGAAGCGGTCGACAGCCAACCGTGTTCGGCATAGCGTCCCGCCCCCATGCCCAGAACCCCCGTCATGCCCGCCGGCGCCGAACGGCCCATGCCCCTGCTCAACCTGCTGGGGGTGGTCACCCTGGTGCGCATGGAACTGCGCCGCTATCTCGACGGCTGGCACTACGCGATCCTTGCCCCGGTGCTGACGACACTGCTGTTCTTTGCCGTCTTCGCCCTGGCCCTGGGCGCCGACCGGGCGCCGGTCCTGGGCCTGCCGTTCTTCCATTTCCTGGCCCCGGGCCTGATCGCCATGACGGCGATGTCGACCGCCTTCGAGGCGGCAGGCTGGACCGCCATCGATTCCAAGATCAGCGGCACCATGGACGTCCTGGTCGCAGCTCCCTTGCGTCCCTCCGAACTGGTGGCGGGGTTCCTGGTCTCGGCGCTCTGCCTGGCGATGATCAACAGCCTGCTGGTCGCGATCTGCATGCAGCCCTTCGTGCCGCTCCTGCCCGCGGCGGCGCTGACCACACTGGCCAGCCTGGTGCTGGGCAGCCTGGTCTTTGCCGTGATCGAGCTGCTGGCCGGCATGTGGGCGAGCAAGTTCGACCATGTCGCCACGGTGCAGAACTTCCTGGTCGCCCCTGCCGTCTTCCTCTCGGGCGCATTTTTCCCGATCGGCGACTACGGCCGCGAGCTTGCCGCGGCGATGCAGGGCAACCCGGCCTTCTGGGCGATCGACGGCGTGCGGCGCGGCTTTACCGCGACGGACGAGAGCGACGGGGCGATCACCTTGCCGCTACTCGCCCTGGTCGCCGTCGTGGCCGTGCTCTTTGCCCGCCACGCGGTGGCGGCAGGCTGGAAGCTCAAGCGCTAGGCTGCAAGACACCCAGGCTTGCAAAGGCCTCCTGCGCCTCGGGGCGAAGCTGCCAGGTGATCTGCTTGCCCTTGGGCACCTTGATCAGCAGCATCGAGGACTGGTCGGCCTCCGTGGCGATCAGCGAACGGAAGTAGCCGAAGCGGTCATAGACCAGATGGCCGGCAACCAGCGCGGTGTCCTTGCGCGAGTATTCCTTGTGGATCACGGCATAGTTGGCGCCCGGGTGGGCGTCGATCACGCGCACCAGTTCCTCTTCGTAGTCGCGCGCCGGCAGCGCCTCGAAGGCCTCGACGATGCGCTCGCGCAAGGGCTTGTCCTCGAGCGAGGCGGCAAGTTCGACGGCCGCGGTGGCTTCCTCGGCCGTGAATTCGTGGCTGCCGCGCAGAGCGAGTTCGGCATCGCAGGCCGCGACCAGTCCGGCGGCGTCCTTGCGTTCGGCATTCATGCGCACCTGGCGCACGGCCTTGCTCGACTGCGTGCCGATGCGCGCGCAGGCTGCCTCGACGGCGGCCTCGAGCTGACGCTTCTGGGCTTCGAAATCCGGCTTCCTGGCCATGGGGCCTCCTCGTGGGCGAAAGGTTCAGGCCG
Organism: Pseudomonadota bacterium; assembly: GCA_027592745.1. Classification (GTDB taxonomy): domain Bacteria; phylum Pseudomonadota; class Alphaproteobacteria; order SP197; family SP197; genus CALGGB01. Next base: position 31,420 of record JAQCLG010000004.1, on the reverse strand, counting down.
CGCGGCCGAACCGGTCCGCGAGGCTATTCAGTCCCGAATCGTAGATGCCCTGGATCGCTTCGACCGCGACGTCCGCGGGTGCTCCGGCAGGCTCGAAGGAAGCCGACCAGCGCACCGTGGCGGTTCCGTCGCCTTGGTCGGCAACGGTCACGGTCGAGACATAACCCTCTACGGGCAACGGTCCGTCGGCAATCGTGTAGCGGTAGGTGCGGGCCGCATCGTCATGGGACAGCAGGCGCTCGGCGAGCCGGATACGTCCCACGATCACCAGATGGCGGGTCGTCACGCCATCGTCTTGCGAGAGATCCGACGATAGCACGGCGGGATGCCAGTTGGGCAGTGCATTGAATCCGCCGATCAGGGTCCACACCGCATCGGCCTGCGCCTTCAGCCGGACTTCCCTTACCACGTCGACCATGTCCGTCCCCTGCCGCCCCGCCGGCATGCCATTCTTGGCACCGGCTGGCCGGGGCCACAAGCGGCCGGCGGCTCAGGCCCGCATGCGCTCGCCCTTGGGGTCGAAGGGCGCGCCGAGGCTGGGGGTGGCTGCGAAGCGCTCGCCAGCGACCTCGATCTGGTAGGTGCCGCCCATGATCCAGTCGCGGTCGGCCTTGCCGTCCCGGTTTTTCACGTAGCCCATGCTGATCGGGCAGCCCAGGGTGAAGGCAAAACCGCCTGAAGTGGTCGTGCCGACGATCGCGCCGTCGCGCCAGATCGGCTCCTCGTGGAGCAGCAGCGGCGCGCCGGGTTCGCAGCCCGGCAGGGTGAAGTTGACGAGGCGCCGGTCGAGACCGGCCTCGCGCTTGGCCTGTAGAGCCTCCAGGCCGATGAAGCCGCCCGGCTTGTCCCAGGCGACGGCAAAGGCGAGGCCGGCTTCCAGTGGTGTATCGTCCGGACCGATGTCGTGGCCCCAGTGCTTGAAGCCCTTCTCCATGCGCAGGGCGTCCTGGCAGAAGATGCCGGCCAGGCGCAGGCCGAAGGCCTCGCCCGCATCGCACAGCCGCTCGTGCAGGTGCTGGGCAAATTCGGTCGGCACGTAGAGCTCGTAGCCCAGTTCGCCGACATAACTGGTGCGCTGGGCGCGCGCCGGGGCGTAGGCGACCTCCAGTTCGCGACTGCCGCCGAAGGGGAAGGCCTCGGGCGAGAGGTCGGCCGCGGTGAGGCCGGCAAGCAGTTCGCGCGACTTCGGCCCCATCAGGCCGAGCACGGCGTAGCCCGAGGTGACGTCGGTCAGGGCGACGCGGGCCTCGGCAGGGATGTTGCGCTCGATCCAGGAGCGGTCGTGCTGGCGCACGGCGGTGCCGGTGACGACCATGAAACGGGTTTCGGCCAGGCGCGTGACGGTGAGGTCGGCCTCGATGCCGCCCTTGTGGTTCAGCATCTGGGTATAGACCGCCTTGCCGACCTCGACGTCGACGTTGGCGGTGCAAAGGCGGTTGAGCACCGCCATCGCATCGGCACCCTGGACCTTGAACTTGGCGAAGGTCGAGAGGTCGTAGAGCGCGACCGCCTCGCGGGTCGCCCTTGCCTCGCGCGCCGTGGCGTCGTGCCAGGACTGGCGCCCATAACCGTAGGCCATCTCGCGCGGTTCATCGCCTTCGACATAGTAAAGCGGCCGTTCCCAGCCCTGGACGTCGCCGAAGACCGCGCCGGCGGCCTTGCAGCGATCGTGATAGGGCAGCCGGCGGGCGCCGCGCGCCGTGGTCGGCTGGAAGTAGGGCCAGTGCATGGCATAGAGCAGGCCCAGGGTCTCGACCGTGCGGTCGGCGAGATAGTCGCGGGCGCGCTGGAAGGGTTCGGCGCGCATGAGGTCGACGTCGGCGAGATCGAGCGGCGATTCGCCGTCGACGATCCAGTCGGCCAGCGCCTTGCCGATGCCGGGGCCCGAGGCGATGCCGATGGAGTTCATGCCGGCGGCCACGAACAGGTTCCCGAAACCCGGCGCGCGGCCCATGTGGTAGCGGTTGTCGGGCGTGAAGCTCTCAGGGCCGTTGAAGAAGGTGCGCACGCCGGCATGTTCCATCGCCGGCACCCGGTTGAGCGCGCCGTCCATCAGGATCTGGAAGTGGTCCCAGTCCTCGGGCAGGTGCAGGAAGGAGATGTCGTCGGGGATGCCGTCGGTCTGCCAGGGCTTGGCGACCGGCTCGAAGCCGCCGACCAGAAGCTTGCCGGCGTCCTCCTTGATGTAGATGTAGCTGTCGTAGTCGCGCAGCACCGGCAGGTCGGCGGGCAGGCCCTCCATCGGCTCGGTGACGATATACATGTGCTCGGCCGCCTGCAGCGGCACCGTCAGGCCGACCGAGGCAGCGATCTGGCGCGTCCACATGCCGCAGGCCAGCACGACCTGTTCGGCCTCGATGACCCCCTGGTCGGTCTCCACGGCGACAATGTTCTGGCCCTTCTTCACCAGCTTCGTTGCCGTGCATTTCTCGACGATGGTCGCCCCGCCCATCCGCGCGCCGCGCGCCAGCGCCTGGGTCGTGTCGATCGGGTTGGTCTGGCCGTCTTTCGGCATGTGCACGGCGCCGACGATGTCGTCGACCCGGATCACGGGATTGAGTTTGGCGACCTGCGCCGGGGTCAGCACGCGGACCTCGACGCCGAAGCCGTTGGCCATGCTGGCCGAACGCTTGAGCTCGTGGAAGCGCTCCGGCGTCTGGGCGAGCGTGATCGAGCCGACCTGCTTGAAGCCGGTCGCCTGCCCGGTCTCCTCCTCCAGGCGCGGATAAAGCTCGACCGCATAACTGGCGAGCTTGGTCAGGTTGTGGCTGGGCCGCAGCTGGCCCACCAGGCCCGCCGCATGCCAGGTCGTGCCGCTGGTCAGCTGGTCGCGCTCAAGCAGCAGCACGTCGGAAACGCCGCGTTTGGTCAGGTGATAGGCGATCGACGTGCCGACGATACCACCGCCGATGACGACGACCTTTGCCTTGCCTGGAACCTTGCCTGCCATAACGTCTTCCCTGTGTTTCAGATCGCCTGTCCGTCCGCATCGAAGCCGTCGGGCTCCATGCGGTAGTTCTTGAAGTCGAAATCGCCCATCCAGGCCCACAGCGTCAACAGCGGTGCTTCGTCGGTGCGGATGGCATGTTTTTGCCAGGGCATCACGTGAACGACCTCGCCGGGTCCGTAGCTGCGATAGGGGCTGTCCCCGATCCACCAGCGACCCCTGCCGCCGACCACGACGTAGAGTTCGTCGGCACTGTGGGCGTGGCGTGGATAGCAGGTTCCGGGCGCAATGAGGAAGGTGCCGAAACGAACCGTTTCGGAGACAAGCGGCGAGTCGGGGCCGACCACCTGGGACATGGCGTTGCGCCCGCCCATGTGGCGCTCGACCTCGCCGCTGCGCGACTCGAACCAGGCAATCTCGTCCCCCGCGGCGCGCAGAGCATCGGCCAGTGGTCCACGGACTGCGGTCAACGCGGGTTCCAGGTGTGCCATGACCGCCGGCGTCTCGTCCGTCACGGCAGCGCCGCCGATCATGGCAGCCTCACCAAGGGCAAGCGCCGCCCGGCGGCAGGCAGCCTCCGGGCGCGAGGCCAGCCAGGTCGCGCAGGCCTCCACGAATCTCTGCATGGGTGCTCTTCTCCTGCCCGCTACCGCGTCTGCCAGCGGGTTGGTGCATGATAGCTGCGCAGGTTTCCGGCACAACTGGATCGGGGGGCTTCTCGGGACCGCGACGGCTCAGATCGGGATGCCCCGGGCATCGAAACCGGCCGGTTCGAAGCGATAGGATTCGAAGCTGACGTCGCCCATCCAGACCCAGAGTGTCAACACCGGTTCGGCATCGGTGCGGATGGCATGGGGCGTCCACGAAGGAATGTGGACGACATCGCCGGGCTGCCGCGGGCTGTAGGGCGCATCGTCGATCCACCAGCGGCCCGAGCCGCCGATCACGATGTAGAGTTCCTCGGCTGCATGGGCATGCAGGGGATAGACCGTCTCGGGCGAGATCATGAAGGCGCCAAAGCGCAGGTCCTCCGCGGGAAAGGCGCCCTCCGGCCCGATGATGACATTGCCTGCGCTGCGCCCGACCAGATAGTTGCCAGCATCCTTCTGGGGCGGCTCACGCCAGGCAAAGGCCGGCGTCGCCGCTACGAATGCCTGCATCAGTTCGCCTTGGGGATCGGCGACCAGCGTCGCGAGGTCGCGGCTGGCGGTGGTGCTGGCCACGGGGGCGATGGGACGCGCGGGCCGTTCGCATCGCATGGCCGCGGCCGCGCGACGACAAACATCTTCCGGGCGTGCCGCCAGCCAGACCGCTGCGGTCTCCATCAACTGTCGCATTCGGGCTCCCTGAATTTTCCCCGCATCGACGCAGGCGGCGGGGCAGCGCATCATAGCGGCGACCACATCAGGGACAATGACATGGCGCGAATCGTCGAGCGGTTTTCCAACAGCGTGCGCGAGATCGAGAACGCCTGGATCACACTCAAGGACGGTGCACGCCTGGCCGCACGCATCTGGATGCCCGAGGATGCCGAGCAGAACCCCGTGCCCGCGATCCTGGAGTACATCCCCTATCGCAAGCGCGATTTCACGCGGCCGCGTGACGAACCCATGCACAGGTATTTCGCCGGTCACGGTTATGCCTGCATCCGTGTCGACATGCGCGGCGCGGGCGACAGCGACGGCTTGCTGAACGACGAATACCTGCAGGTCCCCGAACTCGACGACGGCGCCGAGGTCATCGCCTGGCTCGCCGCCCAGCCCTGGTGCGACGGCAGCGTCGGCATGATGGGCAAGTCCTGGGGCGGCTTCAACGCGCTGCAGGTCGCGGCCATGCGCCCGCCGGCGCTGAAGGCCATCCTCACGGTCTGCTCGACCGACGATCGCTACAACGACGACATCCACTTCATGGGCGGCTGCCTGCTCGATACCAACCAGATGTGGTCGGCAACCATGATGGCGCTCAACAACCCGCCGCCCGACCCTCAGATCGTCGGCGAGCGCTGGCTCTCGATGTGGCAGGAGCGGCTGGCTTCCCACAAGCCCTGGGCGCTGACCTGGCTCAAGCACCAGACCCGCGACGCCTACTGGAAACACGGCTCGGTCTGTGAGAACTACGAAGCCATCGAGGTACCGGTCTATGCCATCGGCGGCTGGGCTGACGGCTATTCCAACGCCATCCCGCGCCTGCTCGCCGGACTCAAGGGACCGCGCCGCGGCATCGTCGGCCCCTGGGCGCACATCTATCCTCATGACGGTTCGCCCGCCCCGGCCATGGGATTTCTGCAGGACGCCCTGCGCTGGTGGGACCGCTGGCTCAAGGATGTCTCGAACGGTATCGAAAACGAGCCGGACTACCGCGTCTGGATGCAGGAGAGCGTGCCGCCCGCGACCAACTATGCCGAGCGCCCGGGCCGCTGGGTCGCCGAGGACCGCTGGCCCTCGCCGCGCATCGAAGACCGCGTGCTGCATGCAAACGGCAACGGCAGGCTGGAGTCCGCCAAGCGCCGGCGCAGCGCCATCGCCTTCCGCTCGCCGGCCTCCACCGGCGTCGACGGCGGCGAGTGGTGCGGCTTTGCCATGGCCGGCGAACTGCCGCCCGACCAGAGGAGCGAGGACGGCCGCAGCCTGTGCTTCGAAACCGAACCCCTGGCCGAACGCCTGGAGATCCTCGGCGCGCCGGTCACCGAGCTGCGCATCGCCTCGGACAAGCCGGTCGCCCAGGTCGCGGTGCGTCTCAACGACATCGCTCCCGACGGCGCCTCGACGCGGGTGACCTACGCCGTCCTCAACCTGACCCACCGCGACAGCCACGAGAAACCCCGCGCGCTGAAGCCCGGCAAGGCCTATACCGTGCGGGTGCAGTTGAACGACATCGCCCACGCCTTCCCGGCCGGCCATCGCATCCGCCTGGCGATCTCGACCTGCTACTGGCCCCTGGCCTGGCCGGCGTCGGAGGCCGCCACCCTGACCCTGACCACCGGCGCCTCCACGCTCACGCTGCCGGTGCGTGCGCCGCGCGAGGAAGATACCGCCCTGCCCGCCTTCGCCGAACCCGAGAAGGCCCCCGGCGTGCCGGTGACCGTGGTCAAGCCGGGCCATTTCCGCCGCACGATCGAGCGCGACCTGGTCTCGGGCGAGATCGCCAGCAGGCTCTCCTGCGAGGGCGGATTCTTCGGGGTCGCGGGCACCTATGTCGTCGATCCCATCGGGCTGGAGATCGCCCACACCCTGGACCGCTGCTACACCATCCACGACGACGACCCGCTCTGCGCCAGCGCCAGCTTCGACCAGTCGATCGGCCTGGCGCGCGGCGACTGGCGCGTGCGCATCGACGTGCGTACCCGCCAATGGTCGACCGCCGGCCACATCCACCACGAGGCCGAGGTCGATGCCTGGTACGGCGAGGAGAAGGTCTCCGCCCGCCGCTGGTCGGAGAAGTTCGTTCGGAAGCTGCTGTGAGCGAAAGCCGTCCATTAGCGCCACCCAGACCCTGCTGCACCTCGGGATGGCGCTGGCGGTAGGCCTGCTGATCGGCACCGAACGGGGCTGGCACGAACGCGATGCCCAGGAGGGCAGCAGGCCCGCCGGCATCCGCACCTTCGCACTGATCGCCCTGCTGGGCGGGCTGACCGCCGTGCTGGGCGGCAGCGTCGGTCCGGCAGCCTTCATCGCCGGTTTCGCCCTGGTCGGCGGCCTTGCCGCCCTGGCCTATGTGCGGGCGGCCAGCGCACCGACCGGGCGCAGCATCACGACCCACGTCGCCATGCTGATCGCCTTCGCCCTGGGGGCCATCGCAGGCCGGGGCGAACTCGAACTCGCGGCCAGCGTCGCCGTGGTCACCACCCTGCTGCTGGGCCTCAAGCCGGCCATGCACGGCTGGCTGCGGCGCATCTCGGAAGCCGAGCTGATGGCCGGGCTCAAGCTGCTAGTGATCAGCGTCGTCCTGCTGCCGGTGCTGCCCGATCGCGGCTACGGCCCGTGGCAGGCGCTCAACCCCTATCAGATCTGGTGGATGGTGGTGCTGATCGCCGGCACGTCCTTCCTGGGCTACGGCGCGGCCCGCCTGCTGGGTCCGCGGCGCGGCATCGTCGTTGCCGGCGCCTGCGGCGGCCTTGCCTCATCGACGGCCGTCACCCTCTCCTTCGCGCGTTTTGCAGGGCAGCAGCCGGCGCGGGCGGGCCTCTTTGCCGGCGGCGCCATGATCGCCTCGGCGGTGATGTTTCCGCGCCTCCTTCTGATCGTGGCGGTCGCCGCACCCGAGTTTGCACGCCTGCTCGCCGCACCGGTGCTGGGGGCGGGGCTGGGCCTGGGCCTGGTCGCGGCGATCGTGGTCTGGCGCAGCCGGGGAGCGGCGGCGGCCGAGGGCGACGCGGCGCTCGGCGTCATCGCCAACCCGCTGGAACTGGGGCCGGCGCTGAAGTTCGGCCTGCTGCTGGCCCTCATCATGCTGGCCGCACGCGCCCTCAACGCCTGGGCCGGTGAAGGCGGCGTGGTCCTGCTCGGCGCGGTCTCCGGCCTTGCCGACGTCGATGCGGTCAGCCTCTCGATGGCCCACATGGCCGGCGAGGAGATCGGCGCGACCGTTGCCGCCACCGGGGTCCTTGCCGCCATCTTCGTCAACACCCTGACCAAGGCGACCATCATGGTCGCCGTCGGCAGCCGTATCCTCCTGCCCCAGGCCGCACTGGCTGTCCTGGCCGCCGTCGCCGGCGCCGCGGCCGGGCTGGCAATCGCTCCGATCGGCCTCGTGTTCACCCCATGACCGGCAACCCAGGGAAGCAGCCATGAGCGACCTCGACCTTTGTTATCTCCCCGCCACCCAGGCCCTTGCCGCCTTCCGCGCCCGCACGCTCTCGCCGCTTGAACTTCTCGATGCCCAGATCGCGCGTGCCGAAGCGGTCGAACCCCGGATCAATGCCCTGGCCTGTACCTTCTTCGACGAGGCCCGCGCCGCCGCGCGCAGGGCCGAGGCGCGCTACATGAAGACCGAAGGGCGGCCCCGCCGGCTGGAGGGCCTGACCCTGGCGGTCAAGGAAGACACCGCGATGAAGGGAAAACCGCGCACCTTCGGCTCGCTCGTCTTTGCCGACAACATCGCCGACCACACCAACCCCTCGGTCGCGCGGCTGGTGCGTGCGGGCGCCATCGTCCACGCGCTGACGACCTGTCCGGAGTTCGTCTGGCCCTGGACCTGTACCTCGCGCCTCCATGGCGTGACGCGCAACCCCTGGAACACCGCCATCACCAGCGGTGCCTCCTCCGGCGGGGCGGCCGCGGCAGTCGCATCGGGCACCACGACCCTGGCGACCGGCTCGGACAGCGCCGGATCGATCCGCATGCCGGCGGCCATGTGCGGCATCGCCGGCTACAAGCCGCCCTACGGACGCAACCCCGGCAGCCCCGAGGTCGCCATGGACATGTTCTTCCACATCGGCCCGATGACGCGCACGGCAGCAGACGCGGCGCTGATGCAGAACGTCATGTCGGGCCCCCATGCCCGCGACCACGCCACCCTGCCCCAGCGCATGCGCATTCCCGCAACCCCGCCGGACGTGAGGGGCATGAGGATCGCCTGGTCGATGGACCTGGGCGTCTACGCCGTCTCGCAGGCGGTGCAGGCCAACACCCGCGCGGCCATCGCGCGGCTGCAGGAGGCCGGCGCCATCGTCAGCGAGATCGCCACGCCCTGGGCCGACGCGGTCTATCGCATGGCAGGCAGGTGGGGCGGCATGATCTATGCCGACGAATTCCGCGATGCAGCCGACAACCATCCCGACCTGGTCTGCGACTACACCCGGCTCTTTGCCGATCAGAACGCCGGCGTCACGCCGCGCATGTTCCACGAGGCGATGAAGGCCTACGGCGCGGCATGGGCGCAGTTCGGCCCGGAGCTTGCGCGCCACGACGCCTTCCTCTGCCCGACCGTGGGCACGACCAGCATCGGCGCCGACTGCCGCGACTGGGAGAACCCGGTCGCGGTCGACGGGCGGCAGGCTTCGGTGCAGCAGGTCGTGATGACCTTTCCCTTCAACGTCTTCAGCCGTTGCCCGGCGCTGTCGGTGCCTTCCGGCATTGCCCCCGACGGTGTGCCGACCGGCCTGCAGATCGTCGGCAATCCCTGCGACGACAAGGCGGTCTTCCGGGTGGCACAGGCGCTGGAGAGCGGCATGTACAGCGCGGATGGCCTGCGCCCCCGCTGCCTCTAGAGCGGATTCACATCCTTCTGCGCAATCGCGAAGCGATTCCGCAGAAGGATGATTTGCTCTAGTCGGTCTCGATGTAGGGCGCCAGCGTCCGAAGGATTTCGCGATAGAGGCTGCGCGCCGCATCGATCTCGTCGGCCTGGGGCGGCACGACGATGGTGAAGCGGATCTCGTGCAGGCAGTTGCGGTCATGGCCCAGCCCAAGGAACTCGACGGCCACGGCATCGTCACTCCAGCCCAGGAAGATGTCGTTGGTGATCACGACATCGCCTGCAGGATAAGGGTCGAGCCGGGCCGGGCCCTGGATGGCGACACCGTTGAGATCAGCCACGATCTTGATGTTCTGCCAGATCTGCTCGCGCGAGGCTGCCTCGATCTCCGCATCGACCGTGGCATGGCCCATGTCGAAACGAATGTAGGAGAGATTGCCGGCAGCACCCGGCGCGAAGAAGCGGAACTGGACACCCAGCCCGGGGTCGTCGAAGCGGATGGTCCTCTGGTGGGGGATGCCTGCGATCTCCGTCAGGCCGAGATCGAAACTCTGCCGGCACTCCGCACGGCTCTCCCCCGGCATCAGCACCAGCAACAGGACGAGCGCAGCGAGAGCCTTGGAAGGGTGCATCGCGACCTCCGGGTGCAGCGCCATCGGCCTGCACACGCCAAGCCTGCCAGCCACCGTCCCGATGCACAATCGCGTTGCTGCCGGCTGACCGGCTACAGGCCCTCGACCACGATGGCGCGGCTGATGCAGGCCTGGTCCCGGATGGCCAGCGCCTCGGCGTAGTCGTCGCTGTGGAACCAGTCCAGCGCGCGCTGGTAGCTGGGGAAGCGGATGACGACGACGCGCGGCAGCGGTGCGGGTGCGCCCTGGAGATGGCTGACGGTGTTGCTGGCGGCCAGGATCTCGCCGCCGAAGGTCGCCAGCGTCGGACCAACCAGTTCGCGATACCGCGGCATCATCTCGGGTTTCTTCACGTCGATCTCGACGATGTAGTAGCCGAAGGCCATGGCAGCTTCCCGGTTCAGTCGACCAGACGCTGGTGTTCGGCGAGTTCCGCCTCGGTGTGCTGGCAGTAGACGACGTGGTGGAGGCCCATCTCGCGCCGGGGCGGGGGCTCCGAGCCGCACTTGCCCTCGATGACCAGCGGGCAGCGCACGCGGAAGGGGCAGGCCCGGTCGTGCAGCATGACGTTGCTCTGCATGCCGGCAGAGGCCTCGCGCGTGGCGATGACATCCTCCAGCCAGCCCTGGCGCAGCGCCGGCACAGAGTTGATCAGCAACTGCGTGTAGGGATGGTGCGGCGGCGAGAAGACCTCCTTGGTCAGGCCCGCATCGACGATGCGCCCGGCATACATCACCGCCACGCGGTCGGCGATCGAGGCGATCGTCGAGAGATCGTGGCTGATGAAGACATAGGCGACCTTGTGCTTCTCGCGCAGCTCGCACATCAGGTCTAGCACGCGCGCGGCGACCACGGTGTCGAGCGAGGATAACACCTCGTCGCACAGGATGATGTCGGGCTTGGCGGCAAAGGCGCGCGCGATCGAGATGCGCTGGCGCTGGCCGCCGGAAAGTTCGGCGGGAAAACGCCCGGCGTAGTCGGGATCGAGCCCGACCATCTCCAGCAGTTCGGCGATGCGGTCCTGCTTCTCCGAACCCTTCATGCCGAAATAAAGCTCGAGCGGGCGGCCGATAGCGTCGTCGATGCGGCGCTCCGGATTGAGGGACTGGTCGGGGCTCTGGAAGATGATCTGGATGCGCCGGAGCTGTTCCGTGGTGCGCTGGCGCGAATGCGGCGGCAGCACCTGGCCGTCGAGCGCGATCTCGCCGGTCAGCGGAGGGTGCAGGCCGGCCATGACACGCGCCAGCGTCGACTTGCCCGAACCCGATTCGCCGACCACGGCCAGCACCTCGCGCGGGAAGACGTCGATCTCGACCTCGTGCAGGACATGCTGCTCGCGTTCGATCTTCTGGAACATGCCGGGCTTGATGTAGGTCGCGTCGATGCCGCGCACCGTCATGATCGGCTGCTGCCCGCCGGCCGGGTTCCACTCCGAAAGCGCGACGTCGCGGCTGGGCTTGGGCTTGACCGCGCCGAGCAGGGTGCGGGTGTATTCCTTCTCCGGCGCAGCGAGAATCCTCCCCGTCGCCCCCTCCTCGACCACGTCGCCCCGGTTCATCACCAGGATGCGGTCGGCGATCTGGGCCACCACCGAAAGGTCGTGGCTGACGTAGAGCGCGGCCGTGCCGCGCTCGCGGATGACGTCCTTGATCGCCTTGAGCACCTCGATCTGGGTCGTGACGTCGAGCGCGGTGGTCGGTTCGTCGAGCACCAGAAGCTTGGGCTGGCAGGCCATCGCCATGGCCATCATGATGCGCTGCTGCTGGCCACCGGAAGCCTGGTGGGGATAACGGTGGGCGAGCGCCTCGGGATGGGGCAGGTCGAGCAGGTCGAGCAGGGCCACGGCGCGTTTCATGGCCTCGGCGCCGCTGGCGATGCCGTGCAGCACCAGGCTCTCGGCAATCTGCTCGCCGATGGGAATCGCCGGATTGAGCGCGGCCTGGGCGCTCTGGGCGACGTAGGCGACATCCTTGCCGCGCAGGTCGCGCCGCTGGCCCGGCGTCAGGCTGAGGATCTCGCGATCCTCGAGAAAGACGCGGCCCTGCTTGAACCTCGTGCCGGGCCGCGTATAGCCCAGCGCGCCGAGCGCGACGGTGGTCTTGCCGGCGCCGGATTCGCCGATCAGCGCAATGACTTCGCCAGGCGCGACATCGACGCTGACGCCGTTGACGGTCTGCACCCAGATGCCCGAAGGCGGCCGTCCCTCGACGACCAGATCCTCGATCCGCAGCAATGGGGTCACTTCGTGAGCTCCTCGGAAATGGAGCGGCCTGACTGCGAACCCAGCCAGTCGACGATGAGGTTGACGCCGACCGTGAGGATGGCGATGGCAAAGGCCGGTGCGAGAACGCTGAGATAGGCACCGGTCTGGATGCCGTTGAGGTTCTCCTTCACCATGGAACCCCAGTCGGCGTCGGGCGGCTGGATGCCCAGGCCAAGGAAGGAAAGGCTGGAAAGGAACAGGATCGAATAGGTCATGCGCAGGCCGAATTCGACCGCCAGGGGACGGATCGTGGAAGGCCAGATCTCGCGCACCAGGATGGAGAGCAGGTTCTCGCCGCGAGCACGGGCCACCTCGACGAACTCCAGGGCAGCGACATTCATGGCGACCGCGCGCCCGATACGCGCGACGCGCGAGGAGTGGATGACGGCGATGGTGCAAATCAGCACCCAGAGGTCCGACGAAAGCGCGGCGATCACGATCAGCGCCAGCAGGATCGGCGGGAACGACAGGAAGACGTCGATCAGCCATGTGACGAAGTCGTCGTAGCGGCCGCGGATCTCGGCCGCCGAGAAGCCGACCGCCATGCCCAGCAGGAAACCCAGGATAGTTGCCGCCAGCGCGACGCCAACCGTCAGGCGGGCGCCATAGAGCAGACGGGTGAAGACGTCGCGGCCCAGGATGTCGGTGCCCATCAGGGTTTCGCTGCTGGGCGGCATGAACTGCGTGGCGCCCGGCACGATCTGGCCGACCTGATAGGGCGCCAGATAGGGTCCGAAGACGACAAGGAAGAGTCCGGTCAGGACAATGCACACGCCCAGCCAGGCCCAGAAATCGAGCCTGGGGCGGGCGCGCTTGCTGCGCTTGCGCGGCGCGCGCGTGACGGCGGCTGTTTCGCTCACTTGGCGTACCTCAGTCGCGGGTTGGCCATGATGGCGCCGACATCGGCAAGGATGTTGAGCGACACGTAGAAGGCGCAGAACACCATCGCCACGACCTGGATCTGGGGCACGTCGCGGAAGACGACGGAATCGACCATCAGGCGGCCGAGGCCCGGATAACTGAAGACGACCTCGACGATGACGACACCGCTGATCAGGTAGCCAAGGTTCAGCGCAATGACGTTGACGATCGGCCCCAGGGCGTTGGGGATGGCATGCTTGAGAATGATGCGCGACTTCCGCACGCCCTTGAGCAGGGCCATCTCGATGTAGGCCTGCTTGAGCACGTCGAGCACGGCCGCACGGGTCATGCGGATGATGTGCGCCAGCACCGACAGGACCAGCGTGAGCATCGGCAGGAACATCGCGCCCAGCGTCGGGAAGAAGTCGCTCCAGCGCGGTCGCGGGTTGATCGAGGGGAACCAGCCCAGTTCGACCGCGAAGATCAGCACCAGGATCAGGGCGATCACGAAGTCGGGAATGGAGATGAAGAAGACCGTCACCGAGGAAACCACGCGGTCGAACGTGCTTTCCGGCCAGGCCGCCGACAGGAGCCCCAGGCCCAGTGCCAGCGGCAGGGCGACCACCGCCGCATAAAGCGCCAGATAGATCGTGTTGGTCAGGCGCTGGCCGACGATCCCGTCCAGCGGCATGCCGTTGGTCAGCGCGACGCCCAGATCGCCGGTCAGGAATTTACCGAGCCAGATGAAGTAACGCACGTAGGCCGGCTCGTTGAGGCCCAGGGTCGCGCGCAGCGCAGCCAGCGTCTCTTCGGTCGCCGCCTGTCCCAGCACGGCCTGCGCGACATCGCCCGGCAGGATTTCCGTGCCGGCAAAGACGATGACGGAAATCGCCAGCAAGGTGATCAGGCCGACGAACAGCCGCTTTGCGATCAGCTTGAACAACGCCTCTTGCTCCCAGGTCCCCAGCAGCGCGCACCGCGCGCCGCGCTGTCGCCGCACACGTTTTGTCAGCCCCGTTTTTTTGCCGGGATTGCGCATATCGTAAGGATGCAAGTTTGCTTGGCAAGTCCGTATTGCTTGAACGCATCGCAACGATGCGTTGCAGCCGGCGAATTTCGGCCGTGCCCGAGCCTAGATCGGCTTGCGCCAGGCCGAATTCTTGGGCCAGGCGCGGATCACCGCCTGCACCACGGTCGCCAGGGGTATCGCGAAGAAGACGCCCCAGAAGCCCCAGATGCCGCCGAAGATCAGGATTGCCACGATGATGGCGATGGGATGCAGGTTGACGACCTCGCTGAACAGCAGCGGCGCCAGCAGGTTGCCGTCGAGCGCCTGGATGATGCCGTAAGCGATCATGATCCAGGCAAATTCCCAGGAGAATCCCCACTGGACGAAGCCGATCAGGGCGACCGGCACCGTGACCGCGGCGGCCCCGACATAGGGAATCAGCACGGATAGCCCCGTGATGACGGCAAGCAGGATGGCGAACTCGACACCCAGCAGGGCAAAGACGACCCAGGTCACGACGCCGACGATGACGATTTCCCAGAACTTGCCGCGCACGTAGTTGCCGACCTGGTCGTTGACCTCGTGCCAGACCGACGTCGTCAATCCCCGTTCGCGCGGCAGGAAGCTCGCCAGCCAGTTCAGGATCTTGGTCTTGTCCTTGATCATGAAGAAGACCAGCAACAGGACCAGGATCATGTAGACGATGGCGGTCAGCAGGTTGACCACCGAGGAGCCCGCCATCGACGGCAGCGAATGGACCAGCCCCGTGATCGAACGGCCGAGATCGCCCATGACGCCATGGACCTGATCGGCCGTGACGAAGTCGGGATAACGTCCAGGCAGGGTCAGCAGTTCATCGCGCAGGGTCGCGATCATCTGGGGAATCTGGTGCGCGAACTCGATGGTCTGGCGCGTCAGCAGCGGCAGCAGGCCGCCCAGGAAGACCAACGCGGCCACGACGAAGGCGATGTAGACCCCGATCACCGCAACGATGTGACGCACGCCGCGCAGCTTCAGGCGTTCGACCAGGCTGTCGAGCAGGAAGGCGATGACCAGCGCGGCAATCACCGGCGCGACCATGTGGGCCACGAAGACGATCGCGATCACGGCAATGACCAGCAGCACCGTCAGCAGCAGGACCTGCGGATCGGAAAAGGTATGACGGAACCAGTCGCGGATCGGCTTCATGCGCTGCTCGCATTGCCCAGGCGGAGGCAGACCATAGGCAGCGTTGCAGCCTGCGGCAAGGCGCTGCTGCTTTCCCCGGAAAGGCATGGCTTGGCAGCGTGGGGGCAGGCCAGCTACCTTGCCGGCCCCATAGAGCGGAGTCCTTCATGTCAGGCAAGCAGCACGACGTCGATGTCGTCATCATCGGGGCCGGTTCGGCCGGTCTCTCGGCGGCAAAGGCGGCGGCAGCGCACGGCCTGAGCTTCGCCCTGATCGAGGCTTCGCACCGCATCGGTGGCCGCGCCTACACCGAGGAATTCGCCCCGGGCATTCCCTACGACTTGGGCTGCCACTGGATGCATTCGGCCAGCCTCAATCCCTTCGTGGCGATCGCCGACGAACATGGCTTCTCCTACCGGCGCGACAGCCAGTGGCGCTCCAACATCTTCGCGGGCGGCGCCTTCCTGCCCGAGGACGAGCGCCAGCGCTGGATGGACGGCATGGAGGCCGACCACGCCGCCATCGATGCCGCCGGCGCCGAGGGCCGCGATGTCGCGGTCGCCGATGTCATCGACCTGGCGGCGCCCTGGGCGCCATTCATGGCCTACTGGTTCTCCCTGGGCACCTCGCGCGACATCGACCAGGTCTCGGTGCTGGACGTCACCAACTACAACGACACCGACGAGAACTGGCCCCTGCGCGAGGGTTTCGGCGCCCTGGTCGCACGCTGGGCCGCCGAGGTTCCCGTGACGCTCAACGCCAGGGCCGAACGCATCATCTGGAGCGGTTCGGGCGTGCGCGTCGAGACGGCCAGGGGAACCATTGCCGGCCGCACGGCGCTGGTCACGGTCTCGACCAATGTCCTGACCTCGGGCGGCATCGTCTTCGATCCCGGGCTGCCCGACTGGAAGCTCGAGGCCGCCGCGGCCCTGCCCCTGGGCGTGCACAACCGCATCGGCATCATGCTCAAGGACAATCGCTTTCCGCCCGAGGCGCCGGCGGACGCCACGATCCAGATCGGCGATGCCGACGAGGTGCCGATGTCGATCCAGATCCGCCCCTTCGGCATGGACTATGTCTCCGGCGTCACCGGCGGCCGGCACGGCTCGTGGCTGGAGCGCGCGGGCATCGCCGCCTCGATCGACCACATGACCGAGCGCCTGGTCGCCGCCTACGGCAGCAACATCCGCGCCTCGTTGAGCGAGCGCACCATCGTCACGGCCTGGGAAAGCGACCCCTGGACCCTGGGGTCCTACTCGGGTGCGATGCCGGGTCACGGCCATGCGCGCGCCGAGCTGGCCCGCCCGGTCGATGACGTCCTCTATTTCGCCGGCGAGGCCAGTTCGAGCGAGTTCTTCTCGACCTGCCATGGCGCCTACCTGACCGGCATCGCGCAGATCGAAGCCATCGCGGCCCGCCTGCGCACCGCCGCCTGAGGCCTGCACCAGCAGGAGGCTTCCATCCCGGCGATTGCAAAACGTCGGCAATACGCAGCCTTGGGTCGATTCCGGTCAGGACCACGGATTGCTATGTAAACTGACGATTTTTCGACTAACGTTGTCGGCAGCGATTCTGTCCGGCAACAGGGCAGGACCAGACTCTTAGGGAGAGACACGCTGTGACAAAGAAAGAGCTTCTGATCAACGAGTTCATCAAGGGCAAGGTGTCGCGCCGCGACTTCAATGCCGGCCTGATGAGCATGGGCCTGACGGCCTCGGCTGCCGCCACGATCGTCGAGCAGAGCATCACCAAGGCGCAGGCTGCCGAGCCCAAGGCCGGCGGACGCATCGTCGCCGCCGCGGATTCGAGCCACGCGGGCGATACCATCGACCCGACCAAGATCGTCCAGGCGATCGACATCTCGCGCTCCCAGCTGCTGGGCAGCCGCCTGATCGACTTCTTCCCCGAGCAGGGCCTGGTGCCCAATCTTGCCTCCGAGTGGGAGTCCAACGCCGACGCCACGGAATGGCGCTTCAAGATGATCGAGGGCGCCGAGTTTTCCAACGGCAAGACGATCACCGCTGCCGACGCGGCCTATTCGTTCAACCGTCATCTCGATCCCGAGCAGGGTTCGGCCGCCAATGCCTATCTGGGCGATGTGGAATCGATCACCGCGGACGGCAACACGCTGGTCTTCAAGATGAACCAGACCAACGTCGACGTTCCCTACCTGATGGCCGAGTACCACTTCACCGTGGCGCCCGAAGGACAGGACGCAGCGGCCTACTCCTCCGGCAATGTCGTCACCTCCGGCCCGTTCATGGTCGAGGAATTCGATCCGGGCATCGTGTCGATCTTCAAGCGGCACGCCAACTATCACAAGGAAGGGCGCCCCTACCTCGATGAGATCGAGTTCTTCGCCATTCCCGACAACGGTGCCCGCGTCAATGCGCTGGTCTCGGGCGAGGTCGATGTCGTCATCGGCGTCGAGGGCAACCTGGTGAAGCAGGTCGAGGCTTCCGACAGCGCCCGCATCCTGTCGCAGCCGGGCGGTGCCCATCCGACCTATCCGATGCTGGCCGACACCGCTCCCTACAGCGACAACAACGTGCGCCAGGCGCTGAAGTGGTCGTTCGACCGCCAGCGCATGCTCGATCTGGCCTTCGACGGCCTGGGTGTGGTCGGTCGCGACCATCCGGTGCCGCCGCATGACCCGTTCTGGTGCGAGGAAGTGCCGGTGCCGTCGGCCGATCCCGACAAGGTGAAGTTCTACCTCGAGAAGGCCGGCATGACGAACGCCACCTTCGAGCTGACTGCGGCCGATACCAACTTCGGCGGCGCCAATGCCTCGATCGTCATGGCCGAGCTGATGCGTGAGAGCGGCGTCAACGTGCAGATCAACCGGGTGCCTTCGGACGGTTACTGGAGCGCCATCTGGATGCAGGTGCCCTGGTGCGGCTCGTCCTGGTACGGCCGTCCGACGGCCGACCAGATGCTGTCGGTTGCCTATGTCTCGGGCGCCTCTTGGAACGAAAGCCGCTGGTCGAACCCGACCTTCGACAGCCTCCTGCTCGACGCCCGCAAGGAGCTGGATTTCGACAAGCGCAAGCAGATGTACTGCGACATCCAGATGCTGATGGCCTCGGAAGGCTCGACCATCACCCCGGTCTTCATCAACTGGACCGATGGTCTCGCCAACAAGGTGCAGGGCATGAAGGGGCATCCCTTCATGTACGTCGGCTCGCTCTACTGGGACGACGTCTGGATCGACGACAGCCAGGCCTGATCCTTCAGGCCTGCGCGGATCAGGAGGGGCCGGCCCGGCGACGGGCCGGCCCTTTCCGTTTGCGCATTCAGATCAGGTCACGCGGGATCGTGCGTTCGAGCCGGTGGCGGGCGACTTCCCTGCTGCCCTCGAAGGCAACGATGTCGGCCTCGACGCGGAAACTCCCGGCATCGCAGGCGACCCGCGTCGTCGATTCGATGGCGACGTCCCAGTCGCCACGCCGCTGGGCGATGCGCCAGGTCACCTCGCCCCGGTTGGACAGGGGATCGCCTTCGACGATCTCCTGGACCTCGCGGCCGACCTGGTCGATCTCCATGCCGTGCGCCTCGATCCGGTAGGCGCCGTCGTCCTTGTCGAGTTCCAGGCGTGTCATGCCGGTGGCGAGGTCGCGCACGATGCGCCGCACCCGGCCGAACGAACGCAGCCAGCCGATCGCCGGCATGGGCGGCACTTCCGCCGCCTCGAATTCCGGCAGCGCCGCATCGCCCGGCTGGGCTTCGCGCAGCGGCAGTTCCAGACGGCTTGCCGCACCATCGAGCGACAGTTCGGTGACTTCCGGCGCCGGCCAGAGCAGCGGCCAGCTGGCGTTGGCCAGGGCCAGGCGCAGGCGATGGCCCGCCGGCACGGTCTGGGCAATGGCATTGAGCTGGACCGTCACGTCATAGCTGCGGCCGGGCTCCAGGGCGGCAGGCGCCTCGTGGCCGTCCCGGTGGGTCAGGTTGAGGGCGCCCCAGGAGAGCAGCGCCGAACTGCCGTCGGGCGCCAGGCTCTCCAGGCGCGCGACCAGGGTGGCGACCGGCTGGCCCGAGGCGATGCGGGCATGCAGCAGCGGGAAGCCGACGATAGCGATGTCGCGATCGAGGACCGGACCGTCGAAGACCACGGACATGGCATCCTCGGGGCGCTGGTCGATGGGCATCTCCGGTCCGATGCCATGGGGGTTCCATTCGCCGGTGAGGGTGCCGACGGTGAGCGGCGTGGCGATCATGACATCGCCGCGGCCCGGCCCCTCGACCAGGCGGCCGGCGCAGTCCAGGCCCAGATCGCGAGCCCAGATCGAGGGCCCCGGCCACGCCGGCTCGGCGATCCAGTGGCCGCTGCGTTCGGCGTGTTCGACGCGCGGCGGCGCGGCGTCCTGCTGCCACAGGCGGACCATGGGTTCCTTGTCGATGCCGTTCTCGATGCCTTTCAGCCAGCGGTCCCACCAGCGCAGGCAGTCCTGCAGGAACCCGATCGTGGGCGCCGGGCTGGCGACATGGGGGTAGCCGTGGGCCCAGGGGCCGATCAGGCAGCGGCGCGGCACCTTCAGGCCGGCCATCAGGCGCAGCGCCGTGTTGGTGTAGCCGTCGGCCCAGCCGGTGACGGCATAGACCGGGCATTGGATGGCATCCCAGTCCTCATTGACCGAGCCGTGTTTCCAGTAGGCATCGCGCCGCTGGTGGCTCATCCACTCCGCCGTGGTGAAGGGTAGGTTCGCCAGCCGCTCGTGCCACATCGCCCGCCAGGCATCGCCGACCAGCTCGGGGTCGGGCGGGCGGGCCGAATAGGCCAGCGACTGGGCGCCCCAGGCCAGGTTGTTGCGCAGCAGGGCGCCGCCCATGTAGTGCACGTCGTCGGCGTAGCGGTCGTCGGTCGAGCACAGCGTGACGATCGCCTTGAGCTCGGGCGGCCGCCGGAATGCGGTCTGCAGGCCAGAGAAACCGCCCCAGGAAATGCCGATCATGCCACAGGCGCCGCTGCACCAGGGCTGCGCGGCGATCCAGGCGAGCGCGGCGACCATATCGTCCTGTTCCTGGGCGACGTATTCGTCGAGCGGCAGGCCCTCGGAATTGCCCGAACCGCGAATATCGAGACGGATCGCGGCATAGCCGTGGCCGGCAAACCAGGGATGGATCAGCTCGTCGCGCGGCAGGGTGAAGTCGCGGTGGCGATAGGGGATGTACTCGATGATCGCCGGCACCGGATCGGCCTCTGCATCCTCGGGCAGCCAGATCCGCGCCGACAGCCGCGTGCCGTCGGGCATCGGGATCCACTGGTGATCGATGACCCTGACCTTGCGGGGAAAGCTGTCGCGGACGCGGAGCGCGTCACCGGACGCGGCAACGAGATTGACCATGCGGTCGTCCTTCCAGAAAAGTTCAGCCGGAGAATACCTGAACGCGCAGCGGCGTCGGCTTGAATCCGTTGGTCGGCGTGCGGTCGCTGGGACAGGCCGAGACGCCGACCAGCACGTCGATCTCGGCGCGCAGCTCTAGGTAGTCGCCGGGCTGCGTCGGCGGCGAACGGAACTTCGGGTCGCCGGCATACCAGCGTTCGGGGTCGAAGGGCATGAAGGCGTTGAAGACATCGGGCAGGTTGGCCGGCACGCCGTGGGGCGCCAGGGCGCGGGCCAGGCTCGTCGCGTAGCTGGCATGGCCGGGTTCGCCGTAGAGCACGTCATAGACCCTGCTGGAGCAGCAGGTGCCCAGCGCCAGGCAATGGCAGGCGACCGGATCGTCGGTCACCGTCATCATCACCTGTTCATGGGGCGGGCTCGACCAGAGCGTCTTGACCATGCGGATGTCGCCGGTGCCCTGGAGCATGTTGAGATAGACCGAATGGGCCATGGAGTAGGTCTCCGTGAGCCGTTCGGCATTGTAGAAGACGATGTCGGCGACTTGCTCGCCCTCCATGTCGACGATGCGCAGGAACTGGCCCTTGTGCACCACCACGGCACGCGCCTCGCGCGCCGGCACGACGATGTCCTCGATCAGCTTCCTGCCCATGAGCCGCTCCGGTTGGCCCGCCTACGCTGCGTTCCGCCACGGCAAAGATCAAGAGGACAGAGCGCCGGAGAGGCCCCGGATCGGATCTAGCTGCCGTCGCCGACGATGCGCCGCTGGGCGTTGCCGATGTGGGCGCGCATGGCGACGCGGGCGCGGTCGGGGTCGCGGTCCTCGATCGCCGCCAGCACCATGGCGTGTTCCTGCTTGAGGATGACGACCCGCTCCTTGCGCTCGGACTTGGTCAGGCTGCGCGCCATGTCCATGCCGTTCTGGATGTCGTCGTACAGCAATTCCATGGTGTCGGGAAACAGCCCGTTGCCGCTGGCCAGGGCGATAGCCATGTGGAAGTCGAGGTCTTCCTGCTTGCCCAGGCGCCCCTTCATCGCCGCCTCGTTGCAGGCATCGTTGGCCTTCCGGATGGCGCGCATCTCGGCGCTGTCATGGCGCACGGCAGCCAGCGCGGCAGCCTCGCCCTCCAGGGCCAGGCGGAACTCGAAGCAGCGCAGCAACTGGGCCGCGTTGGACGCAGCGCCGTATTGCAGCAGGTCGCGCACCGGACGGCGGCGCACGTAGCTGCCCGATCCCTGGCGGGATTCGATGATGCCGTCGGCGCGCAGTCTGGCGAGCGCCTCGCGCACGACCGGGCGGGAAACCTCGAACATGCGGCAGAACTCGTGCTCGCTGGGCAGGCGGTCGCCCTCGGCCAGCGTGCCGGCGACGATGCGCTCGACGATCTGTTCGTAGACGCGGTCGCCCAGCTTGGGTGCCCGCAGGGGGGAACGGTGGGGCCAGGCTTCGGCCGCAACGGGAACGGATTTCAGTGTCATGGTTGCTCGAACCTCGGTTCGTCGATGTCGATGGCGAGGTGGCCCAGGCAATCGCCAGGCTCGACCCGGCCCACGGCGCGCACGCAGATCAAGAGACCGTCGGCACGGAAGCGGACCGGGACCGGCACCTTCTCCGGGTGCTCTATGGCATGCACCTCGCCAGCGAGGTCGCCTGCCTTGACGGTGTCGCCAAGCCGCACGGAAGGCACGAAAACACCGTAGTCTGGGGCAAAGATATACAGGTTTGCGGGATCGCTTGTCATCAGGCGCATCGGCGCGGGCGGCTCCTCGGCCACGCCCGGCGTGATGCCCAGGTGGGCGAGCAGGTTGCGCAGGCCGCGCTCGACGAGACCCAGGTGAGCCGGATCGACCACCGCGCGGCCGCCGAATTCGCCGCCGATGTCGATGCAGCCCTGGCGCACCGCGGCTCCGCCGGCGGTCGAACCCGCCCCTGTGGGCGCGCTCAGGCCCGCCGAGGCATCGTAGATCTGGCCGAAGGGGCCGCCGAAGGCACGCATGGCGGCATAGGCGCGGCGGTCGTGGTCGGGATTGCCGATCATCGAGACGCCGACGAAGGGCACGTAGTCGAGCGAGGCGCCGCCAGAGTGCAGATCGACGAAGACATCGGCCATCGGCATCAGGTGGTGTTCGATGTAGTGCGCGATCTGCCAGGTCGGGCCGTGGGCCGGATCGGCCGGGAAGGTGCGGTTGAGGTTGCCGCCGTCGAGCGGCGAGACGCGCAGCCCCGCCCGCGCCGCAGGCAGGTTGGCCGAGGGCAGGATGATGACGCGGCCGGCGATGTCGGAAGCCTCCAGGCTGCGGATCAGCTTGCCCAGGGCGATCTGGCCCTCCCACTCGTCGCCGTGGTTGCCGGCCATCAGCAGGGCGGTCGGGCCCTTGCCGTTCTTGATCACCGCGATCGGGATCGGGATGACGCCATAGGCCGAACGTGTCACCGACCAGGGCAGCGACAGGCGGCCGATCTGCCTGCCGTCGGCCTCGTAGTCGATTTCGGAATAGAGGGAGGTCTGGTAGACCGACATGATGCACGCTCCTGAACATGCCGCCCCGATGTCGGCTTCAAGCCATGGTAGCGGTCCTGCATGGCGCGGCAACGCCTGATGCGGGGCGCACCCAGAGGCTTCCTGGCGTTGCTGGCCGCGGTTCTGGCGCTGGTCCTGCCGGGACAGGCAACCGCCCAGGAGCAGCGTGCCTTGGCCATGTTCGGCGATACCGCCCATCCCGAGGGCATCACCGAGCCGCTGCCCTGGGTCCGACCCGGCGCTGCCGGTGGCTGCAGCCTGCGCCTGGGCGAGGTCGGCACCTTCGACACGATGAACCCCTACATCGTCCTGGGCCTGCCCGCCCGCGGCCTGGGCCTGGTCTACGAGAGCCTGATGGCGCGCAGCCCCGACGAACCCTTCACGCTCTATCCCCTGATCGCGCAGGACGTCGAACTGGCGCCGGACCGCAGCAGCATCACCTTCCACCTCGACCCGCGAGCCCGCTTCCAGGACGGCACGCCGGTCACCCCGGCCGACGTGCTCTATTCCTTCGAGAACCTGCGCGACCACGGCAAGCCGCACACGCGCACCTATTACGGTGCGGTCACCCGGGCCTTTGCGCCCGATGCAAGCAGCGTGCGTTTCGAGCTCGCCCCCGGAAACTGGGAGATGCCACTGATCCTGGGCCTGATGCCGGTGCTCTCGCGCGCCTGGTTCGAACGGGTCGGTTTCGAGCGCACCTCGCTGGAGGCGCCCATGGGCACCGGCCCCTACAGGGTCGAGACGATCGTGCCGGGCAGCCGCGTGGTCTATCGCCGCGATCCCGGCTACTGGGCGCGCGACCTGCCGATCACCGCCGGACACAACAACTTCGAGACCATCGTCTATCAGTGGTTTCGCGATGCCAATGTTGCGCTGCAGGCCTTCAAGGCCGGAGACCTCGACGTCCGTTTCGAGGACGATGCCGCGCGCTGGGCGACCGGCTACGAGGGGCCAGCGCTCGCCCAGGGCCGCTTCGTCATGGAGGAGTTCGCCCACGGCAGGCCTTCGGGCCTGGAGGGCATCGCCTGGAACGAGCGGCGTGCGCCCTTCGGCGACGTGAGGGTGCGCGAGGCACTGGGGCTGGCCTTCGACTTTGCCTGGACCAACCGCAACCTTCTCTACGGCCAGTACCGGCGCACCACCAGCCTGTTCGACAATTCGCCCCTGGCCGCCCGCGGCCCTGCTCAAGGTGCCGAACGCGCCCTGATCGAACCCTTCCGCGACAGCCTTCCCGCCGCCCTCTTCGAGCATCCCTTCGCCTGGCCCACGACCGACGGCAGCGGCCGGCTGCGCGAGAACCTCAAGCAGGCAGCCCTGCTGCTCGAGCAGGTCGGTTTCGTGCTGCGGGACGGCAGGCTGGTGGATGGCGACGGGCGGCCCTTGGCCTTCGAGATCCTCCTGGGCAGCCCGGCCTGGGAGCGCATCCTGCTGCCCTATGTCGCCAACCTGAAGAAGCTCGGCATCGAGGCGCGCCTGCGCACCGTGGATGCCGCCCAGTTCCAGACGCGGATCGAGAACTTCGACTTCGACGCCCTGGTCTGGCGCTGGGGCGTCTCGCTCTCGCCGGGCAACGAACAGGCGATCTACTGGGGCAGCGCCGCGGCCGACCAGCCCGGCAGCCGCAACTACGCTGGCATCCGCGACCCCGCGGTCGACGCCCTGATCGCGGCCCTTGTCGATGCCCGCAGCCGCGACGAACTGGTCGCGACCGCCCGGGCGCTCGACCGGGTCCTGATGTGGGGCCGTCACGTCCTGCCGTTCTACTTCAGCAGCAACGACGACGTCGCGCGCTGGCAGCACATCGCGCGCCCGCAGCGCACACCGCTCTATGGCATCGACATCACGACGTGGTATTGTAACGAGAATTAGACAATTCGGCGGGGCGGCTGTGCGGTTTCTGGTGTTCCTGATGGCCATCTGGGCCCTCGTTTCCTGCAAAGCCGATGACACGACGCTGCCGGCGAGCACCACCGGGGGCGTGCAGTTTGCTTCCCTGGAGACCTATCCCGGCGCCAGCGGCCAGGAACCCGGGGAGGTCACGGGCCTGCTGACCCTGCCGCAGGGGCCCGGTCCCTTCCCCGTGGTGGTCATGCTGCATGGCTGCGCCGGACTTTACGAAACCCACGCCGAATGGGCCGCCCAGGTCGCCTCCTGGGGTTACGCCAGCCTGCGGGTCGACAGCTTCTCCTCGCGCGGCATCGACGAAATCTGCACCGATATCCTGAGGCCCGTGCCGCGTGCCGCCGACGTCAACGGCGCCATGGCCTATCTGCAGACCCGCCCGGAGATCGACGCCACCCGTGTGGCCGTCATGGGCTGGTCCCACGGCGCCGGGGTCGCGCTGCAGATCGCGGCCGAGCCGGGCTCCCTGCGGCCCGACCTGAAACCCGACCTGAAGGCGGCCATCGCGCTCTACCCCTATTGCTCGCGCACCTCCCAGGCCTTCCGCGTGCCCCTGCTCGTGCTGATCGGCGATGCCGACGACTGGACGCCCTCGGGCATCTGCCAGGACATGGTGGCCGGGCTGCCGGCATCGAGCCAGCCGGTCGAACTGGCGGTCTATCCCGGCGCGACCCATTCCTTCGACTGCAAGGCATGCGACGGTACCTACTGGGGCCACCGCCTGGTCCACGATGCCGCCGCGCACGAGGATGCGATGGCGCGCGCCCGCGCCCTGCTCGACGCCACCCTCGCCACGCCTTGAAGCAGGAGGCCCCGATGTTCCTGCGTTCCCTGCCCCTCCTGATCCTGGCTCTTGCTGCCGCGCCGGCGGCATCCTTAGAACCGCTGGGCGCGGCCCAGATCGTCGAAGCGGTCACCGGCGCGACAACCTCGGGCATCAATGCCTACGGCAACCCCTATACCGTCGAGATCCGCGAGGGCGGCACGACCTGGGGCATCGCCGGCTTCAGCGACGAATACGAGGACACCGGCACCTGGTGGCTCGAGGGCGACCGTTTCTGCCGCCGCTGGACCACCTGGCTGGAAGGCCAGACCGCCTGCTTCGATGTCTTCATCGCCGGGGGCAAGATCACCTGGGTCGATGCCGCGACCGGCGACGCCCGGGTCGAGGACTACACGCCGCCGCAGTAGGCGCGCGACCAACGCCGGGTATTCCTGCGCCGCAGGGCGTGCTAAGCGCTTCGCCCCTTCCCGATCGGACCGATCATGCCTGCCCATGCGCGCGCGGCCCTGCGGCCGCCTGCCAACACCCTGGCCGAACACGTCCGGCGCACCCTGGGGCTTGCCGCCCCGGTGATCGTCGCGCGCTGCGGCATGCTGGTGATGGTGACCGCCGACACGATCATGACCGGGCACGCCGGGCCGGCCGAACTGGCCTATCTGGCGATTTCGTTTTCGCCGCACATCGCCATGCTGGTGATCGGCATCGGCCTGCTCACCGGTGTCGTCGTGCTGGTTTCCCAGGCCGACGGCGCCGGGCGCCAGCGTACCTGCGGCGAGATCTTCTGGGTCGGCCTTGCCAATGCCGTCGGGCTGGGCCTGGTCTGGGCGCTGGTCATGACCGAGGGCGAGGCGATCCTTCACCTGTTCGGCCAGAGCGACGACCTGGCGCGCGGCGGCGGACGGGCGCTGGGCATGTTCGCCTGGGGCATGCCGGCGATCTATGGTTATGTCGCGACCGCGATGTTCCTGGAGGGCATCGGGCGGACGCGGCCCGGCATGTTCGTGATGATCGGCGCCAATGTCGTCAACGTCGCGCTGAACTGGGTGCTGATCTGGGGCAATCTCGGGTTCCAGGCCGATGGCGCGGCCGGTGCCGTGCTGGCCACCAGCATCACCCGCTGGGTCATGCTCGCCGCGCTGCTGGCCTATGTCTTCACCATGGCCGACCGCGACCGCTACGGGCTGTTTCACCGCATCGAACGGCCATGGCGCCTGCAGATCCGGTTCCTGCGGCTCGGCGCCCCCATGGCCCTGTCCTATGCCGCCGAGACCACGGCCTTCATGACCATCACCATGATGGCCGGCATCATGGGGGCGATGCAGGTCGCCGCCTTCCAGGCGACGATGAACGTCGTCGCCTTCTGTTTCATGGTCGCCATCGGCATGGCGACGGCGACTTCCGTTCGGGTCGGCAATGCCGTGGGCCGGCGGGACCCCAAGGGATTGCGCATGGCCGGCTGGACCGGCGCGGGCCTGATCACCGTCGCCATGGTCCTGCTTGCCGCCGCGGTCGTCGTCTGGCAGGCCCCGATCGCGGCGATCTACACGAGCGACTCCGGCGTCCAGGGCCTGATCCTGGCGGGCCTAGCGGTGGTCGCCTTCCTGCTGGTCGCCGACGGCTGGCAGGCGGTCCTGGTCGGCGCCCTGCGCGGCGCGGCCGATGTCTGGCCGACCACGATCATCGGTTTCCTGGCCTTCTGGGCGGTCATGGTGCCCTGTGCCTGGCTTCTGGGCCCGCACCTGGGCGGCGGCGTGGCCGGGCTGATCTGGGCCGAGGTCATCGGGGCGACCGTCGCCGCCTCCCTGCTGGCGGTCCGCTTCCACGTCGTGTCCCGCCGCGCCATCGCGCCGGTCTGAGCAATCGCGTCCAAAACGAACGGCAGGCAAGCGTGCACCATCGGACCATGCCCAGGCTGCCCCAGCACGACGGCGTCGAGACCGACCGGCCACCGCCGGCCCTGCCAAAATCCTGGCGGCCTGCCGCCTTCCCCTGCTCAGCGTCGTCGCCGTCGGCATCGTCTCCGTCATGGTGGCGCACCGGTTCCTGGTCTGAAACCAGGCGCGCGGCTGCGCGCCGCGGCCCCTGCCACGAAAACCGGGTGAGTGCAGCGAGAGCCCGACGCCTGGTCCGATACGTTCCGCGATCACATCCTGCCGGCGTCACCATCACGTCACGCATGCGTCACGATGGCGTCGCCGCACTGGGTCAGGCTCGCGCCATGCTCAAGCTCGCCGAACCACCCGCACCGATCCGCACGACACCCATGGCGCCCAGCGAACGCATCGCCGGCGCACGCGCCGTACTCTGTGACCTCGACGGCTGCCTCGCCGAGAGCAATGTCGCCCTGCCCGGTGCGGCAGCACTGGCCCAGGCCCTGGGCGAGCGGCTCTACATCGTCTCCAACAACTCGACCCACGACCCCATCGGGCTGTCCCAGGAGCTGGCGCTCCACGGCCTGGTCGTGCCGCCTCATCGCATCGTCCTGGCCGGCCTCGTCACGGTCGAGACGATCGCCCGGCGCCGCCCCGGCGCCCGCGTGCTGATCGCCGGTAGTTCGGTGCTGCGCGCCCGGGCGCACATGCTGGGGCTGACGCCGGCCGCGCGCGACGTCGATGTCGTGCTGCTGGCACGCGACACCGGCTTCGACTACACGCGGCTCGAAGCGATCGTGCGCGAGCTGGGCGCAGGCGCCGAACTCTTCGCAACCAACTCCGATGTCAGCCATCCCGGCCGCCACGGCCGGCTGGTACCCGAGACCGGCTGCCTGCTCGCGGCCGTGCGCGCCTGTGTGTCCGAGGCGCCCTGCACCGTCATCGGCAAGCCCAAGCCGGCGCTCTACGAGGAAGCCCTGCGCCGGGCCGGGTGTTCGCCCAGCGAGGCGATCATGGTCGGCGACAATCCGGCCACCGACATCTCCGGCGCCCTGCTGCTGGGAATGGATGCCATCCTGGTGGGGCGCCATCCCCTGGCCGAAGCCGGCGGTCCCTCCGAACTGATCGCCTGAAGCGCTCCCGTTCCAGCCTGGAAGACGCTTTCGTCAGGGGCCCAGCAGGTCGAAGTCGACACTGCCGCAGACCTGGCCGTTGATCTGGATGTCGATGCGGTGGCGGCCGGGATAGTGCCGCCGGGTCGTGCGCTCCTCGAAGGACCGCCGGGTCGCGATCGTCAGGCTCTCGCCGGCGGCAAGGTCGACCTCGCGCAGCTTGAAGACCTTGGGCGCGGTGCCGCCGCTGGCCTTGACTTAGTGCATGACGTAATCGATCGCCAGGCGCTGGGCGGTGGCGCCGGACGAGACCAGGGTGAACGTCAGGTTCGCCACGCCCTGCCAGGGCACCGCCCGCGGCGTCACGGCAAGATCGCGCAGATCGACCTGCGGCACCCCGCCGAAACCGTGCAGCGCCAGGGCGCGGGGGTGGCCGGCCTTGATCAGGCTGCGGTAGGCGTGGCGCACGATCCACGCGGTGCCGGGATCGCTGCGGTCCCAGCCGGAAACCAGGTCGAGCATGCGCTCGGGATGGTCCTTGCCGATATCGTTGAGATGGTTGGCGACCGAGGTCCGCACATAGGGTTCGGGATCGGCCTTCAGCCGCTCCAGGATGGGAATCGCGGGGCCAGGATCGGCAACCAGGGCCTCCAGGCGAAACGACCAGGGCAGGCGCGGCCGGCAGCCTTCGCTGGCCAGGCGGCGGACGTGGTGGTTCTCGTCCCCGGCCCAGGTCCGCATCACCGCCATGGTCGCTTCGAGATCGTCTTTCAGGAAATGGCGCACGGCGAACTCGGCCGAGCCGTGGCGCGTCATCGTGCGCAGCGCATCGAGCGAACGCAGGGGATCGTGGCGCCCGCATCGGGCGACGAAAGCCGGGCCGAGCAGTGCACGAAAATGGCCGCTGTAGCGCGGCGTCACCGCAAGCACGACCGCCAGCGCCTTCTCGTACACGGGCGGCAGGTGGCGGGCGAGCAGCTCCGCGGCGCGCTCCAGCCGCGCCATCAGGGCGAGATCGTCGAGGCCATCCAGGGCGTCCTTGACGAAGCGCGCCTGGGGAAAGGCCCCGTGCTGCGCCTTCACCACACCGGCAAGGTCGCGGAAGTAGGCGGCATCGAACCAGTCCTTGAGTTCATCGGCCACGGTCAGGCTCCGGTCACGGGGTGGCGGTAGAAGGACCACAGCA
This sequence comes from Pseudomonadota bacterium, assembly GCA_027592745.1. GTDB lineage: Bacteria > Pseudomonadota > Alphaproteobacteria > SP197 > SP197 > CALGGB01. The sequence goes on along the minus strand of JAQCLG010000004.1, from coordinate 1,627 downwards.
GGCGCGCGGCGACCGAACGCCAGGGCCGCCAGGCCTCGCCCATGGCCATCAGCGCCCGCTCGGAAGGCCGCGGCGCGAGCGCGAAGGCGCGACCGGCCGCCGTCTGCAGGGCGACGTCGCCCGCCGGCCATGCATCGGCCCGCCCCAGGCACGAAAGCAGGTAGATCTCCGCGGTCCACGGCCCGATCCCCGGCAGGGCGATCAGCGCGCGTCGCGCCGCCTCGTCGTCCATGCGCGGCAGGGCGGCAAAGAGGCCGCCAGCAGACGCCGCCGCCAGCCCGTGAAAGGCCCGCGCCTTGGCCATGGTCAGGCCCAGTTCGCGCAGCCGTTCGGGCGGCACGGCCAGGACGCTGGCACCGTCATGGGCATCGAAGGCCTGCTCCAGCCGCGCCCAGATCGCCGCTGCCGCCTTCAGCGAGATCGACTGTTCGGTGATCACGCGCAGGGTCGTCGCCAGACCCGGGCGCGACAGCCGCAGGGGCGGCTCGCCGACCGCCTCGTGCAGCGCGGCAAACACCGGCTCGATGGCGCAGAGCCGGTCGATGCCCTGCCGCAGGGCCGCCCGCGTGCGTATCGTCTGCGGTCCCGCCATCGTTCGCCCATCGCCGTTGCGCAATGGCGCAGGATGCCCACAATGCGGGCCGGACGCGAGCCTTCGCATAGGGGATGACACCATGGGCAATCTGCAGACGGTACCGGCACGCAGCGGCAAGGCCGCGCATGTCAAGAAGGGCCAGCACATCAAGATCATCAACACCCATGGCGAGCAGGTCGTCGATACCTGGGCCTTCGTCGAGGGCGACACTTCCGAGTTCATGTCGATGGAGGCCACGCGCGCCTTCAACCTGCGGATGATCCCCAGGGTCGGCGATGCCCTGCTGACCAACCGGCGCCGGCCGATCCTGACCCTGGTCGAGGACACCTCGCCCGGCGTCCACGACACCATCATCGCGGCCTGCGACCGCTGGCGCTACGGCCTGCTCGGCGTCGAGGGCTACCACGACAACTGCGCCGACAACCTGACCCATGGTCTCTCGGAACTGGGCATGAAGGAGACGCACACGCCGCCGCCCTTCAATGTCTTCATGAACATCCCCTGGACCGCCGACGGCGCGCTTTCCTTCGACCCGCCCGCCACCAAACCCGGCGACTACATCGTCCTGCGCGCCGAGATCGACTGTGTCGTGGCCATGTCGGCCTGCCCGCAGGATATCCTGCCGATCAACGGTCAGGGCGTGCAGCCGACCGAGGCCCATTTCGAGGTCTACTGAGCGCCATGACGGCCTGAGTGGACCTTCCCCTCGCCGATCCCGCCTTCCTGGCCCTGGCCGTCGCCGCGCTGATCGTCACGGGCATTTCCAAGGGCGGCTTCGGCGGCGGCCTGGGCATCCTCGCAGTGCCGCTGATGGCGCTGACGCTTTCGCCGGTCGAGGCGGCCGCGATCGTGGCCCCCCTGCTCTGCGCCATGGACCTGGTCGGCCTGCGCGCCTACTGGGGCAGGTGGGACCGCAGGCTGCTCGCCTGGATGATCCCCGGCGCCTTCGTCGGCATGGCGGCAGCCGCCATCGCCTTCGACATGATCACGGTCCAGGGCATGCGCCTGCTGCTGGGCATCATCGCCCTGGCC
>JAQCLG010000129.1 GCA_027592745.1 Pseudomonadota bacterium | reverse complement strand
GCGAGGCCCGCGAATAGCTCCCCCTCTCCCCCCGTGGGAGAGGGTTGCGCAGCCTTGGCGTGGCCGCAGGCCGTGCCTAGGCGGAGCTGGGTGAGGGGGCAGCAACGGCCAGCCCGGCGCATCGGTCCGTTTCCGCGCTACCGCACGTACGACCCCTCACCCTGCCCTCTCCCGCAGGGGGAGAGGGGAAGAGGATGGCGCAGCCGCCGCCCCGCGCGGTCAGCCGATGCGGAAGTTGGCGAACTGCCAGGGGTCGCCCTCGACGACCCAGTCCTCCTCGAACAGGTCGGCGCGCTGCTTCAGCGGCGACCAGTCGGTCGGCGTCGAGACCATCGGTCCGAGCCAGGGGCGGGCGATCTCCAGGATCTCCTCGTGCGGCAGGTCCTCGGGTTCGTTGTAGCCCCGGTCGGGATGGCGCACCGCCCAGACCGCCGCCGAGACCACCCCGGCGGCGACCTGGATCGCCGTGGCGTTGGTCCCCGGCACCAGGCGGCGTGCCTCCTCGATGCCGAGCTGGCTGCCGTACCACCAGCCGGTGTTCTCGCCCAGCAGCAGGATGCCCAGCTCGTCGATGCCGCCGGTGATCTCGTCGGCAGCGACCCGCTCGCGCTGCGGCATCTTCCAGCCCTGCATCATCATCTCGTGCAGGCTCGCCATGGCGGCGTCGCAGGCCATGTAGACGAAGGCCACGGTCGGCCGGTAGAGCGGCTTGCCCTCCTCCTTCAGGGTGAAGAAGCGGCTCATCGTGACGCATTCGGCATGGGGCAGGGCGAAACCCGCGATCTGGCCGCCCTGGGGCACCCAGGAGCGCAGCAGCACCTCGGCGGCCGGCTTGGCGATGAAGATGCAGTTGGCCGGGCCGTTGTTGTGGCCGTGGCCGCGTTCGGGCATCGCCGCCTCGTGGCTGCCCCAGCCCATTTCCGAAGGCATCATCGCCTCCTCGACGAAACCCTCGATGCTCCAGGTGTTGACGAACTCGCCCACTTCCTTGGGCCGCTCGATCACCTGGGTGTCGCGTTCGCTGATGTGGATCACCTTGATCCCCAGGTCGCGCGACAGTCGGGCCCACTCCCGGCTGCCCTGCGGCCGGCCGGGGTCGATGCCCAGGTGGCGCGCCAGGTCGATCATGGCGGCCTTGGCGAAATGGTTGACGATGCCGGGGTTGGCGCCATGGGTGACGATCGCCGTCGGCCCGTCCGGGCGGAAGACCTCGCGCACGCGGGCGCGCGCCCGCTCGTGGTTCATGTATTCGGTGCGGTCGGCCATGGGCACGCTGGCATTGCCGATCAGGTCGGCCCAGACCTCCATGGCGGTGTCGACATAGAGCACGCCATGGAGATGGCACCACGCCATCACCGGGATGGAATCGACACCCACCGTCAGGTTGAGCGCCAGGTCGCCGGCCTCCAGGCAACTGCCCAGCACCCGGTCGAGACCGTCGCGCGTGATCTCGTCCTGCTGGAAGTCCAGGCCCTCTGCGATCAGCGGCGCCAGCGCGTCGCGCCGGTCGAGCATGTCGACCACGCGGTAGCGCTCGGCCGGCAACCCGGCGACCTGCATCAGCATCGGCAGCGCGCATTGCGCGACCGTGCCGTAACCCAGAACGACCACCCGGCCGGTGAACGAAGTATCGGTAAGCATGAAGGTTTTTTCACTGCGCCGTTTGCGACCTTTCGAGCCTTAACCCGAACCGGCTGCCCCTGTCACCCCGCCAGGGTCGGGCTCATGTCAGGGAATCTTGCATTTTGTGATCTTGGACATTCTCCCGGGGCAGGGCAGGGCCTATGGTGTTGCGTCCGTCGGCAGACACGCTTGCCGAGGGCACGAGGGGCAGGCGGCCGCGCAATCGGCTGCAATCATCTTGCAATGCTTCATGGGTCGACGCGCAGCCGCCGGGCGCGCGGCGCGACCTTCACACCGGGGGAATGAAATCACCATGTCAAAGACCAACGTCAGCGACGCCAAGACACAGGAATACTTCGAGCGCTACATGCAGGGCGTCGAGAAGCGCAACCCCGGCCAGCCGGAGTTCGTCCAGGCGGTCTGGGAAGTCGCTTCCACCATCTTTCCCTATATCGCCGACAAGCCGATCTACCATGAACTCCAGATCCTCGAGCGCATGGCCGAGCCCGAGCGTGTCATCTCCTTCCGCGTGCCCTGGACCGACGACGCCGGCAACATCCGCACCAACCGCGGCTGGCGCGTCCAGTTCAACAGCGCGATCGGCCCCTACAAGGGCGGCATCCGTTTCCACCCCTCGGTCAACGAGAGCATCCTGAAGTTCCTCGGCTTCGAGCAGACCTTCAAGAACAGCCTCACCGGCCTGCCCATGGGCGGCGGCAAGGGCGGCGCCAACTTCAACCCGAAGGGCAAGTCCGACCTCGAGATCATGCGCTTCTGCCAGAGCTTCATGACCGAGCTCTACCGTCATGTCGGCGAGGTCACCGACGTTCCGGCCGGCGACATCGGCGTGGGCGGGCGCGAGATCGGCTTCATGTTCGGTCAGTACAAGCGCATCACCAATCGCTTCGTCGGCGTGCTGACGGGCAAGGGGGCCTCCTTCGGCGGCTCCAAGATGCGCACCGAGGCGACCGGCTACGGCGCGGTCTTCTACACCCAGAACATGCTGGGCCATGTCGGCGATTCGATGGAGGGCAAGTCCGTGCTCGTCTCGGGCTCGGGCAACGTTGCCACCCATGCCGCCGAGAAGGTCGTCCAGCTGGGCGGCAAGGCGCTGACCATGTCGGACTCCGGCGGTTTCATCCACTGCGCCGACGGTTTCACCTTCGAGCAGATCAACTGGATCAAGGATCTCAAGGAAAAGCGCCGCGGTCGCATCAGCGAGGCTGCCGAGGAGTTCCCCAACATCAAGTTCCACGCCGATGCCAAGCCCTGGGGCGTTGCCGCCGACATCGCGATCCCCTCGGCGACCCAGAACGAGGTCGACGGTGCCGAGGCGGCCGTGCTGATCGCCAACGGCGTCAAGCTGGTCGCGGAAGCCGCCAACATGCCCTGCGAACCCGCAGCGGTTGAGGCCTTCATGGATGCCGGTGTCATGTTCGGCCCGGCCAAGGCGGTCAACGCCGGCGGCGTCGGCGTCTCGGGCCTGGAGATGAGCCAGAACAGCGCGCGCATCTCCTGGGACAGCGTCCAGCTGACCCAGATGCTCGAGACCATGATGAAGAACATCCACGACAGCTGCGTCGAGTTCGGCGGCGAGCCCGGAGGCAAGATCAACTACCTCAAGGGCGCCAACGTCGCCGGTTTCGTCAAGGTCGCCGAGGCGATGCTGGCCTACGGCCACGTCTGAGCCGCGTGGCAACGTCATGTTGCCGCGATACACTTGAAGCAAGGGCAGGCCGCGGATCGCAGGGGAGCGGTTCGCGGCCTCCCGCATCATTCTGGAGGACGACGTGAAAGCATCCGATCTCTTCGTACGCTGCCTGGAAGCCGAAGGCGTGGAACGCATCTTCGGCGTGCCGGGTGAGGAAAACGCCGATTTCATGATGTCCCTGATGGACAGCAAGATCGACTTCGTGCTCTGCCGCCACGAGCAGGCTGCGGCCTTCATGGCCGACGGCTACGGCCGCCTGACCGGCAAGGCGGGCGTCTGCCTGGCCACCCTCGGCCCGGGCGTCACCAACCTGGTGACCGGCCTTGCCGATGCCAACATGGACCGTGCGCCCACCGTCGCCATCGTCGGCCAGGCCAGCACCCGGCGCCTCCACAAGGAGAGCCACCAGAACATGGACGCCATCGACATGGTGCGTCCGATCAGCAAGTGGTCGCACAGCATCTATCGCGCCGAGGCGATCCCCGAGATGGTGCGCAAGGCCTTCAAGATCGCCGAGCAGGAAAAGCCCGGCGTCACCGTGCTCGAGCTGCCCGAGGACATCGCCAAGGAGCAGATCGACGCCCACCCCATCGAGCCGCGCAAGACCCGCCGCGCCGCTGCCGACTACAAGGCCGTGCGCGCCGCGGTGAAGGCCATCGCCGAGGCCAAGAACCCGATCATCCTCTCGGGCAACGGTGCGGTGCGCAAGCGCGCCGCCCAGCAGCTCCAGGCGCTTGCCCGCAAGCTCGGCGTCGGTGTCATCAACACCTTCATGGGCAAGGGCGCGGTGCCGCGCACCGACCCGCACTGCCTGTTCACCATCGGCCTGCAGCAGCGCGACCACGGCAATGCCGCGCTGGATGCTGCCGACGTGGTGATCGCGGTCGGCTACGACCTCGTCGAATACGCTCCCGCGCACTGGAACAAGCGCGGCGGCAAGACCATCATCCACATCGACTTCTGGCCGGCCGAGATCGACGAGGACTACGACGTCGACGTCGAGGTCGTCGCCGACATCGCCGATGCCCTGTGGCAGATCAACCAGGAGCTCGACGCCCAGTTCGGCGAGAAGCTGCCGCTGCACGACATCAACGACCGCCAGAAGCTGCGCCAGACCATCCTCGACGATCTGGCCATGGAGAAGGACGACACCTCCTTCCCCATGAAGCCGCAGAAGATCATCTGGGACATCCGCGAGGCTCTCGGCCCGTCCGACATCCTCCTGTCGGACGTCGGCGCCCACAAGATGTGGATCGCGCGCTACTACCAGTGCGACGACGCCAACACCTGCATGATCTCCAACGGCTTCTGCTCCATGGGTTTTGCCTTCCCGGCCGCCATGGGCGCCAAGTTCGCCTATCCCGACCGCAAGGTCCTGGCGGTCTCCGGCGATGCCGGTTTCCTGATGAACGTGCAGGACATCGAGACCGCCGTGCGGCGCAAGCTCAACGTCGTCACCGTCATCCTGCTCGACGGCGAATACGGCCTGATCAAGTGGAAGCAGTCGAACCAGTTCAACGGCAAGCATTCCGATCTGGCCTTCGGCAACCCGGACTTTGCCATGCTGGCGCAGTCCTTCGGCGCCTGGGGCAAGGTCCTGACCTCCCACGACCAGCTCATGCCGGCCCTGGAAGAGGCCTTCAAGCAGGAAGGTCCGGCCCTGATCGGCGTGCCGGTCGACTATGCCGAGAACCGCAAGCTCACCAAGCGCCTAGGTGAACTGCAGTTCTCGATCTGAAGCCATGCGCGGCCGGGCAGGAAATCGTGCCTGCCCGGCCCCGCGTGACGCTCTAGTGATCGCGCATCCGATGGACAGGAGGCCGGTGTCCGGCTAGGACTGCGACCGGTTCGACGGAGCACGCAGTTGATCGCAGAAATCGGCCATTTCGCGCTGGCCCTCGCACTCCTTGTCTCCTGTGTCCAGGCTGCCGTGCCGCTCTATGGGGCGTGGCGCGGCGATGCCCGGCTGATGGCCGTGGGCAACACCTCCGCCGTGGCGCTGATCGTCCTGGTCACCGTCGCCTTCGGGGCGCTCACCTGGTGTTACGTCATCAGCGATTTCTCGGTCCAGAACGTCTACGAGAACTCCCATTCGCTCCAGCCGATGCTCTACAAGGTCTCTGGCGTCTGGGGCAATCACGAGGGCTCGCTGCTGCTCTGGATCCTGATCCTGGCGGTTTTCGGCCTTGCGGTCGCGCTGCTGGGCAACAACCTGCCGATCACGCTCAAGGCCCGCGTGCTGGCAGTGCAGGCGATGATCGCGGTCGGCTTCCTTGCCTTCTCGCTCTTCACCTCCAATCCCTTCGCCCGCCTCGATCCCGCGCCGCTCGACGGGCGCAACCTCAATCCGCTGCTGCAGGACCCGGGCCTGGCCTTCCACCCGCCCTTCCTCTACCTGGGCTACGTCGGCTTCTCGATGGCCTTCTCCTTTGCCGTCGCCGCCCTGATCGAGGGCCGGATCGATGCCGCCTGGGCGCGCTGGGTGCGCCCCTGGACACTCGCCGCCTGGACCGCGCTGACCCTGGGCATCGCCATGGGCAGCTGGTGGGCCTACTACGAACTGGGCTGGGGCGGCTGGTGGTTCTGGGATCCGGTGGAAAACGCCAGCTTCATGCCCTGGCTGGCCGGCACCGCGCTGCTCCATTCTGCGATCGTCACGGAGAAGCGCGGGGCGCTCAAGAGCTGGACCGTGCTGCTCGCCATCATCGCCTTTTCGCTCTCCCTGCTGGGCACCTTCCTGGTCCGCTCGGGCGTGCTGACCTCGGTCCATGCCTTTGCCACCGATCCCGAACGCGGCGTCTTCATCCTGCTGCTGCTGGTCGTGGCGATCGGCGGTTCGCTGGCGCTCTACGCCTGGCGCGCGCCGCTGCTCAAGGCCGACGGCCTGTTTGCGCCGATCAGCCGCGAGGGCGGGCTGGTGCTCAACAACCTGCTGCTCACCGTGGCCTGCCTGACGGTGCTGACCGGCACGCTCTATCCCCTGGCGCTCGATGTCGTGGCCGGGGCCAAGGTCTCGGTCGGCCCGCCCTATTTCGAGATGACCTTCGTGCCGCTCATGGTGCCGCTGTTCCTGGCCCTGGGGGTCGGCCCGCTGATGCCCTGGAAGCGTGCCGACATGCGCGGCGTGCTGCATCGCCTGCGTTTCGTTGCCCTGGCGGCGCTGGCGGTCTGGGGCGTGGTCTGGTGGCGTGCCACCGGCAGTTCGCCGCTGCCGGCCTTCGGCATCGCCCTGGCCGTCTGGATCGCGCTTGCCGTGCTCTTCGAATACGCCCTGCGCCTGGGCCTCTTCCGCGTCACGCCGGGCGAAAGCCTGCGCCGTGCCCTGAACCTGCCGCGGGCGACCTACGGCATGGTCATCGCCCATCTGGGCGTGGCCGTTCTGGTCGCCGGCGTGGTTGCCTCCTCGGCCTGGCGCGTCGAGGTGATCCTCGCCATGGAACCCGGCCAGAGCCAGGAGATCGAGGGCTACACCGTGCGTTTCGACGGCGTCGCACCGGCCCAGGGTCCCAACTACTCGGCCGAGCGGGCGACCTTCACCGTGTTCCGCGACGGCGAGCAGATCGCCGTGATGCAGCCCGAGAAACGCTTCTACCCGGTCTCGGCGACCCAGACGACCGAGGCGGCCATCCGCACCACCCTGATGGCCGATCTCTACGTGGTGATCGGCGACCAGACGGTGGGCCAGGACATCTGGGCGGTGCGCATGTACCACAACCCGCTGGTTCCCTGGATCTGGTTCGGCTCGCTCATGATGTTCGGCGCCGGCCTCGTCAGCCTCAGCGACCGGCGTCACCGGGTCGGTGCCCCGACCCGTGCACGGGCGCCTGCGGGCACCGCGCCGCGGCCGGCATGATGCACCTCCTGCGGCCCCTCGCGCTGGCGCTGCTGGCGGCCTGGCTGGCGCTTCCGGCCATGGCGACGCAGCCCGACGAGATCCTCGCCGATCCGGCGCTGGAGGCCCGCGCCCGCACGATCGGCGCGGAACTGCGCTGCCTGGTCTGCCAGAACCAGTCGATCGACGATTCCAACGCGCCGCTCGCCCGCGACCTGCGCCTGATCGTGCGCGAACGCCTGGTCGCCGGCGACAGCGATGCGCAGGTCATCGACTTCGTCGTCGAGCGTTACGGCGACTACGTCCTGCTCAAGCCGCCGTTCAAGGCCGGCACGCTCCTGCTCTGGGCCGCACCGGTCCTGGCCCTGGTCGGCGGCGTCCTGATCGTCGTGTTCGTGCTGCGCCGGCGCGGCGACGATCCCGACGCGGCGCCCGAGCTCACCCCGGCCGAACGGCGCCGCCTCCAGGCCCTGCTTCACTCCGCCGACGGCAAGGACAGCGGCGCATGATCTACCTCGTCTTTGCCGTCCTGGCCGTGCTGGTCGTCCTGGCGCTGGTCTGGCCCCTCCTGCGCGCCCGCGGCGACGGCCCGCGGCGCGACGCGCTGGCGGTCTACCGCGACCAGCTCGAGGAACTCGACCGCGACCTTGCGCGCGGCCTGATCGATGCCGGCGGTTCCGCCGCCGCCCGCCGCGAGATCGAGCGCCGGATCATCGCCGAGGGCGCGCGCCACGACGCTCCCGCAGCCGCCCGCAACGGCCGCCGCCTCGTGCCGGCCGGCATCCTCACCCTGGTCGTGGTCGCCGGTGCTGCCGTCATCTACGCCGATCTGGGCTCGCCGACCCTGCCTGCATTGCCCTTCGCCCTGCGCCAGGACGCCGCGGTACCTGCGGTGCCGAGCGAGGAGGAGGCCCAGATCGAGGCGATGATCGCGCGCCTCGAGCAGCGCCTGGCCGAAGACCCCGGCGATGCCGAGGGCTGGCTGCTGCTTGCCAACACCAATGCCTTCGTCGGGCGCTACAGCGCCGCCGCCCAGGCCATGACCGAGGTCCTGGCGATCGACCCCGAAAACGGCGAGTGGCAGGCCGCCTATGGCGAGTTCGTCGCCCTCGACCACCAGGGCACGGTCACGCCCGCCGCCCGCCGCGCCTTCGAGCTTGCCCTGCAGCTCTCCCCCGGCGAACCGGTGGCGCGGTACTACCTCGCCCTGGCCGATGCCCAGGCCGGCGACGTCGCCGGCGCGCTCGAGGCCTGGCGTGCGCTCTACGACGACACGCCCGCCGATGCCGCCTGGCGCGAGCCGCTGATCGCGCGCATCGCCGAAGCCGAACAGCAGCTCGGGCTGGAACCCTCCGTCCTGCCCCCCGCCGCACCGGCCGAGACCGAGATGGCCGGGGCTCCGGCCCCGGAGGAGGGTGGTTCGGAACTGCGCGGGCCCAGCGAGGAGGACATCGCCGCGGCCTCGCAGATGTCGGCCGACGAACAGCTCGACATGATCCGCGGCATGGTCGCCGGCCTTGCCGAGCGCATGGCGGACGAACCCGGCAACGTCGAAGGCTGGTCGCGCCTGGCCCAGTCCTATGGCGTGCTCGGGCAGTGGGACAAGGCGCAGGAGGCCTACGAACACCTCCTGACGATCGCGCCGGACGATCCCGCCATCCTGGACGGCCACGCCAACGCCATCGCCAGCGGCCTCGACCAGAACGTGCCGATACCGCAGGACGCGGTCGCCCGCCTGGATGCCGTGCTCGAACGTGCGCCCGGCAGCCCGATCGCGCTCTACATCACCGGCCTTGCCGCGGCCCAGTCGGGCGACAACGCCCGCGCGCTCCAGCGCTGGACCCGCCTGCGCGACGGCTTTGTCCCCGGCAGTGCCGAATGGGTGCAGGTCGACAATCTGATCAATGGGCTGCAGTAGCCGGTTCCGGCCCGCGTGCCGCCTCGCTACATTGCCGTCATGAGTCGTTTGAGGAGAAACAAGCCATGAAGAGCCACGCGCGTGTCGGCATCATCGGTGGCGGCGTCATGGGCGCCGGCCTGGCCTATCACCTGGGCCTGGAGGGCTGGACCGACACCGTGCTGATCGAGAAGGGCGAGCTCACCTCGGGCTCCACCTGGCACGCGGCCGGCCAGTGCCCGAGTTTCATCGGCGACTACAACATGGCCAAGATCCACCACTACTCCAACACGCTCTACCCTAAGCTGGAGGAACTGACCGGCCAGTACGTCTCCTGGCACGGCGCCGGCGGCCTGCGCATCGCGACCACGCCGGAGGAGGTCGACTGGTTTCGCTACGTCGAGGGTTTTGCGCCCAATGTCGGCTTCCACATGGAGGTCGTCTCTCCCGAGCGCGCCCGCGAGATCAACCCCTTCCTCTCCACAGACGGCATCCTCGCCTGCGCCTGGACCACGATGGACGGCCACATCGACCCGGCCGGCGTCTGCAACGCCATGGCCAAGGGTGCGCGCGACCTCGGCGTCACCATCCTGCGCCACAACCGCGTCACCGACCTCTCGCGCCTGCCTTCGGGCGAGTGGAAGATCCACACCGAGCAGGGCGACATCACCGTCGAGCATGTCGTCAACGCCGCGGGCTGCTACGCCCGTGAGGTCGCGGCCATGATGGGCACCACCGCGCCCATCACCAACATGGAGCACCATTACGTCGTCACCGAGGCCATCCAGGCCTTCATCGACCGCGAGGAAGAAGTGCCCGTGATGCGCGATCCCTGGGCCTCCTCCTACTATCGCCAGGAGCAGAAGTCCGGCCTCGTCGGCATCTATGAGCGGGAATCGACCGAGGCCTGGCGCGACACCGGCAACTCGCCCGAGTGGGACAGCGAGAACGAACTCTTCTCCGACGCCCTCGACCGCATCGCGCCCTACATCGAGAAGGTCTTCTCGCGCATGCCGGTTTATGCCAACGCCGGCATCAAGCGCATCGTCAACGGCGCGATCCCCCACACGCCCGACGGCAACCCGCTGCTCGGGCCCGCCGGCGGCCTCGACAACGCCTGGATGTGCTGCGGCTCCTCCATCGGCATTGCCCAGGGCGGCGGCTGCGGCAAGTACCTCGCCCAGTGGATGGTCCACGGCGACGCAGAGATCAACATGGCCGGCGTCGACCCCCGCCGCTTCGGCGCCTATGCCGACGGCGCCTACACCGCCGCGAAGTCCCACCAGGACTACGCCCACATGTACGCCACCCACCTGCCCGGCGACGAACGCCCCGCCGCCCGCCCGGCCCGTGCCTCCACGCTCTACGAAAAGCTCAAGGCCAAGGGGGCCGTCCACACCGAGGCCTTCGGCTGGGAGCGCCCCAAGTGGTTCTCGCTCGACGGCCGCGAGGAGCAGACCGGCTTCCGCCGCAACAACACCCACGCGGTTGTCGCCGCCGAATGCGCCGCCGTGCGCGAGCGGGTCGGGTTGCTCGACCTCTCCAGCTTCGCCAAGTTCGAGGTCACCGGCCGCGACAGCGGCGCCTTCCTCGACCGCATCTTCGCCAACCGCATGCCGCGCAAGGTCGGCGGCATCACGCTCGCCCATCGAATGGGCGAAAACGGCCGCATCCACGGCGAGTCCACCATCACGCGTCTGGCCGAGGAGCGTTACTACGTGCTCTCGGGCGCCTCCTGGGAGATTCGTGACGAGGACGGCTTCCGCCAGGCCCGCGTCGCGGGCGAGGACGTCTCGGTCGAGAACGTCACCGATCACATCGGCATCCTGGTTCTGGCCGGCCCCCGCGCCCGCGACGTCCTGGGCGCGCTGACCGACGCCGATCTCTCCAACGAGGGTTTCCGCTGGCTCACCGGCAGGGGCATCAACGTCGCCGG
>JAQCLG010000128.1 GCA_027592745.1 Pseudomonadota bacterium | reverse complement strand
CGCCGCCGCATGTGGCAGTTCTTCACCTCGACGAAACAGTCCGCGCGGCCCGGGCCGGAGAGCACCATGTCGACGCGGCTGCGCGTGCCGTAGGGCACCTCGCGCCGCAGCGTCGCGTAACCCGCCAGTTCGGGGATCGCGCCCGACAGGATCGCCTCCTCGACCAGGGCGTTGGGCCGGCCGGTGTGGCAGCCGATCAGCGTGCCGTCGGCCTCGACCACCTCCCAGTCCCACTGGAGTTTCCGCCCGGGATTGCCGGCCGGGGCAAGCCAGGTCCGCATGCCCGGCTCCCTGATCCCGATCATGCCGCCGGGGTTGGCGCAATGGGCCGTCACCACCGTGCCGTCGGCCAGCTCGTGGTCCGACAGGAACCGCTTGTAGCGCTGCACCAGGCGGGCGGGCACCAGGGGGCGGGGAAAGCGCATCGCCCTATGGGTCCGCGTCGCGATCGTAGGTGAAGCTGTTGTCTTCCTCGTAGGGTTTGTCCTGCAGCGCCGGGATGGTCACCGCGCGGTAGACCAGGGTGAAGTCCGCATCGCCGTCGGGATCCTCCTCCAGGGCCATTTCCATCATGGTCTGGAGTTCCTGGGCGACCGCCTCGGCCTCCTGGATGTCCTTGGCCGCTGTGCGGTCCCAGGGCAGGGCATAGGCGCGCGGCGCGCTCTCGCCCGGCTGCAGCAGCCAGAGATAGATCGCCTCGTCCTCGACGAAGTGGTAGGCGACCACGGTCGCGCCGCCGCGCAGGTCGTGGATCCATTCCAGCGCAAGCGGCTTGGGCCTGCCGGTCAGTTCGTGCACGGCGACCAGGGCGAGCGGCACCGACAGGGCTAGCGCCGCCAGCGCCAGCCACTTGCGCCAAAGCGGTCCGGGCTGGGCCAGCGCGGTCCAGGCGAGCACGGCGCAGATCGCCAGCAGGGACAGGAGCACGGCGACGAGCATGGTCAGAGCCTCTGGCTGGCGGGCGGCTGGCTCAGCTTCCTGTAGATGTGGCTGACCGAGTCGTAGTCGAGCTCGCCGTCGCGGTCGATCGTGAAGCGGAACACGGTCTCCTCCTGGTCCTCGCGCACCAGCACGACCTTGCTGCGCAGGACCGGGGTCGCCGCCTTGGTGATGTCGGTTTTCATGCTGACCAGGACCTGGACCGGCACCGGCCAGATGCCGGTCTCGTTGCGGTACATGTGGACGTTGACGATGTACTCGCCCGCGGGAACGCCGCGGCTGTAGGCCATCTCCACGTTCGACGCGGTGATGTCCTGCAGCGAGCCCAGGTCGTCGCGCAGCAGGTCAAAGTAGAGGCCGCCGCGGTTGGAAAAGCCGACCGGCTTGTCGCCCGGCGCCAGCACCCACAGGTCGACGTCGGCGTCGATCTCGTCGGGCCAGCGGATCTCGACGACGACATTGCCCAGCAGGGGATCGTCGGAGGTCTTGGCCTGGGGCGGGTGGACATGGGGCAGCATCAGAATGACCAGCGCCACGAAGCCCATCAGCGCCAGCAGGATGACGTCGCGGAAGACCGTGCCGCCGGCATCCTCGTCGAGCGGATCAAGTCCCTGCACGATCTTCGCCCAGTTCGACGATGGCGTTGATCAGGTGGGCAGTGCCGGTCGCCAACATCTGGTAGTTGGCCATCAGCCAGATGTTGAGCACGCTGCCGACCAGGGTCGTCACCAGCGCCGTCGACATGCCACCGATCAGCGCCGAGACCATCGGCGCGATATTCTCGGCATCGGCCACCTTGGTCGGATCGACCCCCGACAGCGCGATGATGAAGCCGATCACCGTGCCGATCAGGCCGAGGAACACCAGGCTGTTGGCCAGGTGGCGCACCAGCGTGATCCTCTGCGACAGCTCCAGGCGCAGCGACTGGCCCAGGATCTGGCGGCTCTGCCCGTCCTTGCCCGCCGCGCGTTCGAGGAACCGGCGGGCGAGGCAGGGGCGGCCCGGGTCGTAGTGGACCGCCCGCTCGAGCTCGCGGCTGGTCTCGATCACCCGCCAGGCCGCAAGCGCCAGGCTCGCCACGAAGACGGCGGCGATGACGACGACGAAGTGGGTGGAATCGGCGGCCAGCGCGCGGCCGATCAGGCCCTGGGACCAGGCGATCGCCAGCAGGCCGGCGGCAACGACGTTGAGCAGCGTGAACTGCAGCGCCAGCATGTGCCGGTAGGGTTCGGCCTGTGCCGTCGCCGTGCTGTCGTTGCCCGCTGTCATGCTCTGCCCCCCGATGTCTGCCCCGCTGCGACTATAGAGACGCTGCGGGCGATCTCAAACGCACGGCACGTTGAGGGCTGTTGCGTGCCCGCCGGCCATCGGGCAAGAGTCCTGCCTGGGCGCTGCCGCCCTCCTCGAACGGAGCTTCCATGTCCGACCTCGTCACCGCCGCCGTCCTAGTCATCGGCAACGAGATCCTCTCCGGGCGCACCCAGGACGCCAATGTCGCGTTCCTCGGCAAGAGCCTCAACGACCTCGGTATCCGGCTGAAGGAGGTCCGTGTCGTCTCCGACGAGGAGGCCGAGATCGTCGATGCGGTCAACGCCCTGCGCGCCCGCTGGGACTACGTCTTCACCACCGGCGGCATCGGCCCGACCCATGACGACATCACCGCCGACAGCATCGCGGCGGCCTTCGGCGTCGGCATCGACTACCACCCCGAGGTCTACCGGAAGCTGAAGGAAAACTTCGAGAGCCGGGGTTTCGAGGCCAACGAGGCGCGCATGCGCATGGCCCGCGTCCCCGACGGCGCCCAGCTCATCGACAACGAGATCAGCCTGGCGCCCGGCTTCCAGATCGGCAATGTCTTTGTCCTGGCTGGCGTTCCCTCGATCGCACGCGCCATGTTCCGCGGCGCCAGCCACCGCCTGCGCCGCGGCAAGGTCGTGCTCTCGCGCTCGATCCGCGTCATGACCGGGGAAGGCACCATCGCCAGGGCGCTCTCGGACCTGCAGGACCAGTACCGAGATGTCGAGATGGGCAGTTATCCCTGGTCGCTCGACGGCACCTACGGCACCAGCCTCGTCCTGCGTGCGACCGATCCGGATCGCCTGGCGGAAGCCTTCGACAAGGTCTTTGCCGCTGCCGCCGAACTGGGCGGCACGCCCAGCGAGGAGGAGACGGCGGGCTGATCTAGAAGACGCCCGCCTCCAGCCCCGCGGCCATGAGCTGGCCCAGTTCCCCGGCCTGTTCGACGAAGGTTTCCTGCCAGTCGCCCTTGAAGGTCAGCGGATCGGCGACCAGCTTCCAGCGCAGCCCGGTCAGGATGCTCTCGACGGCGCGCCGCGTGCCGGTGCCGTCCAGCCCGGCGCGGATGTAGAGGGCGCAGGGCAGGCCCTGCCTTTCCTCCAGCACGCCGTAGTAGGTACGGTCGAAGAAATCCTTCAGCGCGCCGGACATGTATCCAAGGTTCTCGGTCGTCCCCAGCACGATCGCCTGGGCGCCGAGCACGTCGGCCGGCCCGGCCTCGAACGGCGTCAGGCAGCGCACGCTCACGCCGTCGGCACCCAGGCCGCGCGCGCCGGCTTCCACGGCATCGCGCAGCCGCTGCGTGTTGGGCGAGGGCACGTGGCCGACGATGAGCAGGGTCCTGGTCACGACAGCTCCAGCACCTCTTCCAGCATGGCGATGATCTCGCCGAAGTAGTCGTCGGAATGGCCGCCCTCGTCCTCCAGCACGCTGAAGAAGGCGGCCGCGGCCTGTTTGTCCGGGCGGGCCATCAGGAACTGGCCGGCGTAGCCGGCATGGCCGATCCAGGGACCGCCGGCAAAGAGTTGGTTGCGGTAGCGCAGCGGCCCGTCCGGCCTCTGGTAGCGGCTGCCCGCACCGCTCATGCTGTCCTCGATGAAGGCGGCGCTGCCGATTGTGCGGCCGTCGATGCCGCGCCCCTTGCGTGCCAGCAGCAGGCCGTAGCGGGCAAGGTCGCGGGCGGTCATGGCGCCGCCGCCCGAGAGCACGGGCACCATTTCGCAGTCCAGCGAGACATGGAAGGCACCGGCAAGGCCCGCGCCGTTGACGATGGCGTCGAGGAATGCGGTGAGCGGCCGGCCGCTCACGCTCTCGGCGATCCAGCCCAGGACGTCGGTGTTGGCCGACTTGTACTGGGTCACGCCGCTGGTGTTGGCGGTGTTCTCGCTGGTCAGCCGCGCGGCAAAGTCGCGCACGCCGAACTCGGCCTCGCCCGGCGGCGGCAGGCGCCAGCCCATGGCGATCTCCTCGCGGCCGTAGCCGACCGGCTCGCCCGGCGCCGGGGCAGGGGCGTAGGGCGCGACATAGTCCTCCTCGAAGTTGTTGGAGAGGTCCATGTCGAGGGCCTGCTGCACCGTGGCGCCGGCATAACCGCTGCCGATCTCTGGCAGGTAATGGGCAATGGGCAGGGTGGGATCGATCAGCCCGTCCTCGATAAGGCGGCCGACGATCAGGTGGCTCGTCGTCTTGGTGATCGACTGGATGGCATGCACCATGTCCGGGCCGAAGTCGGGTGCGTAACGCTCGAAGACCAGGCGGTCGCCGCGCGCCACCGTCATGCCGCAGAACGCTGCCGCGCCGGTCAGCCGGCGCAGGGCGGGCAGGTCGCCGATGTGCCGGTCGATATCGACCGCCAGCGGCAGCACCCGGCCGGCACGCAGCGTCAACCCGCGCCGGTGCAGCACCGGCAGGCGGCGAAAACCGTCGCGGCGGCGCTCTGGCGTGTTCCACGCTGCGAGGTTGCGATGGTCGACCGATAGGTCGGGATTGCGCGGGAAGTCGCTCGACATGGTGGTGCCCGTTCTGTTCGGGGCGACCCTAACCCGCGCAGCAGCCCGGCGGTAGGACCGCGTCGGCACCGCCGGAGCGATGGCCGCTCTACAGCGCGACGCCGGCCTTCAGGCCCTCCAGCACCGCTTCCTCGCAGGTCCGCGGCGAGAGCGCATCGCCGATGACATGGGCCGCGATCCCGGCGGCCTCGAGATCGTGGAACAGGCCGTCGCGGCTGCGGTGGCCCTGTGCCAGCACGACCGTCTCGGTACCTTCTGCCAGGATCGCCTCGCCCGTCGTCGTCTGCTCGAAATAGGCGGTGTCGGCGTCGACGCCGGCCAGCCGGGCATAGGGCGTGATCGTCACGCCCAGGCGCATCAGCTCGCCCACGATCATGTCGCGTACATAGGGCTGCAGGTTGACGCCGGCGCAATGGGCGCTGGTCATCAGGCGCACCCGGCGCCCCTCCAGCGCCAGCATCTGGGCGATGCCGACCCCGGACCAGTCGCCGCGCCAGTCGGCCACGACCACGCTGCCGCCGCAGTTGACCTCGCGGTTGATGACCTGCCAGGCGTTGACGACATGGCCCTCCGCCGCCCCCTCGATCGCGGGCACATGGGGCAGGGCACCGGTCGCCACGACCGCGGCATCGGCGCCTTCGGCTTCCGCCAGGGCCACTGTCGCCTCGGTTGACAGCCGGACCTCGACCCCGGCCAGTTCCATCTCGCGCGCCAGGTTCGTGACGATGCCGCCGAACTCGGCGCGCCCGGGAAGCTGCTGGGCGAGCAGGGCCTGGCCGCCCAGGCGTGGCGCGGCCTCGCACAGGATCACCCGGTGGCCGCGCTCGGCCGCGACCGCGGCGGCCTTCATGCCGGCCGGGCCGCCGCCCGCCACGATCACCCGCAGCGGTCGTGGCGCGGGCATGCGTGTGCCGTAGGCCAGCTCGCGCCCGCTCTCGGGGTGCTGGATGCACGAGATCGGCGTGCCGAGCGAGACATGGCCGATGCAGGCCTGGTTGCAGGCGATGCAGGCGCGGATGTCGTCGTTGCGTCCCTCGCGCGCCTTGTTCGACATCTCCGGATCGGCGATGTGGGCGCGGGTCATGCCGATCATGTCGGCCGCGCCCGAGACCAGCGCCGCTTCGGCGAGCTGGGGCTGGTTGAAGCGCCCGGCAAGCAGGATCGGCGTCGTCATCGCCCGTTTCACCGTGGCGCCGGCCTCCTTCATGTAGCCCGCCTCGATCATCATGGGCGGTGCGATATGGCGTGCGCCGCCGCTCGAAGCCGAACTGCCGTAGGCGATGTTCATGTAGTCGACCAGGCCCTCGGCCTCCAGTGCCGCCAGTGAGGCCAGCGCCTCCTCGGGCTTCAGGCCGATGTGGTCCTTCTCGTCGAGCGAGAGCCGCAGGCTGACCACCGTGCCGCCCGGCAGCCGGGCGCGCAACAGGCGGGCGATTTCCAGCAGGAAGCGCTGGCGGTTCTCCCGGCTGCCGCCCCAGCGGTCGCTGCGGTGGTTGACCATGGGCGAAAGGAACTGGGCCGGCAGGTAGCCGTGGCTGGCGACGATCTCGACACCGTCGTAGCCGGCCTCGACCATGCGCTCGGCGGTCAGGGCATACCCCTCGATGATGTCGGCGATCATGGCGTCGGGCAGTTCGCGGGTCGTGCCGTAGTAGCGCTCGTGGTTGAGCGGCGAGGGCGCCCAGGTGATCGTGCGCGTGCCGTAGGGATCGCTGCCCAGGACCTCGGCGCCGGGATGGAAGAGCTGGCCGAAGACGCGCGCGCCGTGGCGGTGCACTGCCTGGGTGATGCGCCGCAGGCCGGGCTGGGCCTCGTCGCGGTAGGCAAAGATCATCGCCTCGTTGAAATAGGCCGATTCGTGGACGCACATCGCCTCGGTGATGATCAGCCCGATGCCGCCCCGGGCGCGCGCCTCGTGATAGGCCGCCAGCCGCTCGTCGGGCAGGCCGCCGGTCTGGATCAGCGTCTGGTGGCCCGTGGAAAAGATGCGGTTGCGGATTTCCAGCCCGCCGATGATCTGGGGCGAGAAGAGGCGGGGGAAGGAGGTCATGGGCGCTCTCCGGATGAGCCGGGATTGTCGGAGCGCGCCGGCCCATGCGCAAGGGCGTTGCGCATGGCCGGCAGTACCCCGGTACAATCGCGCGCCGGCACCTTGTCGGTCGGTACGATGCCAACCATATCTCGCGCGCCCCGGCTGGTTGCCGGCACTCCCTTCGGGCGGAAGCGATGCTGTATGTCGAACTGGTGGCTGGCCTTGTCCTACTCCTGGCCGGCGGCGAACTGCTGGTGCGCGGGGCGAGCGCGACGGCGGTCCGGATGGGCGTATCGCCGCTGATCGTGGGCATCACGCTGGTCGGCTTCGGCACCTCGACACCCGAGCTGGTGGCCAGCCTGGAAGCGGCCTTCCTGGGCGCTCCGGGCATCGCCATCGGCAATGTCGTGGGCAGCAACACCGCCAACATCCTCCTGATTCTCGGGCTGTGCGCCCTGATCGCGCCGATTGCCTGCGACCGCGCGACGATGCGGCGGGACGGCGGCATGATGCTGCTTGCCGCCGCGGCATGCGTCGTTGCCGCCCTGACGGGCCATATCGGGCGGGTCCAGGGCACGCTCTTCGTGCTCGTCCTGACCGGCTACATCGCCTGGTGCCTGCGCCAGGAACTGCGCGGCGGCGGCGACCGGGCCGAGGCCGCCGAAGCCGAGGTGCAGCCCTGGCCGCGCCACACCGGGCTCGCGCTCCTGATGGCCGTTGCCGGCATCGGCATCACGATCCTGGGCGCCCACTGGCTGGTCGACGGCTCCATCGTGCTGGCCGGCAGGCTCGGCGTCTCCGACACCGTGATCGGCCTGACCGTGGTGGCGATCGGCACCTCGCTGCCCGAACTGGCGGCCGGCCTGATGGCCGCGCTCAAGCGCCAGTCCGGCATCGTCCTGGGCAATGTGGTGGGCAGCAACATCTACAACGTCTTGGGCATCCTGGGCGTGACCGCGCTGGTCCACCCCCTCGACGTGCCCGCCCTCATCGTCGACCGCGACGTCTGGGTGATGCTCGCCGTCACCGTGGCGATGTTGGCGCTGGGCCTGCGCTTCCGGCGCATCGGCCGGCTCGCGGGCGCCCTGTTCCTCTGTGCCTACGCCACCTATACCGCACTTCTCTACGTCACCTGAGCGGCCCGGCGCCGGGCTTGCGTCCGCGTCCCCCAGCGGCCAACCTCGCCCCGTGCCCGCTTGGCGGAACCGGTAGACGCAGCGGACTTAAAATCCGCTTCCCGCAAGGGAGTGGGGGTTCGAGTCCCTCAGCGGGCACCATCGCCATGGCGCGCCGACTGCAGGGCCTCTAGCCGGGCGGCGTGAACGGCTCGATTTCCCAGGTGCGCAGGCTCCCGTCCTGGGCGTCGTAGAGGAAGCGCACCCTCTGGCCGTTGTAGGTCGCCTCGCCTTCGCTGTAGGTCCCGTTTACGCGCAGTGCCGCGATGTTGCGCAGGCCCAGTGCCTCCAGTTGCGCCACGGTTTCCTGGCGTTCCGCGCCGGCCGGAGCGCGTTCGCCGCCGGGCATGGCGCAGCCTGCAAGGGCGAGCGCGAAGGTTGCCGCCGCCAGGGTGAGGGACAGGGTTCTTCTTCTCATGCTCCGCTCCGGTCTGGTCCTGTCTGGGCGATGTGGTGCGGGCGGGGCGCTTTTCCACCCGGCCGGGCGCCCGTCGCGGCGCGTTCATCCTGTGCCCCCGGGGCCTCGTGGCCAAGCCTGTTGTGCTGGCGGGCAGGGTCGGCTTGAATGGTGCCTCACATGGTTTTGTTTGAGGAGAACCTCGATGCCCGAAAAAGACGCCGAGCCCCCCATCCGGCCCCTGCGCGCCTTCAAGCTTCTGCGCAGCGAGGAGTATCCCGCCTTTGCCGTGCTTGAGCTTTCCAGGCCCGACGGTTCCCAGCGCTTTGCCGTGACCCGCGAGATCCTGGAGACGCTCTCGGCCAACATGACCCAGGCGGCATCGAAGATGCCCGAGCCCAAGGCTGCCGCCAAGGCGACCTGAGGGACCGGGTTCCCCGCACGCTCGGAGCGGACATGGTGGACCGGGGCGCCGTGCTCGATCGCATCCGCGCCCTTGCCCAGGCCTCGCTCGTACGCTGGCCCCTGGGTGAGGGCGCGTCCGTGTGCCTGCTCAACGTCTCCGAAAACGCCACCTTCCTGGTCGAGCACGGCCAGGGGGCGCGTCATGTTCTGCGCATCCACCGCGGCGGTTACCACTCGCGCGCCGGCATCGCCAGCGAGCTCGCCTGGCTCGACGCCCTGCACGCCGACGGCGGCGTCATCACGCCCCAGGCGCAGCCCGGCATCGACGGCGAATGGATCCAGGAAGGCACGGTCGAGGGCCTCGACGGGCCGCGCCACATGGTGCTCTTCGACTTCATCAAGGGGGTCGAACCCGACGAAAGCCAGGACCTCGTCACGCCCTTCCGCCGCCTTGGCGAGGTCAGCGCCCGTGTCCACCGCCATGCCGAGGCATGGACCCGTCCGCCCTGGTTCGAGCGCCTGGTCTGGGTGCCCGAACATGTCTTCGGCCCGGACAGCTACTGGGGCAACTGGCGCCACGGTCCCGGCGTCACCGAAAGCCACCTTGCCCTGCTGCAACGCGTCGAGGACGAGGTCACCGCGCGGCTCGACGCCCACGGCCGCGGCGGTGACCGTTTCGGCCTTGCCCATTGCGACCTGCGCCTGGCCAACCTGCTCCTGGTCGGCGACAGCACCCGCGTCATCGATTTCGACGACTGCGGCCTGTCCTGGTTCCTCTACGATCTGGCCACCGCACTCACCCTGATCGACAACCTGCCGCAGACGCCGGCTCTGGTCGCGGCCTGGCTGGAGGGCTACACGCCGCTGCGGCCGCTGCCGCGCGAACACCTGGCGATGATCTCCACGCTGATCATGATGCGCCGCATGGCGATCCTGGCCTGGATGGGCACCCATCCCGCCACCGACCTAGCGCGCGACTTCCGCAGCGGCTTTGCCGAGGAAACCTGCGCCATGGGCCAGGCCTGGCTCTCGCGCCCGCCCTCGGCCGACGACCTCCTGCCCTGGCGGGGCTGACACGCGGGCTTGCCAAGGCGCCGCGCCCGTCGGAGGCTCTGCCCCACACCGCAACAGGGGAGCGACGGATGCCACGCCGCACAGGCTTTCTCTTCCACGAACTCTACATGTGGCACGACACCGGCCATGCCGCGCTCTGGTATCCCGCCGGCCTGCGCGTGCAGCCGGGCGAACACGCCGAGAATGCCGAGACCAAGCGGCGCCTGCGCAACCTGCTCGACGTCGCCGGCATGCTCGACACCCTGGTCGACGTCCGCCCGCGCCATGCCACCGAGGAGGAGATCCTGCGCGTCCACACGCGCGACTATGTCGCCAGGATCAAGGCGCTCTCGGAGGGCAGCGGCGGCAATGCGGGCGAGGGCACGCCCTTCGGCCATGGCAGCTACGAGATCGCCAGCCTCTCGGCCGGCGGCGTCATCGCCATGCTCGATGCCGTGGTCGAGGGCAAGGTCGACAACGGCTACGCCCTGGTCCGCCCGCCCGGCCACCATGCCGAACCCGATCTGGGCCGCGGTTTCTGCATTTTCGGCAACATCGGCGTCGCGCTCCATCACGCCCGCCACGCCCACGGCATCAGGCGCGCCGCGGTCGTCGACTGGGACGTCCACCACGGCAACGGCACCGAGAAGATCTTCTACGAGGACCCCGATGTCCTCACCATCTCGATCCACCAGGACAACTGGTTCCCCAACGATTCCGGCCATATCCACCAGACCGGGGCGGGTGCGGGCGTGGGCGCCAACCTCAACGTGCCGCTGCCGCCGGGTTCGGGCCACGATGCCTATGTCGGCACCTTCGAGCGGGTCGTCGCCCCGGCCCTGCGCCGTTTCCGGCCGGAGATCATCGTCATCGCCTCGGGTTTCGACGGCTCGATCTACGATCCCCTGGGCCGCATGATGGTGACGACCACGGCCTACCGGCGCATGACGCAGATCATGCTGGAGCTGGCCGACGAGCTGTGCGGCGGCCGCCTCGTCCTCTCCCACGAGGGCGGCTACTCCGCGGCCTACGTGCCCTATTGCGGGCTGGCCGTGATGGAGGAGCTTTCGGGCACGAAGTCCCGCATCGACGACGTCTTTGCGCCTTTCGTCGACGTTGCCGGCGGGCACCAGCTTTATGCCCACCAGAACGACGTCATCGAGAAGGCGGCCGCACTCGCCGGAGCCGTACCGCAGGGATGAAGACCTGCCCCGGCATCGGCCACGCCTACGGTTGCGCCTGCTGCGCGCCTTACGCCTGGTCGCTGTCGGGGCCGCGCGGCGGGCTTGCCTCGCGCCGCAGCGTGCTCGCCGCGGCGCTGGCC
>JAQCLG010000127.1 GCA_027592745.1 Pseudomonadota bacterium | reverse complement strand
CGCCGGCGGGCGGGGCGGGGGCGGCCGGCCTGCGCCGGCTCGCCTCTCTGCTTGCGGTGCCGGACTACCGGGCGGTCTGGGCGGCGGGCACCGTCGGCAGCCTGATCCACTACGCCGAGTTCCTGGTGCTGGGCGTCTTCGTCCAGCAGCAGACCGGCTCGCCCTTCCTCGTGGCGCTGATGCTGTTCGCCTTCGCGCTGCCGAACTCGCTGCTGGGGGCCGTGACCGGCGCTGTGGCCGAACGCATGGACCGCCGCACCCTGCTGCTGGTCTGCCTGGGCACCATGGCCGTGGTGACGGCCGCCATGGCGGTCGTGGCGCTCTCGGGCGTGCTGGAGCTCTGGATGGTGGGCATCGCCGCCTTCCTCGCGGGGGTCTGCTGGACTACCGAGTACCCGGTGCGCCGGACCCTGCTGGGCGAGGTCGCCGGGCGCGGCCGGGCGGCGGCCGGGCTTTCCTTCGATATCGCGACGGGCACCGCCATGGTCTTCGTCGGCCCCCTGCTCGGTGGCCTGCTGCTGCGCGACGTCGGCATCCACGGATTCTACATGGCGGCCTCGGTCGCCTACGTCGTCGAGTTCCTCTGCATCCGCTCTGTGCGCTACAAGGCCGACGCGCTGACAGCCGTCCACGAGCGGACCTGGCGCGTCATCGCCGCGGGCCTGCGGCACCTGCGCGAGAACCCAACGGTCGCGGGCGTGCTCGCGGCCACTGTGGTGCTCAACTTCTTCGGCTTCTCCTACACCGCCATGCTGCCCTCGATCGCGGCCGACAAGCTGGCGCTGGGACCGGTGGGCACGGGCATGCTGATGTCGTCAGAGGGCGCGGGCGCCCTGCTGGGGCTGCTGGTCATCTCGATCTATGCCGACCCGCGCGGCTACATGCGCCTCTTCGTGCTGGGCTGCGGCGGCATCCTGGCCGCCATCCTGGCCTTTTCCCTGCTGCCCTGGTTCGTCGCCTGCCTCGTCGTGCTGTTCCTCGGCGGCCTTGCCCAGGCGGCCTTCGGCGCCATGCAGGCGACCATCGTCTTCGAGGCGACACCCGAGGCCATGCGCCGGCGCATCATGGGTGTTCTGGTCGTCTGTTTCGGCACCGCGCCCTTCGGCATGCTGCATGGCGGCCTGCTCGCGGAGTGGCTGGGTCCGGACCGTGCAATCGGCGTGGTCGCGCTGGAGGGCGCCGTGCTGTTCGGCCTCTGCCTGTGGCGCTGGCCCGCCCTGCGCCGTCGTGACGCACCGCCGCCGTCTCACTGAGGCAGGACGGTCAGTCGATGATCCGCCGGACGCCGCACGGCTTCGCCGAGAAACACACGCAGTGGCGCATGACGTGGGGCTCCAGCGCGAGCACCACCTCCCGGCGCTCCGCGATGTCGCGGTTGAGGCGTTCCATGGCGGTGGCGACGTCGCCCCTCAGTTTGTCCAGGTCGATCGTGGTGAAACGCCCGTCCTCCAGGACGAAACGCCCGCCGATCATGACGTGGCGCACCGAAGCCCCGTCGTCGGCATAGACGATCTGGTTGCGCGCATCGTTGAGCGGCACATAGGCCAGGTCGTTGAGATCGAGGAAGACCAGGTCGGCCTTGTAGCCCGGCACGATGCGCCCGATCAGCTTCTCGAAGCCCATGGCGCGGGCACCGCCCGCCGTTGCCATGGCCAGCGCCTCGCCGGCCCCGACCCAGGACGCGACGTCGTGGCTGGTGACCCGGGAGACATAGGCCGCCAGGCGCGTCGCCTCGAACATGTTCTGGTTGTCGGAGGAATTGGAGCCGTCGGTGCCGATGCCGACGTTGACGCCCGCCTCGACCAGCCTGCGCACGGCGGCAATGCCCGATCCCAGGCGCAGGTTGCTGCCCGGATTGTGCGCCACCGAGGCGCCCCGGTCCGCCATGCGTTTCATGTCGTCGTCGTCGAGCCATACCCCGTGGCCGGCGGTGAACCGCTCGGTGAGCAGGCCCAGGGCGTCGAACTGCGCGGTCAGGGTGCGCCCGTAGGTTTCCTTGCCGACCAGGGCCTGGAGCTTCGATTCGGCCATGTGGGTGTGGACCGGGCAGGCGAATGCGTCGGCGAGGTCGCGGCAGGTCTCGAGGAACCCGTCGCTACAGTGCATGGGAATGGTCGGGGCGATGCCGAAGCGGAGCTGGTCGGTATCGAAGGGCCAGGTCGCCAGGATCTCCCGGCAGGCATCGAGCGCCGCCCGGTAGGGATCGAGGCGCCAGCCGTCGACCGTCTTGCCGAGTTCCTCCGGCAGGACTTCACGCAGGCCCGGCACGATGTCGTAGAACGAAAGATCGGCCATCATCGGCGTGATCAGGGCGCGCATGCCGATGTCGCGGTAGGCATGCGCCACCTGGTGCATGCCCTCAATGGAGGGCCGCGGCTGCTCCCAGGTCAGGTCGTAGACCGCCGTGCAGCCGCGCCGCACCATCTCGGCGGCGTTCAGCAGGGTGGCCAGGTACTTGTCCTCGTTGTTGCGCCGGGCGCTGATCCAGGGACCGGCGTTGAGCAGCAGTTCCAGCGACCAGAGGTCGCCGCGACCCTTGCCGAAGCTGCCGTGGCCATGGGTGTGGGCGTTGACCAGCCCGGGCATGACGATGAACCCCGCCGCGTCGCGCTCGGCCGTGCCCTCGGGCACGGCCATGCCGGGCGCGCCCAGGGCGGCGATGCGGTCGCCCGCAACCAGGATGTCGGCGCGCTGCGCCAAGCCCTCGGCGGCATCGACCACGAGGCCGCCGCGCAGGACGAGATGGGAAGCGGTCATGGATTCTCCCTGGAGGTCATCCCGTGGCGATGACGCGGTTGAGGTAGTCGGCCCAGCGGTCCCTGGGTTCCCAGCCCAGGTCGCCCAGCGCGGGTGCCAGGTCGTAGGCGGTGGCGCAGGGATCGTCGGCATAAAGCGAGGGCCGCGTCAGTTCCGGCATGGCGCCGAACCCCTCCGCGACGCAGTCGATGGTCGGGCGCTGCGTGCAGCTGTCGGGACCCGTGACGAAATAAGTGCCGTAGCGGATGCCCGGTGCGGTCAGCGCGGCACGGAAGGCGCGCGCGACATCCTGCGGGCTGACGATGGCGCGCGTCGGCGAAAGTTCCTCGCGCAGGTCGCGCCAGCCGATGCCGCTCGCCGGTGGCGGCGGCGCCGTCCCGTCCTGTTGCGCGGCCGTCCTGGCGATGCCGTAGACGATCTCGGGCTGGGCGACGAGACAGGGGCGCAGGCAGATCACCTCCAGCGGGCCGCGCCGCACGAAGACACGGGCCATCGCCTCGCAGGCCTGCTTGGAAAGGCCGTAGGAATCGAGCGGTGCCAGGTTGACGTCGAGCGGGATGGGCAGCACGGGCGGGATGTTGTGGCGGCCCAGGCCGACGGCAGCGACACTGGAGGTGACCACGACACGCCCCGCCCCGGCTTCCTCGGCCGCCTGCAGGACATGCCAGGTGCCGCGCAGGTTGACGTCGATGAAGGCTTCCTCCTGCGGCACGATGCCGGCGTCGAGCGCGGCCAGGTGCACCACCGCGTCATGGCCGCGCAGCGCGGCGCGCACCGCCTCCAGGTCGCGCATGTCGGCCTTGACGAAGGCGACATCCTCGGGCGTCGGCTTGAGATCGATCACCGTGACGTCGCAATCGGCCATCAGCTCGCGCACGACGTAACGCCCCAGCAGGCCGCTGCCGCCGGTCACCGCGATGCGGCTGTAGAGCAATCCCATGTCAGGCTTCCCCCACGATGGCGTCGATGCGGTCCCGGAAACGGGCCGAGGGAATCTCCCACAGCGGCGACGGCGCGGGAAGGTTGCGCGCGGCCGGGGAATGGGCGGCGGCCTGCAGGTCGTCCAGCGTCGGAAAGTCCTGACGGTTGATGCGGTCCCAGGCATCGAAGGCGGCCTGGCGCTGCTCGGCAAGTTCGGGACGGGTGGCATCCTCGCCCAGGTAGTAGAACGCCAGCGTCTCGCGTGTGCATTCCGGCCCTACCGGATCGACGCGGAAGAACATGACGTGTTCGGGCACGAACTCGAACAGGGTGTTGGGAAAGAGCAGGGCGATGTCCTGGCTGGCAAGCTGCTCCGATGTGAAACCCGGGAACACCCTGAAGCCGGAATCGCCCTTGTTCTTGTCGGCCGCGCCGCTGGTGTAGTTGATGCCGACCAGCGCGCCCTCGTCGAGCGGCACGAAACGCTTGGCGAGTTCCACCGAGCCGAGCTGAGGGTGCAGGAACGGCAGGTGGTAGGTGTCGAGATAGTTCTCGATCACCAGCTTCCAGTTCACCGCTACCTCATAGGTCACGCTGCCGGCATAACGCAGCAGCGAGATGTCGGCATGGCTCCAGCGCGCGATCAGCGCGGCGGCATGCTCCTCGAACGAAGCCGCCTCCTCATCCAGGCAGACGAAGACCTGGTCGCACCAGACATGGCAGCGCACCGGCACCAGCCCGAACGCGCCCTTGTCGAAATCCTCCGGCGCGCTGCCGTCGGCGACGTCCCACCAGGGCGTGGAACGCAGCGCACCGTCCAGACCGAAGGCCCAGCCGTGGTAGGGGCAGGTGATGACCGCCTTGGCATTGCAGGCCTCGCGCACCAGGCGCGCGCCGCGGTGGCGGCAGACATTGTGGAAGGCGCCGATCCCGCCGTCGCGACGGCGCACCAGCAGCACCGGCAGGCCCGCCACGGTGACCGGCCGGCAGTCGCCGGGCTTGGGCAGTTCCCAGCCGCCCGCGACATGGACCCAGCCATGGCGCCAAAGGCGCTGCTGCTCGGCCTCCCAGTAGTCCGCGGCGCTGTAGGCGCCCTGGGGCAATTCGCAATGTCCGTGAGAGAGCCGCATCCCCGTCCCCTTCAGGATTTCGCTTAACGATCCCTTGGCCAAAAATCTCGCCGCGGCATCGAAGACCGTAGACAATGGCAGCAGCCAGCGCGACCTCTCAACCAAGAACGGCAACAGCTTTGGTTCAGAAATTCTTCACCGAACCACGGCGGCGCCCCCTGCCGCCCCTCAACGCACTGCGTGCCTTCGAAGCCGCCGGGCGCCACCTCAGCATGACGCGGGCCGCCGAGGAACTGGGGGTCAGCGCGCCGGCGGTCAGCGCCCATGTCCGCATGCTGGAGCAGGACCTGGGCGTACGCCTGTTCCGTCGCCATCACCGGGCGCTCAGCCTGACCGATGCCGGCAACGCCTGCATGGCGCGCCTGACGCGAGGCTTCGACGCCTTCGCCGAGGCCGTGGAGGCCGCCCGCGCCTTCGGCACAGGCGATGTCTCGGGCAACCGGCGCCTGACCGTCACCGCACCGCCGTCGCTGGCGACGCGCTGGCTGGTGCCGCGCCTGGAGCGCTTCGCCGGACTTCACCCAGGCATCGATGTCCGAATCGACGCCACCATGCGGCTGGTCGACTTTGCCGCCGAGGATGTCGATGTCGGCATCCGCTATGGCATGGGCACCTATCCCGGCCTGACGAGCGAGCGCATCGTCGACGAGGAAACCATCGCCGTTTGCGCACCGCATCTGGCCGCGCGCCTGGCGCAAGCGGTCGACCTGGCGCGCGAGACCCTGCTCCATGTGCGCGACGAGACCGATGGGCGCGACGAGGCGCCCGACTGGGCGGCCTGGCTGGCGCGGGCTGATATCGTCGGCTGCGACCCCCGGCGCGGGCCGGTCTTCAGCATGCAGGGCCTGGCCGCCCAGGCGGCCATCGACGGCCAGGGCATCGCCTTGCTCGGCCGCTCGGTCGTGGCCCTCGACCTTGCCGCGGGACGGCTGGTCGAGCCCTTCGCCCTGCGCTGGCCCGTGGCCTTTGCCATCTGGTTCGTCTGCCGCCCGGAAGACCGGGAACGGGATGCGGTACAACGCTTCCGCGAATGGTTGTTCGAGGACGTCGCCACACCGCCGCAGGGCTGAGCCCATTCAGGGCAACAGACGGGTAAGTGTGGCCTCGACCGGCTCGTCGTTGCGTGCCGCCGTCCAGCCGTGGGCCTGGCTGGCCTGCACCAGGCTCCGCATGCCGACGAGGAAGTCCTCCAGGCGGGCGCGGCGTTCCGGCGTCAGGCTCGCGGCATCGATCGGCCCGAGCGCGCGGGCCTGCTCTTCCAGGGCGCCGACACGTTCTGCCAGCGTCGCGGCATCCCCGATGAAACGTGCCGCCTCGCGATAGGACGGGCGCTCGCCGATGGTGACGCAGCCGGGATAGTTGCGCTGCCACACCAGGTGGAACCAGCTCAGGCGCAGCCAGCGCCGGGCGATGTCGCGCACGCCCAGGGTACGCAGCTGGGCGATGTCGGCCGCCCCGTCGAACAGGCAGCGCAGCGGCAGCCACTGGCCGATGCGCAGGCCCAGCTCGACATCCTCGACCATGCCGTAGGCGGCATCGAACAGGCCGTAGCGAAACAGCGAGGCCTTGCAGGAGATCGCCCCGCCCCAGAAGCCGAAGTGGCTCCAGTTCTCGCCGGGCTGGGGAAAGCCGAAGACGCCGCGGCCCTCGAACATGGCGATGCTGCAGGCATCGCGCGGCAAGCCGGGCTCGGGCACGACGCGCATCAGGCGAAAGGCGTCTTCAGCGGGTTCGGCGGCATGGAAATCCAGGCAGCGCCCGATCATGCCGGGCAGCGGCCGCTGGTCGTCGTCGAAGAGCACGAGCAGGGGTGCGCGCGCCAGCACGACCCCGACGTTGCGGGCGGCAGCGACACCGCGGTGCGGGCGCCGTTCCAGGCGCAGGTCGAGGCGTTCCCGAAAGGCTGCGACCACGCCATCGAGAGGTTGCCGGCCGCCATCGTCGACGACCACGACCTCGAAGCGCCCGCGCGCGACCTCCTGCCCGGCGAAACCTTCCAGGCACGAGGCCAGGAGGGCCGGGCGCTCGAACGTCGGGATGACGACGGAGAGTTCCGGTTCGCTCACGACACGGTCATTCCAGGCAGGCCCATGCGATCCTCCCCCGGGCGGACGCCATCATAACCTCCCCGGCGCCACGGCGAACCCCGCCGATGGCCGGCACGTCAGCCGGCCTGGCGCGGCACCACCAGGGCATCGACGGCGATGCAGCCGCCGGGACCGGCGATCAGCGGGTTGACGTCGAGTTCGTCGAGCAGGTCGCCCAGCGTGCTCGCCAGGTTGGCGAGCCGGGCGATGGTCGCCGCGACCGCCTCGACATCGGCGGCGGGACGGCCGCGCACGCCGTCCAGCAGCACGCGGCTTGCCAGGCTGTCGAGGGCGCGGCGGGCGTCGGTCCGGGTCGCGGGCGGCATCAGGAAGCGGCGGTCCTTCATGACCTCGATCAGGATGCCTCCGGCCGCGACCATCACCAGCGGCCCGAACTGGGCATCGACGACGATGCCCGAGGCCAGCTCGACCCCCGGCGCGACCATCGCGCTGACCAGGCAGCGCGGGCCCAGGCGCCCGGCCATGTCCTGATAGGCAGCGCGCACCGCATCGGCCGAGGCGAGATCGAGGCGCACGCCGCCGACGTCGCTCTTGTGCAGAATGCCGGGTTCGGCGGTCTTGAGCGCCACCGCCCCGCCGAGCGCCGCAGCCGCGGCCACGGCCTCCTCCGCACTGCGCACGATGCGGCGGCCCGGCGTGGCGATGCCGAAGGCATCGAGCAGGTCGAGGCCGTCGTTCTCGTCGAACGCCACGCCGCCTGCCAGCCGCTCGCGCCATGCCGCGATCACGGCCGGCTCCGGCATCGGCTCGGGCGTGCCCCTGCCCGCGGCCTGGCGGTCGCGCCGGTCCATGGCGTGGCGCATGGCGGCAAGGAAGGTCTGCGTGCCCTCGAACACGGGAATGTCGTGTTTCAGGCAGGTCTCGATCGCCGCCTGGTTCTGCATCCGGCTCCAGTGCTGCACCAGATAGACCGGCTTGTGCGTCGCGGCATCGATCCTGCCCGCGATGTCGAAGTGTTCGGTCGGGTCCCAGCCGGCATAGCCGAAATCGGTGTAGAGCGCGGTCATGGCCGAATCCTCGTCCTCGACCAGCGCCTCCAGGCACTTGCCGAAGACCTTCTGCCACTCCCGCCCGGTGCCCCAGACATCGGTCGGGTTGACCGGCTCCAGTCCGTATTCCAGTTCCGCGGCGAGCCTTGCCGTGGTCTCGGGCGAAATGTCGGAGAAGGGAACTCCGGCGCGGTCGGCCAGGTCGATCAGCATGCCGCGGGCGCCGCCCGAATCCATGATGCCAGAGATGCCACCCGGCGCCAGGCGCTTGTGGTGCGAGAAGACCCGCGCCGTGGCGGTGAGGTCGTCCCAGGTATCGACGCGCATGACGCCGTAGTGGTCGAACAGCGCCTCGTAGGCGGCATCGTCACCGGCCAGGGCGCCCGAATGGCTGCGCGCCAGGGCGGCACTCTTGGCCGTCTTGCCGACCTTGAGCGCGACCACGGGAATGTCGCGCGCCACGGCCTTCTCCAGGGCGGCCTGGAAGGCCTCGGGCTCGCGCACGGTCTCCAGGAACAGGGCGATCACCCGGGTCGAGGGCTGCTCCAGCGCATAGTCCATGTAGTCGGCGGCGGTGACGGTGAGCTCCTGGCCGGCCGAGACGCAGAGGTTGTGGCGATGGCGCCGGTCGACGAACTGCAGCGCCAGGAAACAGGTGCCCGAATGGCTGATCAGCGCGATGTTGCCCGTGTCGGGCCAGGCGTCCCTGGGCATCGGCATCCAGGTCGAGCGGGTGCCGGACTCGTAGTTGACGAAACCCATGCAGTTGGCGCCGCAGATCAGCAGCCCGGCCTCGCGCGCGATCGCCTGCAGGCGGTCCTTCAGCCTGGGCTCCCCCGTGTCGCCTTCAAGGTAGGCACTGCCGAACAGCGTGACCGAACGCACCCCTGCGGCGATGGCATCGACCATGGCCGCCTCGACCCCGGCGTTGGCGACCGAGAGGATAGCGTGTTCGACGCCCCCCGGGATCTCGGCGAGCGAGGGATAACAGGTCAGCCCCTCGATCGCGGGATAGGCCGGGTTGACCGGATGGACCGGCCCGGCAAAGCCGTCGTGGCGGACGTTGCGCAGCGTGTCGAGGCCGAAGGCCCCTTCGCGTGCGGAAGCCCCGACGACGGCGATCGAGGCGGGTGCAAGCAGGGGGGTGAGGCGATGTTCTGTCATGGCGCGCGCACGTTAGCTGGACAGACGTCCGGGAAAAAGCGCCAAGCGCGATGCCGAACCTCCCAATCCCTGTCGTCCTCCGGCTTGACCGGAGGACCCATGCTGTGACCGCAAGGCACGCGCGCGTTCAAACGGTGGCGCGGGGCGTGGTCGCCAGGCTCCGCTTTCCACGCTAGGCTGCGCTCCGCGACACCGTGCGTGGAGCCCATGGACAACGCCCCTTCCCGCCCGCCCTCCGTCGACCGGCTGCTCCAGGATGCAGCCCTGGCCGGCCTCGTCGCCGCCCATGGCCGCGCGCCCGTGCTGGCCGCGACACGCCGGACCCTGGAGCGCCTGCGAGGCGCGCTTGCCGAGGGCGCATCGCCCGACCTTGCGCCCCCGGTCCTGGCCCGGCTGATCGGGGCCGACGTCCAGGCCCTGCTCGCCCGTTCCCTGCGCCCGGTCTTCAACCTGACCGGCACCGTGCTCCACACCAACCTCGGCCGCGCGCCCCTGGCCGAGGAGGCGGTGGCCGCGGTGGCCGCGGTCACGCGCGGCGCCAGCAATCTCGAATACGATCTCGCCGCGGGCCACCGGGGCGAGCGCGACGGCCATGTCGCGGCCCGCCTGACCCGCCTCACCGGGGCCCAGGCCGCCCTGGTCGTCAACAACAATGCCGCCGCCGTGCTGCTCCTGCTCAACACCCTGGCCAACCGGCGCGAGGTGCCGGTCTCGCGTGGCGAGCTGATCGAGATCGGCGGCGCCTTCCGCCTGCCCGCGATCATGGCGCGTGCCGGATGCCGCCTGGTCGAGGTCGGCACGACCAACCGCACCCACATCGGGGACTTCGCCGAGGTCATCGGCGAACGCACCGGGCTGATCCTGAAATGCCACCGCAGCAACTTCGCCATCGAGGGCTTCACCGCCGAGGTCGCCGAGGCCGATCTCGCCGCACTCGCCCACGGCCACGACCTTCCTCTGGCGGTCGATCTGGGCAGCGGCACTCTGGTCGACCTGACGCGCTGGGGCCTGCCGCGCGAACCCACGGTGGGCCAGACCCTGGCGGCCGGCGCCGATCTTGTCACCTTCAGCGGCGACAAGCTGCTGGGCGGCCCCCAGGCCGGGCTGATCGTGGGCCGCGCCGACCTCATCGCCCGGCTGGCGCGCAACCCGATGAAACGCGCCCTGCGCGCCGACAAGATGACGCTCGCCGCGCTTGAGGCCACGCTCGCCCTCTACGAGGACCCCGACAGCCTGCCCCGCCGCCTGCCCGCACTGGCCCTGCTGACCCGGCCGCGCGGCGAGATCCGCGCCCAGGCCGAAGGCCTGCTGCCGGCGGTCGCTGCCGCCCTGGGCGAAACCTGCACCGTCGCCATCACCGATCTCCTGAGCCAGATCGGCAGCGGCGCCCAGCCGGTCGCGGTGCTGCCCAGCGCCGGTCTTGCGCTGCGCCCGGCGCAGGCACGCGGCGGCGATGCCCTGCTGCGCGATCTGGCGGCACGCCTGCGCGCCCTGCCCCGCCCGGTGATCGGCCGCCTGCATGACGGCGCCCTGCTGCTCGACCTGCGCTGCCTGGACGACGAGGCCGCCTTCCGCGAGAGCCTCGCCCGGCTGGGCGCGCCATGATCGTGGCCACCGCCGGCCACGTCGACCATGGCAAGACCACGCTGATCGCCGCCCTGACCGGCGTCGACACCGACCGCCTGCCCGAGGAGAAGGCGCGCGGCCTCACGATCGACCTGGGATTTGCCTACCGCGCCCTGCCCGACGGCAGCGTCATGGGTTTCATCGACGTGCCCGGACACGAGCGTTTCGTGCGCAACATGGTCGCCGGCGTCGCCGCCATCGACCTGGCGCTGATCGTCGTCGCCGCCGACGACGGCGTCATGCCCCAGACCCGCGAACATGTCGCCGTGCTCGACCTGCTGGGCGTGCCGCGCGCCCTGGTGGCGCTGACCAAGGCCGACCGCGCCGACGCCGCACGCCTGGCCGCCGTCGAGGCCGAGGTTGCCGCCCTGCTGGCGCCCACCGCCATGGCCGGCGCCCCGGTCCATGCCGTCGTCGCGCCGATGGGCACCGGCATCCCGGCCCTGCA
>JAQCLG010000003.1 GCA_027592745.1 Pseudomonadota bacterium | reverse complement strand
CAGCTTGGCGACAAAGCCGACCATGCACTAACATTGAAACCGGACCAGTCAGCGGGGGCAGGTCAACCGGTCGCGGCAACGCTGCCAGAAGCCCCCGCGCGCGGCAAACGGTTTCGGACCGGCGCCGACCCGTTCACAATGGCTTCCCGTCCAGGGAGAGACGATGCCCCGCTCGCAGCCCCCAGATCGCCCGGACCGCCTGTCCGTTGTCAGCCCGGATGACGGCGAGGCGGCGCATCTGCGCGGCGTCCTTGCCCTGCAGCAGGCCCGTCTCGACGAGTCCGTCCCGTTACTGCGGCGGGCGGTCGCGGCCGGGGCAGGGGCCTCCGCCATGGTCAACCTCGGCATCGCGCTTGCCGCCTCGGGCGCCGTCGAGGAGGCCGAGAACGTGTTGTGCCGCGCCGTGGAACGCGACGACGGCAATCCCCAGGCGGCCTACAACCTGGGCCACCTGCTGGCCGCCCGCGGCGCCGATCGCGAGGCCGAGTCCTGGCTCGTCAAGGCGGTGAGCCTGGCGCCCTCCTACACCCGGGCAAGCTGCGAGCTTGCCGCCCTGCTGCTGCGCGACGGGCGTGCGGGGGAGGCCAGGGCACGTCTCGATGCCGCGCTCGAACACGACCCCGGCCACCCGGTCGTGGTCCTCCACCTCGGGCTGGCGGCGCGTGCGCTGGGCGATCACGCCGCGGCCTGCCGGCACTTCCAGGCCTGCCGGGCGGCACTGGGCCCCCAGCGCGAACTCATGCTCGGCCTGGGCGGCAGCCTCCAGGAAACCGGCCGCCTGGACGACGCGCTGGCGGTCTATCGCGAACTGCTCGTCCATGAACCTTCCGCCTATGGCGCGGTGCTGCGCGCGCTCGCTGCAGGCCCCCACGGCAGCTTCGACCTGCGCCCGGCGCGGATGCGTGCGCTGCTCGGCCTGGCCTGACCGGGATCAGTCGCGCCGGCGGTGGTGCCTGCGGTAGGCGCCCAGGCCGTCGCGCGGTGCGGTGTGGGCGCCAAGGAACTTCTCGGCCGCCTCGCCCGTGATCGTGCCGGTCTCCAGCTCCAGGGATTCGAGCGGCACCGGGTAGCACTGCGCCACGGGTGTGCCGCGGGGCAGGGTGCCCGCGAAGCCGGGATCGCTCCACAGGGCGGGAAAGTGGATGAAGGTGTCGTAGTTGTCGGCGCGCACCAGGCCGGTGACGGTGCGGAACGGCAGGTCGGCCCGGTTGGCCGGATGGGTGCAGAGCAGGCCCCAGCCGGCGGGCAGCGCGATGGTCCAGAAGTTGATGAACTTGACCGCGAAGCGCTCGGGGTCATGCATCGGCGTGCCGACGAGCTGCTCTGGAACATGAAAGGCAAAGGGCGAGCGCGGGTAGTGGGCCGGCAGTCTGGCCGGCGGCTCCCAGTCCCAGGCGAAGGCGCCGTCGGCCACCTGCAGGTCGACGACCAGCGGCATCAGGAAGCCCGCGCCCATGGCGTCGACGAAGGGCGGGCACTGCTTGACCGTCTCGAGATCGGCGTCGAGGTCGTTGCTGTGGGCCATGTTGGGCATCTGCCGCAGCCACGCCGGCAAGCCGCGGCGGGCCGCGATCGGCGCCGGGATCAGGCCCTCCAGTTCGGGCGGGCAGCGGAAGGTGACCTTCATGGTTCCGCTCCCGGATTGAAGTGGTGCAGCGGTCCCCCGGAACAGACCCCCGGGAGGTGGAGATGTCCACAGCTGGGGCGGTCCGTCACATTAACTTCAAGGTTCGTTTGCGGGGCCGTAACAACCGGGGCCTAACACTCACCGCCTTCGCACCCTTCGGAGGCTTCAACGCCATGACTGAAATCACCCGCCGCACCGCCCTGAAGGGCACGGCCGCGGCCGCCGCCACCCTGGCCATGCCGGCCGTCCTGCGTTCCCGCGATGCGCTGGCCACTTCGGGCCAGGTCAACGTCTTTGCCTGGGGCGACTACGTCCAGCAGAACATGATCGACAAGTTCGAGGCCGACAGCGGCATCAAGGTCAACCTCTCGACCTTCGGTTCCAACGACGAGGCCGAGCAGAAGCTCAAGGCCGCCGGCGGTTCCGGCTTCGACATCATCTTCCCCTCGGTCACCAACGTGCCGAACTACAAGGCCGACGACGGCACCATGCTGCTCGCCACGATCGATGAGTCCAGGGTCAACATGGACAACATCATCCCCTCGATGGTGCGCGACTCCATCCAGCTCGGCGGCGTCCAGCGCGGCGAGCGTGTCGCCCTGCCGTTCGACTGGGGCACCGAGGCCGTGACCTTCAATGCGGCCGCCATGCCGCTGGCCGACAACGAGGTCTCCTACGGCTCGCTCTGGGGTCCCGATCTCGCGGGCAAGGTCGCCTTCCGCCAGAAGTCGGTCATCATGGGCACCGGCCTCTACCTCGACGCCACCGGTGCGGTTCCCTCCAACCGCATGCTCGACGTCTACAAGTCCGAAGAGGACGCCACGCGCGTCTGGGACGCGGTCGC
Organism: Pseudomonadota bacterium; assembly: GCA_027592745.1. Taxonomy (GTDB): domain Bacteria; phylum Pseudomonadota; class Alphaproteobacteria; order SP197; family SP197; genus CALGGB01. The sequence continues at coordinate 51,511 of JAQCLG010000003.1, read as the reverse complement.
GGCCTACATCATCGAGAACAAGCAGAACGTCGGCGCCTTCTGGAACAACGCCACCGAGGCGACCAACGCCTTCACCGAGGCCGGCTGCGTCATCGGCCAGACCTGGGACACCACCGGCATCAAGCTGGGCTGGGACGTCGATCCCGCCTGGAAGTACCGCATGCCCGTCGAAGGCGGCATCACCTGGATGGACTCGATCGTCATCCCCTCCGGCGCCGAGAACGTCGACCAGGCCTATGCCTTCCTCAACGCCATGTTCGAGCCGGAGATGTCGGGCATGTTCGTCGCCAACACCGGCTACAACTCGGCGGCCACCGGCGCTGCCGCCCACGCGGGTGAGCAGTACTCGGCGACCTTCATGGAAATCTACACGCCCGAGACCCTGTCCAACCTCTGGTGGTGGCAGGCCGACACGCCCTGGTTCGCGCCGATGCGCCAGGTCTACGTCGACATGATCACCAACGCCTGATCGTCCGTTGCCAGGCTGGCGTCTGCCGGTGCGGTCATCCCGTGCCGGCAGCGCCGTCTGACGCAGGCCATCCGGGGGAGCAGCGATGGACATGCAGGATCTGCGCGGCAAGGACGTCGAACTCGACGGTGTGTCGATGCGCTTTGGCGACTTCACCGCGGTCGAGCCGACCGACCTGACGATCCGGGCCGGAGAGTTCTTCTCCATCCTCGGCCCGTCGGGCTGCGGCAAGACCACGATCCTGCGTATGGTCTCGGGTTTCCTGAAGCCCAGCACCGGCCGCATCCGGATCGGCGGCGAGGACATGACGCAGCTTGGCCCCAACAGGCGGCCGACCGCGCTCATCTTCCAGAATCTTGCGCTCTTCCCGCTGATGACGGTGTGGGAGAACGTCGCCTTCGGCCTGGAGGCGCGCGGCATGCCCCGTGCCGAACGCCGCCGGCGCGCCGACGCATTGCTCGAACTCGTGGCGCTCACCGGCCAGGGCGACAAGAAACCCACCGAACTTTCCGGCGGCCAGCGCCAGCGCGTCGCGGTCGCCCGCGGCCTTGCCGTGGAACCGGCCGTGCTGCTGCTCGACGAGCCGCTTTCGGCGCTCGACCTGAAGCTGCGCCAGCACATGCGCGCCGAGCTGAAGTCGATCCAGCGCAAGACCGGCGTCACCTTCATCTACATCACCCATGACCAGGGCGAGGCCCTGACCATGTCGGACCGTGTCGCGGTGATGAACCGCGGCCGCGTCGAGCAGGTCGCGGCGACCGAGGACATCTACGACAGCCCCTCCACCGCGTTTGTCGCGACCTTCGTGGGCGAGCAGAACGTCTTTCGCGGCAAGGTCATGCACGGCGCCAACGGCGTCGCCCGCGTCGCCACCGATGTCGGGGAGTTCACCGGCGCCAACCGCGACGGCCTGAGCGCGGGCGACGACGCCATGATCTTCGTGCGGCCCGAGCGTCTGGACCTGGCCAGCCGCAGCAACGAGACGGCCAACCGCATGCGCGCCCATGTCGAGCGGCGCGACCTTGAAGGCCCCTTCGTCAACGTCTTCCTGCGCGCCGCCGGCAACCTGCCGCTGGTCATGCACATGACCAACTCCGGCGATGCCTGGCGTTCGCTGGAGGGCGAACTGGAGCTCGGCTTCCGCAGCACGGACGCGCTGGTCCTGCGCGCCGGCGATCTCGCCCGTGAGTAGCCTCTACCGCAGCTACGGCGCCGTCCTGGCGAGCCTGTTGCTGGGCATCGTCGCCCTCTGGCTGGTCGCGCTGATCGCCCTGCCGCAGCTCAACATGATCGAGCGCGCCTTCATCTACGAGCCGCGTGGCGGTGCCGCGATCCAGAGCCAGGTCGATGTCGACCGCCTCTACCAGCAGATCTACACCCTGGAATACGACATCCAGGTGCTCCGGCAGCAGGCGGGTGCCGGCGCGTCCGTCGGTGTCGCGCCGGGCGCCAAGATCGGCGAGGACAACACCGCCGGTTCCGGCCTGGCCGTGCCCAGCCCTTCGGCCGCCGGGACTGAAAGCGTCGAGGACCAGATCGCGACACTGGAAGCCCAGGTCGCCGGCCTCCAGGCCGATCTCGCCGCCATGGAGGAGGAAGAGACCCGCCTCATGGCCGAGCAGGAGGCCGCCAGCGGCTACTCCATGCGCAACTTCACGACCATGAGCGGCCTGCACCTGCGCATCTTCGGCATGACGCTGCTTTATTCCTTCTGCGTCACGCTGATCTGTTTCGTGGTCTGCTATCCCATCGCCTACACGGTCGCCCAGACGCCCAACCGCGAGCGTGCGGCGATGCTGATGCTCGGCCTGCTCATCCCCTATGCGATCAACGAACTGCTGCGCATCTTCGCCTGGACCATGATCCTGGCCAACGAGGGCATGCTCAACACGACGCTCGACGCCCTGGGCCTGATCGACATGGCGCAGGGCGAGCCGATCCGCTGGCTCGCCTCCAACGGCGCGGTCTTCTGCGTCATGGTCTACGCCTACATTCTGTTCATGGTCTTCCCCATGTACAACACGATCGAGACGCTGGACCGCAACCAGATCGAGGCCTCCAAGGATCTCGGCGCCTCGCTGCTGCGCACCCACCTGCGCGTCGTGCTGCCCTATGCCAAGCCCGGCATCGCGGTCGGCTCGATCATGACCTTCATGCTGGCGGCCGGTTCCATCGCCGTGCCGGGCCTGGTCGGCCCGGGCCTGCACCCCGACTGGTTCAGCCAGGTGATCTACCGGAACTTCTTCGAGGCCGGGAACTGGAACATCGGCTCGGCCTATTCGCTGGCGCTGCTGGCCGCCTGCACCGGCTTCATCCTGGTCAACATGGTCGTCTTCCGCGTCGGCATCCGGGACATCGCGAAATGACCGCGCTCGCGCAGCAGGGCCGGGAGCAGGGGCAGGACGAGCGGCGGGCGCTCGGCATCGACTGGGGCGATGTCGTGCTCAACGCCTACATCGGCCTCTTCTTCCTCTACCTCTTCGTGCCCCTGGGCATCATGGTCCTGGCGGCCTTCAACGCCAACGACACGCCCTCGGTCAGCGACTGGCGCGGCTTCACCCTGCAATGGTTCACCGGTGCCACCGACGAGGCAGGCAACGTCACCGTGCGCGGCCTGCCCCAGGACGCGCGTTTCCTGCAGGGCCTGTGGCACTCCCTGCTGATCGCGCTCGGCGTCATCGCCATCTCGATCCCGCTGGGGCTGTCGGGCGCCCTGCTGCTGACACGGCTGGAATCGAAGGCAAGCACGCTGCTCTACACCCTGCTGGTCTCGCCCATGCTGATGCCCGGCATCGTGCTGGGCGTCTCCACCATGATCTTCTGGCGCGACATGTTCGGCGTCGAGGCCGGCCTCTTCACCGCCATGATCGCCCAGTCGGTCTTCATCGGCTCCTACTGCATGCTGATGTTCATGGCCCGCCTGCAGCGCCAGGACCGCGGCCTGGAGGAGGCCGGCTTCGATCTCGGTGCCTCCTCGTTCCTGGTCTTCCAGCGCATCACGCTGCCCTTCCTGATGCCGACCATCGCCACGGCGGCCGTGATCGCCTTCCTGCAGTCGATCGAGAACTACAACACCACCTTCTTCGCGATCGGCGGCAACTGGACCCTGGTCACCGAAATCGGCGCGCGCATGCGCTTCGGGCTTTCGCCCGTGGTCAACGCCATCGGCGTCATCTTCGTCGCCATCACGATCGTCGCGGCCGTGAGCTACGTCCTGCTCAAGCGCCGCCGCGACCAGCGCATCAAGGCGCTGCGCCGCTAGCGCTTGCCCTTGTAGGCCTCGGCGTCCTTGTAGGGATACCACCAGAAGTCGGCCGGCTTGCTCTCGTGGTCGATCATCGAGAACTTGCTGTGGCGGAACTGGTCGATGCCTTCCGAGCCGAGCTGGCGTCCCGTGCCTGACATCTTGCGCCCGCCGAAGGGGCCGGCGTCGTTGTCGAGCAGGGAGCTGGAATTGACCCAGGTCATGCCGGCCTCCAGCTCCTCGAGCGCACGCATCGTCTCGCTGAGGTCGTTGGTGTAGATGAACGAACCCAGCGCGTACTTCGAGCGGTTGGCGTGTTCCAGCGCCTCGTCGAAGCTGCCGACGCGGCAGATCGGCATCACCGGGCCGAAGCTCTCGGTGTTGAGGATCTCCATGTCGGGCGTGCAGTCGGTCAGGATCGTGGCGTCGCAGAAGTAGCCCTTGTTGAAGCCGTCAGGGCGACCGCCGCCCGTCGCCACCTTCGCGCCGCCGTCGATCGCGCGGGCCAGCAGGCCCTCGTAGCGGTCGCGCTCGCGCTGCGCGGCCATCGGCCCGATGTCGACCTTGTCGAGGCCGTTGCCGATGCGCAGCTTCCGCGTCAGCTTCACCGTCTCCTCGACGAAGGCGTCGTGCACTTCGGCGTGGATGTAGAAACGTTCGGCCGCGGCGCAGACCTGGCCGCAGTTGAGATAGGCCGAGAACACCGCGCCCTGGGCCGCCATGTCGAGCTTGGCCGAGGGCATGACGATGAAGGGATCGTTGCCCGAGGCCTCGACCAGGCAGCGCTTGAAGGTCGTCGCGCAGGTCTGGGCGACCGCCTGGCCCGCCGGGATCGAGCCCGTGAAGGCGACGCCGTCGACGCCCTCGTGGCCCACGAGCCGCTTGCCGACCTCGGCCGCGCCGGTGATGCACTGCACCAGGCCGCGCGGCAGGTGGTCGAAACACTCCATCATCATCAGCGAGGAGAAGCTGGTGAGTTCGGAAGGCTTCAGGATCACCGCATTGCCCGCGCCCAGCGCCGCACCGGCCTCCCAGCCGAACAGCACATAGGGGAAGTTGAACGGCAGGATGATGCCGACGACGCCGAGCGGGTGTTTGGTGACGACGTGGAACTGGCCGTCGACCACCGGGCCCACGACGCGGCCGTTCTCGTGGCGCGCGATCTCGGCGTAGTAGTCGAAGGCGGTGGCGGTCCACTCCACCTCGTCGGCCGATTCCTTGTAGGGCTTGCCCATCTCGCGGGTCAGCGCCTCGGCGAGTTTGCCGACGTTGTGGCGGAACTTTTGGGCGACCTCGTGCAGCAGCTCGGACCGCTTGAGCATGTTCATGCGGTTCCACTCGCGCTGGGCACGCCGGGCGACCTCGACCGCCTCGTCGACCTCCTCGACCCTGGCATAGGCCAGTTCGCCGGTGACCTCCTCGGTCGCCGGATCGATGCCGTCGAAACCCTCGGTCGCCGCGCTCTTGCGCAACGCGCCGTCCAGATGGATGGCGCCCGAAAGCTGCTTGAAGGTCTCCAGAACGGTCATGGTCGTCTCCCCTGATGGCATCACGGCGTCTGCCGGCTCCCTGTTCGATCCTGCCGCGGCCAGGCCCGCAGGCCAAGCCGAAACTGGTCCCCGGGGCGACATGCTCCCCCTCGTCAAGCCGGCCGGGGCAGGTCTAGACTGCCCCCCGATGCAGGAGGGTTTCATGCCGGACAATCCCCAGGCCGCCGCCAGGCGGCTGTTCGAGAACCACGTCGTCTGGGACGACCATGCCGGTTTCGGCCCCGATCCCTCGGTCGATCTCTCCAAGCTGCAGATCTGGAAGGACGCGGGTGTCGACTATCTCTCCATCGATGTCGGCTACGACGTCATGGACTGGCGCATGACCGTCAAGTCGCTGGCCGCCTTCCGCCGCTGGATCCGCGCCACGGACGGCTACCGCCTCGTGACCTCGGTCGCCGAGGTCCGGCAGGCCAAGAAGGACGGCGACCTTGCCGTCACCTTCGATCTGGAAGGCATGAACTGCCTCGACGGCTCTCTCGACATGGTCGAGCTCTACCATGCCTTGGGCGTGCGCCAGATGCTGTTCGCCTACAACAAGAACAACCTGGCCGGCGGCGGCTGCCACAACGGCAACGAGGGTCTTTCCGACTTCGGCCGGGCGGTGATCGGCGAGATGAACCGGCTGGGCATGATCGTCGACCTCTCGCACTGTTCCCACCGCACGACCATGGAGGCGATGGCGCTTTCCAGCGCGCCCTGCATCTTCTCCCACTCCAACTCGCGCGAGCTGTGGGATCACGAGCGCAACATCTACGATGACCAGGTCAAGGCCTGCGCGGCGACAGGCGGTGTCGTCGGCATCGTCGGCATCGGCATCTTCCTCGGCAACAACGACATCCGCACCGCGACCCTGGCCGACCACATCGATCACTACGTCAATCTGGTGGGCCCCTCCCACGTCGGCATTGGCCTCGACTACGCCTTCGAGAGCGAGGGCGGCGACGAGGGCCTGGGTTCGGTGCTGGAATCGGCGCCCGACTACTGGCCCAAGGCGCAGTACGACTATCCCTCGGTCGACTGCGCCCATCCCCGCCAGATCCTCGAACTGACCGAGGAACTGCTGCGCCGCCAGTACAAGGAGGACGATGTCGTCGCCATCCTGGGCGGCAACTTCATGCGGGTCGCGGAGGCGGTGTGGAAATAGGGCACCGCCCGCTCAACGCCTACAGCGACCGCATCTCGGTCCGGCCCGGCGAGACCATCCGTTTCCACGTCAGCTGCGAGGGGCCGGAGGCCCACGACACGCGGGTCGTCCGCCTGGTCTGCGCCGACGACAACCCGCGCGGTGCGCCGTTCCGTGCCGAGCCCGTGGTTTCGGCCCTGGAGGGTCGCCATCCGGGGCGGCCGCAGGTGATCCATGCCGGCTCCCACGGCCTCGTGCCGGCCTCGCCCGCCTTTGCCTGCGCCAGCCTCACCCTGCAGGCCCTGGTCATGCCCACGACCCCGGACAAGGGCAGGCAGGCCATCCTCGGTACCTGGTCGCAGAGCAGCCACACCGGAACCAGCCTGATCGTCGGCGACGATGGCGCCCTGGGCCTGATCGCGGGCGATGGCCGGGCGAGCACGGTCGTGACCACCGGCGTGCCCATGGTGGCGCGCGCCTGGTACCGCGTCTCGGCGAGCTTCGATGCCGGCACGGCCACCGTGGAATTGCGCCAGGAACCGCTCGACGGTGGCCGCGGCGTCGTCGTGCGCCGGGTCCTCACCCTCGATCCCGTCGGGCGCGAGGGGCCTCTGCTGATCGCCGCCTGGCACCGTGCCCACGAGGACGGCCGCGGCTACCATGACGGCTGCTTCAACGGCCGCATCGAGGCGCCGCGCCTGTCGTCCCGCGCTCTGGATGCGGCGGAGATCGCCGGTGACGGCGGCGCTGCCGTGGTTGCGGCCTGGGACTTCTCCCGCGGCATCTCCGGCGAGCACCTGGAAGATGTCAGCGGCAACGGCCACCATGGGCAGACCGTCCACCTGCCCGAACGGGCGGTGCGCGGCGCGGGCTGGAGCGGGCGCGAGATGTGCTGGCGCCATGCACCGGCCGAGTACGGCGCGATCCACTTCCACGACGACGATGTCTATGACGCCGGCTGGGACGAGAGCCATCGCTGGACCGTGCCGGCCGGCACGCGCAGCGCCCTCTACGCCCTGCAGCTGACCTGCGAGGACGGCGAGGAGTTCGTGCCCTTCGCCGTGGTGCCGCCGCGCGGCACGCGCCAGGCGCCGATCTGCTTCCTGCTCTCGACCGCGACCTACATGGCCTATGCCAATTCCGGCCGCCATTTCCGCAACGATGCGGTGGAGATGAAGCAGTTCCGCGCCACGGTGATGACCCGGGCCGACTGTTTCCTGCAGGCCCACAGCGAGTATGGCCTCTCGACCTACGACACCCATTCGGACGGCAGCGGCGTCAGCATCAGCTCGCGCCTGCGCCCGGTGCTCAACATGCGCCCGCGCGTGCGCGTCTGGGGCCTGGCTGCCGACACCCACATCCTCTCCTGGATGGAGCACGAGGGTTTTGCCTTCGATGTCGTCACCGACGAGGAGCTGCATGCCGAGGGTGTCGGCGTGCTCGACGGTTACAGCATGGTCGTCACCGGCACCCATCCCGAATACCACACGGCAGAGATGCTCGACGCCATCGCGGCCTACACGCAGCGCGGCGGACGGCTGATCTACACCGGCGCCAACGGCTTCTACTGGCGCATCGCCTACCATCCGAGCAAACCGGGCGTCATCGAATGCTGCAAGACCGAGGGCGGCACGCGCTCCTGGGTCGCCGAGGTCGGCGAATACTTCATGAGTTTCACCGGCGAGTACGGCGGCCTGTGGCGGCGCAGCGGGCGCACGCCCCAGGCGCTCACCGGGGTCGGCTTCACCGCCCAGGGTTTCGATTTCTCCAGCCCCTACCGCCGCCTGCCCGATGCCGCCGACCCGCGCGCGGCCTTCATCTTCGAGGGCATCGACGAGCAGGTCATCGGCGACTTCGGCCTTGTCGGCGGCGGCGCCGCGGGCCTGGAACTCGACCGCGCCGATGTCGCCCTGGGCACGCCGGCCCACACCCTGGTGCTGGCCCGTTCCTTCGGCCACAGCGAGGGCATGCTGGTGGTGACCGAGGAGATGACCTCCAACCAGCCGGTCATCGGCCACGGCCACCCGTTCGTCCACGCCGACATCACCTTCTTCGAGATCGAGGGGGGAGGGGCCGTGTTCTCCACCGGCTCCATCGCCTTTGCCGGATCGCTCCCGGTCAACGGCTTCGACAACAACGTCGCCCGCCTGATGGGCAATGTCGTGCGCCGCTTCCTGGACCCCGCGCCCTTCGAGGGTTTCGATGCCTCCCGCCCGCCAGCCCGCGCCATCGCCTGATCGCGCCTGCCAGCCCTGAGAGTCCCCATGACCGCGTTTCCCGATCTCCAGACCATCGTCGCCCATGGCTTGTGCGCCTCCTGCGGCCTGTGCGAATCGATTGCCGGGCGCGAGCGGGTCGAGATGCAGCTCACCTCCTACTCCCAGATGCGCCCGCAGGTCCGCGAGGAGCTGGACGAGGCGACCATGGACAGGATCCGCGCCGTCTGCCCCGGCATCACCGTCACCGGACCCGATCCCGAACAGGTCGCCGACAAGGGGCAGATGCACGACATCTGGGGCCCGATCCGCACCATGGCGCGGGGCTGGTCGACCGACGAGGACCTGCGATTTGCCTCGGCTGCCGGCGGCGCCATGACCGCGCTGGGCTGCTACCTGCTGGAAACCGGCCAGGTCGATGCCGTGGTCCAGGTCCGCGCCTCGACCGAACAACCCTTCGAGACCGATGCCCTGGTCAGCCGCACGCCGGCGCAAGTCCGCTCCGGTGCGCAGTCGCGCTACGGCCCGGCGGCACCGCTGCGCCATGTCATGGACCTGCTCGACCAGGGCCTGCGTTTTGCCGTTCTGGCCAAACCCTGCGACGTCGCCGCGATCCGCAATCTCGGCAGGATCGATGCCCGGGTCGAAACCCAGGTGCCCTTCCTCATCACCATCTTCTGCGGCGGCCTGCCGACCGAACAGACCGCGCGCAAGGTCGCGGGTTACCATGGCGTCGCCGCGCAGGAGGTCTCGGTCTTCCGTTGGCGCGGCAACGGCTGGCCCGGCCCGACCCATACGGAAACCCATGACGGCCGCGTCTTCGACCTCTCCTACGACGAGGTCTGGTACGACGAGCGCAAGCCCTGGAAATACGACATCCAGTTCCGCTGCAAGATCTGCCCGGACGCGATCGGCGAACTGGCCGATGTCTCCTGTCCCGATTCCTGGGTCATGGTCGATGGCAAGCCGATCCACGAGGAAGCTGGCGGCGCCAACCTCTTCATCGCGCGCACGAAGGCCGGCGAGAAGCTGGTGGCCGAGGCCGCGGCGGCGGGCGCGATCCACCTGGAACCCTTCTCGGCCGACGAGCTGGCCGCCCAGCACGCCGACCACGTCACGCGCAAGATCGAGAACCCGGCCCGCGTCCGCGCCCTGGGCCTGGAGGGCGAACCCGAACCGGTCTACGGCAACTTCCGCGCCGAACGCATGGTCGCGCTCGCCGGACCGCAGCGCGATGCGCAGGCAGAGGAGGGCGCGCGCCGGCGCATCCGCCACGGCGCCAACCTCGAACCGCTGGCCTGAGGCCGGGAAGCCGGCGCAGGCCGCAACGCCTTTCGGTCATGGACAGCGGCGGCCTGTCGGGCGACGATCCGGCCGCCTGACGGGAGGATTTCATGGCGCGCATCGCAGTCGGCGGTTTCCAGCACGAGACCAACACCTTTGCCTCGACCAACGCGGGTTTCGCGGAGTTCGAGATGCAGGATGCCTGGCCGGGCCTGGTGCGCGGCCCCGAGCTGCTCGATGCGGTGGCCGGCATCAACCTCGCCCTCTGGGGTTTCATCGAGGCCGCCCGCGCCGACGGTCACGAACTGGTGCCCCTGACTTGGGCCTCGGCCGAACCCTCCTCCTACGTGACAGAGGATGCCTTCGAGCGCATCACGGGCATGATGGTCGAGGAACTGCAGAAGGCCGGCCCCGTCGACGCGGTCTTCCTCGACCTGCACGGCGCCATGGCGGTCGAGCATCACCAGGACGGCGAGGGTGAGACGCTGGCGCGGGTGCGCAAGGTCATCGGTTCCGGCGTGCCGCTGGTCAACAGCCTCGACCTCCATGCCAACATCACTGAGCGCATGGTGGCAGTTTCCGACGCCATGTCGATCTACCGCACCTATCCCCATGTCGACATGGAACAGACCGGCCAGCGCGTCTATCGCCTGCTGCAGCGTCTGCTGGCCGGCGAGAAGATGGCCAAGGGGTTCCGCAAGTCGCCGTTCCTGGTGCCGCTCACCGCGCAGTGGACCGACGCCCGGCCCAACCGCGGGTTCTACGACATGGTGACCGGGCTGGAGCTGGAAGGCACCGCCTGCGTCGACCTAGCCCTGGCCTTCCCGCCCGCCGACATTCTCGAATGCGGCCCTGCCGCGGTCGCCTACGATCCCGATCCCGCCGTCGCGCAGCGCGCCGTCGACATGCTGATGGGCGCCTTCATCGAGGCCGAGGGCGATTTCGACAATGCCATGATGTCGGAGGACGAGGCCGTGCAGGCGGCCATGGCCGCGCCATCGGGTCCCATCGTGCTGGCCGATGCCCAGGACAACCCGGGTGCGGGCGGCACCTCCGACACCGTCGGCGTGCTCGAGGCCCTCGTGCGCAACCACGCGTGCAAGGCCGCACTCGGGCTGCTGTGGGACGCCGAGGTGGCGCGCGAGGCCCATGCCCAGGGCATCGGCACGGAGTTCGATGCGCCGCTCGGCGGCAAGTCGGGACGGCCCGGCCAGCATCCCTTCCGCGCCCGTTTCAAGGTCGAGGCGCTGAGCGACGGCATCTTTCCCTGCACCGGCGAGATGTATCGCGGCGCCACGGCCCATCTCGGTCCCATGGCGGTGCTTTCGGTGGTCGGCGCCGATTGCGATGTCCGCATCGTGGTCTCCAGCCGCCGCTTCCAGAACCTCGACCAGGCCTGCTTCCGCCACATCGGCGTCGAACCCACCGAGCAGAAGATCCTGGTCGTGAAAAGCACCGTCCACTTCCGCGCCGACTACGATCCCATCGCGGCGCGCACCATCGTCGTCGAATCGCCGGGCGAGCATCCCTGCCGCCTGGTCGGGCTGGACTATCGCCATCTGCGCGAAGGCATCCGCCTGGAGCCCAACGGCCCCGAGCACCGCCGCGCCTGAACCCAACGGAGCATGTCATGAGCAAGACCATCATCGTCACCGGCGCCAGCCGCGGCATCGGGGCGGCCATCGCCCGCCAGGCCGGGGCCAGGGGCTGGCGCGTCTGCGTCAACTACAACGGCTCGCCCGACAAGGCCGCCGAGGTCGCCAAAGCGGTCGAGGCCGCGGGCGGGCAGGCCTTCACCTTCAAGGCGAGCCAGGGTGTCGAGAGCGAACTGGTTGCGATGTACGAGGCGGTCGACGGCAAGTGGGGCGCGCCCGATGCGGTCATCAACAATGCCGGCATCGACCACGAGGCCGAGTTCGCCGACACGACCTGGGAGAACTTCCTCAAGGTCTTCAACGTCAACACGCTGGGCCTCATGGCAAGCTGCCGCGAGGCGGTCCGGCGCATGTCGACGGCGCGCGGCGGCAAGGGCGGCGCGATCGTCAACATCGGCTCGATCTCGGCACGCACCGGCGGCCTGCCCGGCGACGTCATCTACACGGCCTCCAAGGGTGCGGTGGACTCCTTCACGCTCGGCCTGGCCAAGGAGGTCGGGCCCCAGGGTATCCGCGTGACCTGCGTGCGCCCCGGCGTGGTCGAGACCGACATCTTCTCGGGCAACGTCTTCGGCCTCGACAAGGTCAAGGAACTGGCACGCAACAACTCGCCCATGCAGCGCATCGGCCAGCCCGACGAGATCGCCGCCATGGCGATCTTCCTTGCCTCCGACGAAGCCTCGTTCTGCACCGGCATGTGCTACGACGTCAGCGGCGGTCGCTGAGCGGGGCCGTGGCCGAACGTTTCGTCTTCACGATCACGACCGGTCGCAGCGGTTCGGCCTATCTGGCCGAGCTGCTGGAGAGCAATCTCGAGGATGCCGTGGTCTTCCACGAACGCACGGGCTGGCTGAACTTCGGCGTCGTCACCCCGGACCTGTCGGATTTCACCGTCTTCAACAGCGTCGGCAACGTCGAGAAGGTCCAGGCCTTCTGGCGGCGCAAGCTGGCGCGCGATCTGGCCGGACCCAGGCGGGTCCATGCCGAGGCATCGCACCTGCTTGCCAAGGCCGGCCTGATCGAGAACCTCGGCCTGCTCACACAAAAGGGCGCCACGGTCGAGATCGTCGTGTTGCAGCGCGACGTGCTGGCGACGCTGTGGAGCTTCTACAACCGCTTCGATTTCGTGAACAACGGGCTGGCCTGGGCCTTCTACCTCGACATCGCCTATCCCAACGTGATCGTCGATTCCTCGCCGTTCCGCTCGCAGGGTGTGGCGGGCCGCGCGCTCTGGTACATCATCGAGATGCGCGCCCGTGCCGCCTACTACCGCCACCTGATGGCCGATCGCGCCGGCATCCGTTTCCACGGCGTCGATCTCGGCGACATCGCCGCGCCTGCCGGCGCCCAGGCCCTGTTCGATGCCATGGAACTGGCCCCGGCCCGGCCGGTTGCCTGCCCGCCGCCGCGCAACGAGACGGCGCAGAACTTCTTTGGCGAACGCGAGAAGGAGGCGCTGGCCAGGCTGATCGCCCGTTTCGCCTTCGACGCGGAGGAACTGGGGCTTTCCTACTACCGCTCGGGGTGGCGCCTGGCCGCGGGCCGCGCCTCCCGGCAAGCCGGCTAGCAAAGGCCGCCCGGCCTTGTTATCAGGACTGGTGTCGGCGGGACCGGCGCCAGTCGGAGAGATGCCATGTTCAGCCGCCCGTTCCTGATCGCCGCGGCCGCCCTTGCCCTGCTGGCGGCCTGCGCCTCGCAGGGCGGCAGGCTCGAACCCATGGGGCAGTTCTTTGCCGGGGAAAACAGCACCGCGGCGATCGGTCCTCTCGGCCAGGGCATTGCCACGGTTCTGCCGGATCCCTCCGAGCCCATCGTGGTGATCTACAACCACGGCACCGACTGGGGCGGGCAGTTCCAGGACTGCGAGCCCGGGACCATGCCCGGCTTCCTGAAGTACTGGAGCCGCAAGGGGCTGGGCGGCCATCCGGTCGTCGTCTTCTACCTGTGCACCCAGGAGGTCGAGGACCGCTTCGTCATGGGCAAGGCGCGCTCCCAGGAGAACGAGGTCGTGCTCGATCGCCTGATCGCTGCCGGCGTGCCGCCGCGCAACATCTTCGTCTTCGGCCACTCGGGCGGGGCAAGCACCGCCCTGCTCACCGCCGAGCGGGCACCCGCCAAGTTCAACTCGGCGGTCGTCAGCGCCCCCGGCTACGGCTTTGCCTGGCTCGAGGAGGAGGGCGGCGACTACGCCTGGATGGAAGTCGAATACGACAAGTGGCGCGGTCGCCTGGAACGCGCCCGCGACATGTCCGCCCTGGCCTTCGTCTTCGAGGGCGACATCTATGCGCCGCCCGGCGATGCCCTGTTCCTGGGCGCCAAGGAGGGCGTCGCGGTGGTGACGGTGCGCGATACGGAAGGCAACGGCATCCTCTGCCGGGACGAACCGGAGCCGCACTTCTACTGGTGGAGTTCGTGTTTCAACCGCATCGAGCGCAAGGATGTGGAAGCTTTCGTGCTGGAGCGACTTGAACACAGGGCGTGGCTCCCCTAACGATGCTGCCGGCATCAAGACCGGGGGAACCAGTGGCCGTTCAACGACACCGCATCGCGCATCGCCTTTCGCCGCTTCTCACCCCCCGTTCGGTCGCCATCGTCGGCGCTTCGCCCCGTGAGGGCAGCACCGGGCTGACGATCATGGAGACCCTGGCCGGTCTCGCCTTCGACGGCCCGGTCTATCCGGTCAATCCGCGTTACGACGAGATCGGCGGGCAGACCTGCTACGCCTCGCTCGCCGATCTGCCGCAGAAGGTCGACCTGGCGGTGCTCGCGGTCTCCGACGAGCGCATCGAGGAGGCCTTGCGCCTTGCCGTCGAGGCCGGCGCCGGGGCCGCCAGCATCTTCGGCAGCTGCGTCGTCGAGGAAAGCGGAGCGCCGCGCCTGGCCGACCGCCTCTCGGCCATGGCGATGGAGGCCGGCCTGCCGATCAACGGCGGCAACTGCATGGGCTACTGCAACTACGAAGCCGCCATCCGCATCAACTCCTATCCCTTCGCCGACCGCCAGCCGGGCGGCAACACCTTCCTTGCCCAGTCGGGTTCGGTGTTCGGCGCCATCACCGGCAGCAGCGAACGCCTGGGGCTGAACTTCGCGGTCTCCTGCGGGCGCGAACTTTCGACCTCCGTGGCCGACTATATGGATTATGCGCTGGAACTGGAATCGACCCGCGTGATCGGCCTGTTCCTCGAGACCGTGCGCAATCCCGAAGGGTTCGTTGCCGCGCTGCAGAAGGCCGAGGCGCGGGGCGTGCCGGTGGTCGCGGTCAAGGTCGGGCGCACCGAGACCGCCGCGCGCATGGCCGTCAGCCATTCGGGCGCCCTGGCCGGCGACGATGCGGCCTATGACGCGCTCTTCCGCCGCTACGGCGTCCTGCGCACCGATTCCCTCGACGAATTGGCGGCCTCGATGCTGCTGATGGAGCGCGCCGCCGGGATCGGCCCGGGCGGCCTGGCGACGATCCACGATTCCGGCGGCGAGCGGGAGCTGGTGGTCGATGCCGCCGAAGCGGCCGGCGTGCCCTTTGCCCGGATCGGCGAGGCGACCCGCCAGAAACTGGAGGCCCGTCTCGACTTCGGCCTGGAGCCGGAAAACCCCTGCGATGCCTTCGGCACGGGGCGCGACCACGACGGCATCATGCGCGACTGCTTTGCCGCGCTGATGGCCGATGACGACACCGCGCTCGGCGTCTTCTTCCTCGATGCCAACCAGCACAACAGCTACAGCATCGCCTGCGTCGATGCCTGCGTCGCCGCCGCCGCGACCACGGCCAAGCCGGTCGCCCTGGCGACCAACTATGCCGGCGTCGATCATCGCGAACTCGCCGTCACGCTGACGCGCCAGGGCATCCCCGTGCTCGACGGCACCGGGCCGGCCCTGAAGGCGGTCGCCAACGCATTGGCCTACCGCGATCATCGCGGCCGTCCCCGGCAGGAGCCGCCCGCGGCCCATGGCGCTGCCGCCCGCTGGTGGGCTCGGCTCGGCCAGGGCGTTCCGCTCGACGAGGCCGAGGCGCTCGATCTGCTCGCCGACTACGGCATCGGCACGATGCCCCACCGCATCGTCACCAGCCGGGACGAGGCGATCGCCGCTGCCCACGATCTTGGCCTTCCGGTGGTGATGAAGACCGCCATGGCGGGCATCGCGCACAAGACCGACGTCGGCGGCGTGAAGCTCAACCTGAAGAGCGAGGCGGAGGTCGCGGCGGCCTGGCAGGCGCTCGAGGCCGGGCTGGGGCCGCGTGCCATCGTGGCGCCCATGGCCGGCGAGGGTGTCGAACTGGTCGCGGGCATCGTCATCGACCAGCAGTTCGGCGCCATGGTCGTCGTCGGCGCCGGCGGCATTCTGGTCGAGGTGCTGCGCGATTCGGCGACCCTGGTCGCCCCCGCCCCGCGCCACGAGGTCGAGCGGGTGCTGTCCGGCCTGCGCGTCTCGCGCCTGCTCGACGGCGTGCGCGGTGCGCCTCCGCTCGACTGTGCCGCTGCCGTCGATGCCGTGGTCGGGCTCTCCCGTCTGGCGGCCGACCTTGGCGACCTGATCGCGGAGATGGACGTCAATCCCCTGCGTGTCCTGCCCCGCGGCGCCGTCGCGCTCGATGCGCTGGTCGTGCCACGGGGCGGTTGAGGCCATCGCCACGGAACCGCTCAAGGCCGAGTTTGCCGGCAACCTGCGCGACGAGATCCGCCTGCAGAAGCGGGTCACCCTGCCGCTGCTGGCGGCCTTCCTGGTCGAACTGGGCATCTACTACACCGACATCATGGTGATCGGCCGCCTGGGCACCCTGGCCCTGGGCGGTGTCGGCCTGGCCGGTTCGATCATGTGGGAAGCGACCTATGTCGGCTTTTCGCTGCTCACCGTCGTCTCGGTGATCGTCGCCCACGGCTTTGGCGCCGATCGCGTGTCGGAGGTCGGCGCCGGGGTGCGCACTGGCCTCTGGCTGGCGCTGGCGATCAGCCTGCCCTGGATGGCCTTCGGCTGGTTCCTGCCCGACATGCTGGATGCCGCGGGGCAGGACCCGGAGGTCGTCGAGATCGGACGCCAGTACCTCCATGCGATGATCTGGCACCTGCCCGCGACCTTCCTGTTCATGGTGCTGCGCCAGCTTGTCACCGGCCTCTCGCGTCCCGTGGTCATCACGGTGATCACCATCGCGGCGGTGCCGGCCAACCTCGTGCTCGACATCGTCCTGGTCTTCGGCTTCCTCGGCCTGCCCGCGATGGGGGTGGCCGGCGCCGGCCTTGCCACGACCATCGTCTCCTGGCTCAAGCTTGCCGTCATGGTGGCCTACATCCTGCGCCAGCCCCAGCTTTCCGCCTTCGGGCCGTTCCACAACCTGCTCGGCTTCGACCCGGCGATGTGGAAGCAGGTCCTGCGCCTGGGCCTGCCGGTTGCCACAGTGCGTGTCATCGAGGGTTCGATGTCGCAGGCGACGACCTTCTTCATGGGGTTCTTCGGCGCTTCGGCGCTGGCCGCCCACAGCGTCTTGACCGGTGTCGCGATGCTCAGCGGCTCCATTGCCATCGGATTTGGCCACGGCGCTTCGGTGCGCGTCGCCCAGGAGTTCGGCGGCCGGCGCAGGGAGGGCGCGGTACGCGCCGGCTGGTTCGGCGTCAGTGCCGTCACCCTGGTCGTGCTGCCGGTCAGCCTTGCCCTCTTCCTGGCGCCCGATGCGATCACCGCCATCGTGCTCGACCCCGGCGATCCCGCCAACGAGGAGGCCTTTGCCCTGGTCCGCCAGATGCGCTGGGCAGCCGGCCTCTTCTTCCTCGTCCAGGCCGGCGAGGTCGTCCTCTCGCGCGCCCTGCGCGGCTTCAAGGACATGATGGTGCCCATGGCCATGTCGGCCGTCGGTTTTCTGGCGATCGGCATTCCTGCCGGCTGGTTCATGGCCTTCCGCCTGGACGGCGGTCCCGACGCCCTGTGGATCGGCATGACCCTGGGTTTTGCCGTCACCGGCGGCCTCCTGCTCCTGCGCTGGCGCCGCTTCGGCCGGGGCTGAGCTGCGGTCAGCCTGCCCGACGATGCCGTCGTCTTTGCCCGCCAGCCGCCGGTCGCGGACATGCCGCGCTGGCAGGAACCGGCCTGATACCAAGCGCGCGACGGCGCGCCGCGGCCCCTGCCGCGAAAGCCAAGCGAGCCCCCGATCCAGTCGGGGGCAGGCTCAGCGAGCGCCCGGCGCTTGAGGGCAGCGCCATGGATCGGTTTCGATCGATGGCGCTTGGTATGAGTCCTACTCGGCCGCGTCCTCGCCGGCGCCGGTTTCATCGAGCGTCAGGGCCGCCGAGTTGAGGCAGTAGCGCAGGCCCGTGGGCTTGGGACCGTCGGGAAAGACGTGGCCCAGGTGGGCATCGCAGTGGGCGCAGAGCGCTTCCGTGCGGCGCATGAACAGGCTGCGGTCGCTTTCGGTCGCCACCGCGCTTTCGTCGATGGGTTGCCAGAAGCTCGGCCAGCCGGTGCCGGATTCGAACTTCGTCGCGGCATCGAACAGCGGCTCGCCACAGCACACGCAGCGATAGACGCCGGGTTCCTTGGTCGCATGGTAGGCGCCCGTGAAGGCGCGCTCGGTGCCCTTGCGCCGTGTCACCTGGTACTGCTCGGGCGTCAGCTGCGCGCGCCATTCGGCGTCGGACTTGACGATCTTCTCGGTCATGGCTTGCCTCCGGTGAGACGGTAGATATGGCGTTTTCAGGCGTCCGGGACAAGGTCGGCGATGCACCGGGCCAGGCGCTCCCCGGCGCGCCCGTCGATCAGCTCGCCCAGCATCTCCTCGCGGCAGGCCCGTCGCGCCTTAGCGCGCCGTTCCGGTTCGGCAAGGGCGGCGGCGATGGCGCCGGGCAGGCCGGCGGCCTCCTCGACCTCCTCGCCGATGCTGCGCCAGCGCCATTCCGGGCCGGCGGGATCGAACCGCTCCGGCCTGGCATGGCGCGCCGGGTTGGAGAGCAGCACCAGGGGGCGGTCGATCGCCACGGCAAAGAACATCTCGCTGGAGACGTCGGTGACCATCAGGTCGCAGGCCGCGACATGGGGCATGATGTCGCGCGAGGTCTCCTCGACCAGCACGACATGGTCGTGGGCGGCCGCGCTGGCGCAGAGGACACGCCACCAGTCCGGGTGCCGCATGCAGGTCTCGGGATGGGCCTTGATGACCAGCGTGAAATCCTCCGGGCGGGGCCGCAGCGCCGCGACGGGGTCGTCGCCCAGCATGCCCAGGGCAGAGACCGAATCGCCGATCGTCGGGGCAAACAGCACCACCGGGCGACCCTGCGACCGGGGCACCTGCGCAGGCGGCAGGCTGCCGCCCAGCAGGGAATCGAGCTGGAGATAGCCGATCGGCCAGAAGCCGCGGGCGGGGCGGATGCCCTGGTCGGTGAAAAAGGCCTCCTGCCGGCCGTGTGAAAGGCACAGGTAGTCGCAGCTTCGGGCGAGCAGCGCGGCATGGCCCTTGCTCCCCATGCCGTGGCGGGTCTGCACCGTGATCGCCCGCGGCATCAGGCGCTTCAGGCCGGCGAGATGGCTGTCGCAGGCGACGATGACCTGGGGGTCGAAGGCGACCAGTTCCTCGGCATCGTGGCTGACCAGAACCTCGTGGCGGCCCCGGCAGGCCATCCAGCCGGGCGTCACGACCGCCTCGTGGAACGCGGTCTTCAGGTGAAAGGCGACGCGCCGGGCATCCGGGGCGGTCACGGGTCCGTCGTCCAGCATGGCAAGGCGGGCGCGGGCTGTGGCGCCGACCAGGCTCTCGCCGCCCATGCTTGCAAGCTTGCCCCAGAGGCCCGCGGCGGTCTCGCGCTGGACCAGCGCCATGCGCAGGACGGCATGTTCATGGGCCGCGGCGGTTTCCACATTGGCGGCACGATAGACCTCCAGCATGGCCCGTTCCGCCTCCGCCAGCCTGCCGCACAGGCGCAGGGCGCGGGCCAGGCGCCAGTTCGGGCCGCTCCCCTCGCCGCTGCCCGCGCGGGCCCTGCCATAGGCCTTGGCCGCCTCGTCCCAGCGTCGGCCCAGCATGTGGCAGGCGCCGATCTGCGACCATGCCGCGGCATGGTCCGGCGCGCTTCCGACGCACAGTGTCAGGTGGCGCAGCGCCGTGGCGCCGACCTGGTAACGCAGCGGGGCGCTTGCGGGATCGTGTTGCAGCGCCTCGTTGAGCAGGGGAATGGCCTCGTGGGTGCGCTTCAGCGCCATCAGGCGCCGCGCTTGCGCCAGCAGTTCGCCGGCGCGCCTGCGGTCCTCCGCTGGGCTCACGGCGCCGCGCGATGGGCCTGGAGAAAGGCGGTGAGCGCCTCGAAATACGGCTCGGGCGTCTCGAAGCAGGTCGAGTGGGAGGCGTCCTTGAACACCTTGATGCTGCTGTCCGGCAGGGCATGGTGCATGCGCATGGCGCAGGCTGGGGTCAGTTCGTCGTGCTGGCCCACGATGATGAAGGCCGGGCAGGCGATACGGCCCATGTCGGGGATGCGGTTCCAGTCCTTCAGGTTGCCCGTGTACACGAACTCGTTGGGCCCCTGCATCGTGTTGTAGATGTCGAAGACCATGCCGTCGATCGAGCGCTGCAGGGCAGGGGGGATCGTTTCCAGGCGGTGGACATGGCGCCAGTTCAGCACCTCCACCGCGGCCTTGTACTCGGGATGGTCGGTCGTGCCTTCGGCCTCGCGCCGCACCATCATGGTCACGGTTTCTGAACCCAGCGCAGCACGCAGCCGGTTCAGTTCCTCCACCAGATGCGGCAGGTCGCCCGCGGTGTTGGAAAGGATCAGGCCGCGCAGGCCGTCGGGGAAGGTCAGCGCGTATTCGATGGCGAGCCAGCCGCCCCAGGACTGCCCCAGCAGGTGCACGGGCCCCAGGCCGAGACCCGTGCGCACCTGCTCCAGTTCGCGGGCGTAACGTTCGATGGTCCACAGGGCGCGGTCGGTCGGGCGGTCCGAGCGGCCGGTGCCGAGCTGGTCCCAGGTCACTACCCGCAGGCCGTTCCCGGCCAGGTGGCTGTGGCTGTCGCGCATGTAGTCGCAGGGCAGACCCGGGCCGCCGTTGGCCAGGAACAGCACCTCCTCGCCGGACCCGAAGCTGTAGGTCTGGACCGTGCCGCCGTCCACGGAGATGCGTTCCATGGCGTCGGGCTGGCGCTCCAGGCCGGGCAGGTTCTGGGTCATGGCGTCGGTTCCTTGCGGTCGGGAACGCCATGCTGCCGGAGCGTGGCGGCATTTGCCACCACCACGGCGGCGGCCAGGAGAAAGGCGCCGTTGCCCACCGCGGCGGTCGCCAGCGCCCCCGTGACGCAGCCGGTGCCGAAGGCCAGGATCAGCAGCGGCAGGATGTTCTCGTTGCGCGGCATGTCGTCGATCTTGGAGACCGAGGTACGGCCGCCCAGGGCGCGGGCCTTGTCGATGAAGAACTGGGTGATGTTGCCGGTCATCACGGTCGTGGCCGGTCCGATCGCCGGATAGAGGCGGTGGGCGGCGTTCTGCACCGCCATGCCGAAGGTGACCGGCGTGACGACCAGCAGGGCGATCCAGAAGTCCTGCTCGATGCCCGTCAGGCTGACCCAGATGCCCAGCAGACCGGAGAGCGCGATCAGGCCGGCTTCACATTCCAGCAGGCGCGCGAGCTGGCGCACGGAGCCGGCGATGCGCGCGATGAAGCGGTCGTGCACCAGGGTGACCAGCATGACGCCGAGGAAGAACACCGGCAGGATCACGACCTTGAGGCTGTCCTTGCCGGTGAAGCCCTGCGCGACGTCGCTCGCCAGCACCACCAGGTTGCCGGTGATGTGGGCCGCCATGACGTGATCGAGCCCGACGAAGGAGGAGGCATCGACCCAGCCGGCGACAAAGGCGAGCAGGATGACCAGCGAACGCGGCATGGTTTCTCCCAGGACCGTGGCGCGCCGGTTACTCGTCGCCGCGGCTGGCGATGCCTGCCGACATCAGGCCGGTCAGGCCGCGGGTGACGGGACCCGGCTTGCGCCCGCCATGGATCGCCGCGTCGGTCCGGGCAAGCGCGCTGCGCACCATCCGGACGCCGATCCAGCGCACCGGTTCGGGCGGCAGGTCCTGCATCGGCGGGCGCACCAGGCCGAAGTCGGCCCAGTCGCCGTCCTCGTCGAGCGCCATGGCGGCCATCGCCTTGCCCGCCATGCGGCAGGGGCCGACGCCGTCGCCCGAGAAGCCGGTGGCATAGAGGATGTCGCGCGCACCGGGCAGCCGGCCGAAGAAGGGCAGGCCGTCCTTGGTGCGGTCGATCGGGCCGGACCAGGCATAGGCCGCTTCCAGGTCGGGCATGATATGGCCCAGCTCGCGCCGGCGCCGCTCGGCATCGAGCAGCCAGCCGGTGTCGTGTTCGAAGGCCTCGCCCGTGTTGCCGGCCCAGGCCAGGGCCCGGCCGGGCTTGCCGAAGAGCACGCGGCGCCCCGCGGTCGGACGCAGCGAGTTGATCATGTTGCGCGTGTCGTTGAAGGCCGGACCATCGGCAAAGCCGCTCTTCTCCAGCCTCTCGGGCATCGGTGCCGTCACCGCGTTGGCATAGCCGGTCACCGCCAGGCTGCGCCTCAGTTCGGGAAGCTGGGCGGCCCAGGCATACATGCCCAGCACCACGCGCCGGGCGCGGAGGGTGCCGCCCGGCGTCGAGAGCGAGGGCGGCGAGCCGCGATGCAGGCCGGTCATGGGCGTGTTCTCGTGGACGGTGACGCCGCGTTCGATGGCGACCCGGCGCAGGCCGCGCACCAGCTTGCCCGGCTGCAGGTGGCCGGCCTTCTCGTCGATGGCGCCGCCGTGGAGTCCGGTCAGGCCCCAGCGGTCGGCGATCTCCTCGGCTGATATCTCGCGCAGCGGCGACACCTGGTAGGGCGCCAGGGCATCGACGATGGGCCGCCACTCGTCGAAGGTCTGCGGCAGGGTGGCGCCCCACAGCCAGCCGCGGCGGGCGATCTCGGCGTCGATGCCGTTCTCGGCGCAGAAGGCGATCACCTCCTCGAGCGCCAGGTCGGCGGCATGGCCCACTGCCAGGGCGCGCTCGACCCCGAACAGGCGCCGCATGGTCGGGTACTTGGCCCACATGTTGAGCAGGTAGCCGGCGTTGCGGCTGCTGGCACCCCAGCCGCAGATGTGTTTCTCGATCAGGCGGACGTCGAGCCCCGGCCGGCGCCGCTTCAGTTCGATGGCCGTCCACAGCCCGGTGTAGCCGCCGCCGACGATGGCGATGTCGCAGCTCGCATCGCCCTCCAGGGGCGGGGCGGGCAGCGTGCTGTCGCCCTCTTCGGCAAGCGCCTGTTCCAGCCAGTAGTTGGCGAAGCGGATTGCGGTATCGGTCATCGTGCGGCCCCCTGTGACGTCGCAGGATAGGGCCGCGGGCGGGCGCGCGCGAGATACCTCTGACTGCCAAACTGATCTAGGCTCGGGGCAGACAACCGGGGGCATCCTGTGGCACGCGATCCGCGATACGACATCCTCTTCGAGCCGGTGAAGATCGGCCCCGTGACGGCACGCAACCGCTTCTTCCAGGTGCCCCATTGCACCGGCATGGGCAGCAACTGGCCGCGGACCCATGCGGAGATGCGCGGCCAGAAGGCGCAGGGCGGCTGGGCCGTGGTCTGCACCGAGGAAACCATGATCCACCCCAGCTCGGATGCCCTGCCGGCATCCTCGATGCGGCTGTGGGACGACGACGACATCCCGGCCTTCGCCGCCGCGGCCGACAAGGTCCACGAACACGGCGGCCTCTTCGGCATCGAGCTGGTCCACGGCGGTTTCTCGCGCTCGAACCGGACCAGCCGCATGGCTCCGCTGGCGCCCTCGGCCACCCCCAACAAGTACCCGATGCGCCCCCAGGCGCGCGCCATGGACCTCCACGACATAGCCGAGCTGCGGCGCTGGCACCGCGCCGCCGCGATCCGCGCGAAGCAGGCCGGGGCCGATCTTGTCTACGTCTACGCCGCCCACAACATCGCCCTGCCGATGCACTTCCTGCTGCCCCGCTACAACCGGCGCAACGACAGCTACGGCGGCCGCCTGGAAAACCGCGTCCGCCTGATCCGCGAGCTGATCGAGGACACGAAGGACGCTGTCGGCGACACGGTGGCCGTCGCCCTGCGTTTCGCCGTCGACGAACGCATGGGCGAGGCCGGCCTGGAATGGCAGAAGGAGGGCCGCGAGGTCGTCGCGATGCTCGCCGAACTGCCCGACCTCTGGGACGTCAACGTCTCGGGCTGGGAACACGACAGCAAGACCAGCCGTTTCGCCCAGGAAGGTTACCAGGAGGATGCGGTCTCCTTCGTCAAGAAGCTGACCAGCAAGCCGGTGGTCGTGGTCGGACGCTACACCAGTCCCGATGCCATGGTGCGGGTGATCCGCAGCGGCATCGCCGACTTCATCGGCGCCGCCCGCCCCTCGATCGCCGATCCCTTCCTGCCCAGGAAGATCGAGGAGGGCCGCATCGAGGACATCCGCGAGTGCATCGGCTGCAACATCTGCATCTCGGGCAACAACACCTTCGTGCCCATGCGCTGCACCCAGAACCCGACCATGGGCGAGGAATGGCGCAGGGGCTGGCATCCCGAGGAGCTGCCCGCCAGGGGCAGCGATGCCCGCGTGCTGGTGATCGGCGCCGGTCCTGCCGGGCTGGAGGCCGCAAGGGCGCTGGGCGCCCGCGGCTACGACGTCACCCTGGCCGACCGTGCCCGCCAGCCCGGCGGCCGGGTGACGCAGGAAGCCGCCCTGCCGGGGCTTGCCGCATGGGCGCGGGTGCGCGACTGGCGCCTGGGCCAGATCGCCGGCATGGCCAATGTCGCGATGTTCATGGAAAGCGCCATGAGCGACAGGGATGTCCTGGGTTTCGGCGCCCCCCATGTCGTGCTGGCGACCGGTGCGACCTGGCGGCGCGACGGCATCGGCCATGCCAACAGCAAGACGATCCAGGGCGCCGGGCGCTCCCATGTCGTGGGGCCCGAGGACGTCATGGCCGGCAGGGTCACGCAGGGCCCGGTGCTGATCTTCGACGACGACCACGGCTACATGGCCGGTGTCCTGGCCGAGAAGCTCGCGGCCCAGGGGCTGGCGGTCACCCTGGTGACGCCTGCCGCCATGGTCTCGGAATTCACGGTGCTCACCCTGGAACAGGGTTTCATCCAGAAACGCCTGCTCGAGATGGGCGTGGCGATCCGCCAGCAGCGGAACCTGGCGGCGATCGAGGCCGACCACGTCGAACTCGCCTGCATCTACACCGGCAAGCGCGAGCAGGCCGCGGCCGCCACGGTCGTCCTGGTGACGGCGCGGGTCTCCAACGACCAGCTCTACCATCAGCTCGCCCGCCGCCCCGACCTGATGGAAGCCGCCGGCATGAAGTCGCTGGGCGTGATCGGCGACTGCCTGTCGCCCCAGACGATCGCCGCGGCGGTCTACGACGGCCACGCCTACGCCCGCGAACTCGATGCCGCCGAACCCGACAACCCCGATGTACCCTACCGGCGCGAACACATGATGCCGGCACCGCCGGCCCGACAGCAGCAAGGAACGACATGATGGAATTCAGCGAGCGCAGGGTTCTGGTCACCGGCGGCACCCGCGGCATCGGCCGCGCGGCGGTGGAGGGTTTCCTCGCGGCCGGCGCCAGCGTCGCCGTCAACGGCCGCACGCCCGAGTCGGTCGCCCGTGCGATCGGGGAACTGGGTGCGGGCGACCGGCTCGTTGCCGCGCCGGGCGATACCGCCAGTGCGGCCGGCTGCCGGGCGGTGGTCGAGGCGGCGGTCGCAGGCCTCGGCGGGCTCGACGTCCTGGTCAACAACGCCGGATCGGGCGGTGGCGGCCCGGTCGGCGACCTCGAGGAAGCGCTCTGGGACAGGGTCGTCGACACCAATCTCAAGGGCACCTTCTTCTGCACGAAATACGCCCTGCCGGCGCTGCGCGAACGCGGCGGCGCCGTCGTCAACATCGCCTCGGTGCGGGCCGTGATGGGTGCGGCCGGGGCCTCGATCTACTGCGCCTCCAAGGGCGGCGTCGTGGCCATGACCAAGGCGATGGCGATCGAGTTCGCGCCCGCCATCCGAGTCAATGCCCTGCTGCCCGGCGCCATCGACACCGACATGCTGCAGGCCCTGGCGGTGCGCATGGCCGGCGAGGTCGAGAAGGGTTACGCCATGATGTCGGCCGGCACGCCGCTCGGCCGGGTCGCGCGGCGCCAGGAAATGGCCGATGCCATTCTCTACCTGGCCTCGCCGCGTTCGACCTACATCACGGGCGCGGCGCTCCTGGCCGACGGCGGCATGGCAGCCGGCAGCACCAACCTCGACCAGAAGGCAAGCTGAAGGAGGATGCAGCCATGAAGGCCAGGCCTGCCGCCATCGACCCCGCCACCGTGCCCGAGCGGGTCGGCAACGGCTATCCCGCGCCCTACGACGCACCCTGCGACGGGCGGCGCAAGCGCGCCCCGGGCGATGCCGGCGGTCTGACGCAATACGGCGTCAACCTCGTCACCCTGGCGCCCGGAGAGTGGTCGGCCCAGCGCCACTGGCACAGCCATGAGGACGAGTTCGCCTGGATCGTCTCGGGCGAACTGGTGCTGGTGACCGAGGCCGGCGAGCAGGTCCTGGGGCCGGGCATGGCGGCGGCCTTCCCGGCGGGCCGGGAGGACGGCCACCATCTCGTCAACCGCAGCGGCGCCGATGCCGTCTATCTGGAAGTCGGCAGCCGTTTGGCAGAGGATCACTGCAACTACCCCGACATCGACCTCCACCTGGAGCCCGACGGCAAGGGCGATTTCCGCTTCACGCACAAGAACGGACAGCCGTACTGATCGCCCGGAGAACGCGGCCATGACGACCACGACCACCCCGACCGTGCCCGGCGACGGCATCGAGATCCGCCCGATGTCGGTCCACATCGGCGCCGAACTGTTCGGGGTCGACCTCGCGGGCGATCTCTCGGCGGCGCAGGTCGCGGCGATCCGTGCGGCCTTGCTGCGCTGGAAGGTGGTGTTCTTCCGCGACCAGGCCCTCGACCACGCGGGCCATGTCCGCCTCGCCCGCCGGTTCGGGGCGCCGACCCCCGCCCATGTCGTCTTCGGCACCGACGAGGACCATCCGGAGGTCTATTCCATCGCCAAGCACCGCACGGCGCAAAACGGCAGGGCCGCCGCGTTGCGCTGCTGGACCGGCTGGCATACCGACATCACGGCCGCGATCAATCCGCCCTGTGCCTCGATCCTGCGCGGGCAGACGGTGCCGCCCTACGGCGGCGACACCCAATGGACCAACCTAGCGCTGGCCTACGACAGGCTCTCTGAGCCCCTGAAGCGGCTCGTCGAGGGCCTGCGCGCCGTCCACCGCTTCGATGCCCCCAGGGACGAGGACTACGCCCGCAAGGTCGGCGCAAGGGACCTTGCCGCGGAGCACCCCCTGGTGACGGTCCACCCGGAGAGCGGCGAGAAGGTGCTCTACGTCAGCCCTGCCTTCGTGAAGGAGATCGTCGGCATGGAGGCGCGGGAAGGGCAGGCGCTGCTCGAACTGCTCTGGGAACACGCCGTCTCGAGCGAATTCACCGTACGTTTCCGCTGGGCGCCGGGCAGCGTTGCCTTCTGGGACAACCGGGCGACCGCCCATCTTGCCCCGGTCGACATCTTCGCCACCGACTTCGACCGGCAGTTCTACCGCGTGACGCTCAACGGCGAAGTGCCGGTGGGCGTCGACGGCCGGCCGTCGCGCCTGCTCAGCGGTGACCCCATCGAACCTCAGTCGACCTAAAGCGAAGCAAGCTGCGCGTTGAGCGTGGCCATGGTGCCGGGATCGGGCGGCTCCTCCAGGCGCGTCACCGGCACCTTGGCGCGGATCGGGTCCTGGAACTGCTTGAGCCAGACTTCCTTGGTCGAGAGCACGCCGACGCTGTTGCTCGACGAACGCAGGCCGCGCTGCACCGCCAGGGTCAGGTCGTTGTCCTCTTCCTGCACCTGGGCGTTGATCCGCTCGTTGAGCCAGCGCGCGGCCCTGGCCTCGCGGCGTTCGTCGGGCAGGGCGTAGGCGCCGCTGCGGATGATGCACTTGCCCGGGCCGGCCGGCAGGATCTGGAAGAAATCCATCATGTCGGGATAGAGGTCGAGCGCCATGTTCGGCAGGATCGACAGGAGGCGCCAGGTGCGCTGCAGCTCCGGCGGCAGGTGCGGGAAATCGGGCAGCAGGCTCTGGTAATGACCCACGCTCCAGCGCGCCGAGCGTGTCGTGCTGATCTTGAGATCGTCGCTGTCGGGTGCATCGACCAGGTCGTTCAGGCCGGGGTGGCCGGCGGGGACGTGATAGGACTCCTGGTAGTTGTCCATCGCGTTCTTCCAGTCGGCCGCCAGGGGCTTGGCCCAGATCTTCCGGATCGGTCGGACGTCCTCCAGCTTGTAGGGCGCCACCTGGGCCGGATCGATGCCCGCCCAGGCCGCCAGATCCGGCCCGCCCGGACGGAAGCGCACGAAGACGAAGCCGAACAGGGTATCGAGTTCGACCGGCTCCAGGCCCTAGTCGGCCTTGTCCATGTCGGGGAAGCTCTCGTCGGCCGGCACGATGCGCAGCGCGCCGTCCAGGCCATAGGTCCAGCCATGGTAGGGACAGGTCAGCCGGCCCCGGCACTTGCCTTCCCGCCTGCTCACCAGCGGATGGGCGCGATGGCGGCAGACGTTGTGGAAGGCGCGCAGCTCCATGTCGCGGTCGCGTATGACCAGGCAATGCTCGATACCAAGATCGAACGTCATGTAGCTGCCGGCATCCGGCACTTCGCTGGCGTGACACACGATATGCCAGCCGGGGTAAAAGATCTCTTCGAGCTCAAGTTCGTAAAGTTCTTGATGGTCGTAGACCCACGCAGGAAGCGTGGTCCACGGCTCCCCGTTATCGCCGGGGCGTGCCCGAAGGTCATGTCTGGGATCCTGTTCGGCCATGGCATGGTCCTCCTTAGCCAGGAAGCTGCTCCGGGAGAGGGCGACTTGTCACCTGTCATGAAACAATACGAACCAATAGATTGGATCAATTGTAATATTGATCCTGGTCGATGCAATGCGCAGTCACCCAATGATGTGCAGGCGATATATTGAAGAATCTCAAGGACTCAACGATATTCGCATGGTTTTTGTATCGCTCTGCGGTCGTCTTCGTT
The DNA here is from genome assembly GCA_027592745.1 of Pseudomonadota bacterium. GTDB lineage: Bacteria > Pseudomonadota > Alphaproteobacteria > SP197 > SP197 > CALGGB01. Next base: position 22,859 of record JAQCLG010000003.1, on the reverse strand, counting down.
GGCGCGACTATATTTGATGCATTGGGCAAAAAACTTGGTTGCCAGCGGGGCTGCGCTTGTGGCAGCCACCAGGCTTCCGCGGCGCCCAGGGCGTGCCAGGACAAACGGGGCGCCGCTTGCGCGACGCCCCGTCCGGCGGTCGGGGATGATCCGCCTGCGGGATCGTCAGGGGGCCGGGATCGGCTCGGGGTCGCAGAAGCGCGTGACCACGTTTTCCAGCAGGCGGCAGACGTTGTTGTCGTAGTTGTTGTGGGCGAGCGATCCGGCAAAGGCGATGGAGCTGGTCGAGAAGACCGCGCCGCCGTTGGGGGTCTCGTAGAACACCATGTCGCAGATGACATGGGGGTTGTTCTCGCCGTTCACCGCGGAGTGGGCATGCTGGTGCTCCTCCTTGACCCAGTGGAAGTCGACGCCGAAGTCGTCGGCATGGGCGACCACCAGGGTGTGGGGCGGCGTGCCGATCTCGAAGTCGACGCTGTCGATCTCGCTGCCCGCCGCGGCGCCGAACACGGTGCCGAAATCCCCGATCGGCTCGTCGCGCCCGATGCCGTCGAAGATCCAGGCGGCACGCGGGTTCTCGCTGTCGGGCATGCGGTAATAGGGCCGCCCGGCATTGAAGCCCTGGGCCGAGAAGCCGGTGCCGCAGATTGCCTCGGGCGCGATGCCGTTGCGCCGCCACAGGCCTCCCAGTTCGCCGGTGAAGCTCATGTAGTATTCGCCCGGCTCGGCGATCCAGCTCCGCATACCGTCCTCGGCGCGGCGCATCTCCATGGCGCCCGGCATCTTCGGATTGAACGCGACGCGCCAGTAGAAGCCGTTGCCGCCCATGTAGATGAAACGCCCACCGCGGTCCTGGTAGTGCAGCAGGGCATGCATCATCTCGGTCGTGTAGTACTCGGGATGGGTCGTCGTCATGACGCAGTCGTAGTGCTCGAGCAGGCTGACGCCTTCCTCGTGCATGTCCTCGTCGACGATGACGTCGAAGGCGATGCCCTTCTCCTCCAGCCAGTCGGTGATGTGCGTGTCGGCGTTGTACTGCCACAGGCTGTCGCGCGGCCCCATGTGCAGGAACGGGCGCAGGCGCGAGGCATAGGCCACACCCGAGCCGTCGTTGTGGAAGTCGTACATCGAGACGCCGTGCTCGGGATGCATGTGCAGGTGCAGATCGATATTGTCGAGCACGGCAAAGCCGTTGCTGCAGTGTTCGCCCAGCGGTCCCCAGCTCACGCCCATGTGGTTGTTGACGTAGGCGTAGTAGCTCGCCGTGGCGATCAGCAGGGCCAGGCGCGCCTTGGGCTTGCCGGTGTGCGGGCGGATGTAGAAGGGGATGTAGAACCACTGGTCGCCCTGGGTCAGGCGGGCGCAGTAGGTGCCGCTTGCGATGTCGTCGGGCAGGGTCCAGGAGGCGTCGGTCTCCCAGCCGCAGTCATAGACGTCGTCGTCGTGGAAATGGATCGCGCCATAGTGCTCGGGCTTGTGGGTCCAGACCATCTCGCTGCCGTCGTGGTTCCAGCCCTTGGTCGCGCGCGTCGGCATGTTGACGATGGCGCCGTGGTGCCGGTTGACCGAGACGTCATGGGCCACGACCCCGTCCATCTCCCTGGAGAAGTCCCACATGGCGACGACGTCGTTGGCGATGTCGCGCGGCACGCTGCGGCCCTTCAGGCGCTCCATCGTGGCGCGCGAGAGCACGCGGCTGGCCACGGTCACGGCATCGATGCGGCCGTTGGCATGGGCGGCGGCGATGAGCTTTCCCTCGCGCCGGTCGTTGCAGGCTGCGATCAGGAAACGGCCGCCGTCGCCCGGACGCAGCTTCATGGTGCCTTCCACGCTCGCCTTGCCGCGATCGCCGGCGTAGCGCAGCAGGGGTTCCTGCACGACATGGGCCTTGCCGCTCTCGGCATCGAAGCTTGCCGCGACGAAATACCAGCGGTGCTGGTCCATCGCCGCGCCGGAGGCCAGGGTCTCGACGCTCTTGCCGTCGCCGATCCGCAGCACCACCTGGCCGTTTTCCAGCGCCAGGGCGTACCCCGCCTTGTCGGCCCGGTTGAAGGCGCCCATCAGGACCTGGTCCTCCTTCTCCAGCAGGGTCGGCCAGATGAAACACTGCAGCGTGAAGCTCTGCAGGGCGAAGGGCGCGGTATTCTCGACCGCCACGTAGCTGCCGACCTGGGTCCACTGGTAGCGCGCCGGGAAGCTGCCGTTGACCGCGGCATCGACCACGCGTTCCTTCAGGCCGGGGCCCGACGGCGTGTCGTCGCCGCTGCGAACGTGCACGATGTCCAGGCGGAACTTGCCGGCATCCTCGCTGGAGACCTTGAAGTTGATGGTCTGGCCCGGGCGGACACGGATCTCGTCGCAATAGCCCAGCAGTCTCTTCATGGTCCTGGCTTCCCTCTTTCGATCGGTGCGGAATCGGCAAAACGGCGCAGCACGTTGCCCGTGACGCGGGCGACGTTGTTGTCATAGCCGTTGGCGGCAAGGCTGGCGGCCCAGGCGATCGAGCCGGTCGACCACACGGCGCCGCCCCGGGGCGTCTCGAAGAACACCATGTCGGCGCGCACCGCGGGGTTGACCGGGGCCGCGACCGCGGTGTGGTTGAAGGTCATGGTGTCGATGGTCTGCAGGTACTGGTGCGAATGGCCCGCGGAGCTGGCCAGGCGCAGGCAGTGCGACGGTGTGCCCAGCGTGCGGTCGACCCAGTCGAGTTCGAGTCCCGCTGCGCCGCCGAGCTGGCCGAAATCGCCGATCTTCTCCTCAGGCCCGACGCCCTCGAAGATCCAGGCTGCGCGCGGATCGAAGCTGTCGGGCAGGCGTTCGTACCAGCCGCAGGAATCGAAGCCCGTCGCCACGGTGCCGATGCCGACAAGCTGCTGCGGCGCGATGCCGATGCGCTGCCACAGGCCGCCCAGTTCGCCCGAGAAGGCCATGTGGTACTCGCCCGGCTCGGCGATCCAGTAGCGCGCGCCAGCCTGCGCCCGGCGGATCTCCAGCGCCCAGGGCGCCGCGGGATGGAAGGCGATGCGCCAGTAGAAGCCGTTGCCGCCCAGGTACATCAGCCGGCCGCCGCCATCGAGATAGGCGGTCATCGCCTGCCACATGGCGCTCGACCAGTATTCGGGATGGGTGCCGGTGACGACCACCTTGTAGGGCGCCAGCAGCGCCAGGCCCTCGTCGTGCAGCGCGTGGTCGCTGATCGCATCCCAGGCAAAGCCGCAATCGTCGAGCCAGGCGGTGACATGGGTGTCGGCGTTGAAGCTCCACAGCCCGGCCTTTGGCCGGTAGCCCAGCATCGGCCGGCGCGCGCTCGCCACGCTCACGCCGCTGCCGTCGCCATGGGTGTCGTAGGGCGAATGGCCCAGCTTGCGATGCTCGAAGAGGTGGACGTCGGAGGGCGACAGGATCGTCGCGGAAGCCGAGCGCATCTCGGCGCCCGCGTCATCCGTGCTGTGGTGCATGTTGGCGTAGGTCTGGTAGGTCGCCGTCGAGGAAAGGAAGGCGATGGCCGCGGTCGGCCCGCCGCGCGGCGGCTGCACCACGATGGGCGGCATGTCCTCATGGCCGCCGCCCGCGAGGCGGATGCAGTAGATGCCGCTGCGCAGGCCCTCAGGCAGCACGATCTGCGCGCTCTCCTGCCAGCCGGCGTCGCCCAGGTCGTCGTCGTGCAGGTGGATCGCGCCGTATTGCTCGGGCGCATGGCGCCAGTCGTGTTCCTGCGAGGTCCAGTCGTGCCCGGTCATGGCGCGGGTCGGCAGGTTGACGGTGCGGCCGTGACGCCCGTTGCCCGAGACATCCTCGACCCGCAGGCTCGTCATGGCGCGCGAGAAATCCCAGGCAAGCGCAATGCCGGGCGCGGCCGGGGGAATGCTGCCGGCCTCGTTGAGCCCGGCAAGATCGGTCTCGTAGTGGCCAAGCACGCGCGGCGCCTCGACCTTGCCGTTGAAGCACATCACGGGGCGCAGGCCGTCGGCATGGCCGGGGCCACCCCATGCCGCGCCGACCATCAGCGGTGTGCCTTCTGCGGCCCGGGGCGCCACCGCCTTGTCGGCAAGCGCCACCAGCGGCCTTTCGCCGCGTCCGTCGCGGTTGAGCGGGTGCTGGGCGATCCGCAGCATGCCGTTGACGGCGTCGTGGCTGGCCGCGATCAGATACCACTCGCGCGCGGTCAGCGCCGCACCCGTGGCGACCCGGCTCACCGTGTCGCCGTCGCCGGTCGTCAGCGCCGCGCCGTCCGGCCCGATCGAGAGCAGGAAGCCCGCCTTTGTCGTGGCATCCCAGATGCCCATCACCGCCTGTTCGGCGTCCGACGGGGTGGTCGGCCACACCAGGATCTGCACCGTCGCGTCGTCGAGGCAGCGCAGGCCTGCGGCATCGTCGGCCAGGATGCAGGAGCCGGCGTGGATCGCCTGGAAGGCCGCCGGCACGGTCTGTTGCGTGCCGGCCACCGGCTCCAGCCGGTATCCCGGACCCGCGGGGCTGTCGTCGCCGCAGACCAGGCGCACCAGGTCGACCTCCAGGCTGTCGAACCCCTCGGCGCTGGCATGGACGGTCACGGTCTGCCCGGCGCGCGCCCACAGCCGGTCGGTGTAGGAAAGCAGCTTCATCATGTCAGGGCAGGGGCTCCTCGCCCGCGAAGCGGCGCAGCACATTGCCGGTGATGCGTGCGACCTCGTTGTCGTAGCCGTTGTGGCCCACGCTGGCCGCCCAGCTGATCGAGCCGGTCGCGAACATGCCGGCACCCGAGCGCAGGGTGTAGTAGATCATGTCGGCGCGCACCCGTGGGTTGGCATCGCCGTTGACCGCGGCATGGTTGAAGACGATCTCGTCGGGGCTCTGCATGTAATAGGCCGAGTGGCCGGTGGAGCTTGCCAGCACGATGGTGTCGAGCGGCGAACCCAGGGCGTGGTCGACGCCGTCCAGCTCGATGCCGGCAGCGCCGTTGCCCAGAACGCCGAAGTTGCCGATGGGGCCGTCGCCGACGCCTTCGAAGATCCAGGCCGCGCGCGGATCGCGCGAACCCTCGGTGCGTTCGAACCAGCCGCAGCGGTCGAAGCCCGTGGCAAACGTGCCGATGCCGACCAGCGACTGGGGCGGCCGCCCGATGCGCTTCCACAGCCCGCCCATCTCGCCGGTGAAGCTCTGGTGGTATTCGCCGGGCAGGGAGGCCCAGAAGCGCGCGCCCGATTCGGCGCGGCGGATCTCGATGGCGGTGAGGTCCCCGTTCCAGCCGATGCGCCAGTAGAAGCCGTTGCCGCCCAGGTACATCATGCGCCCGCCACGGTCGAAATAGGCGGTCAGCGCGTCCCACATGGGCGTCGACCAGTATTCGGGATGGGCCCCGGTGACGATCACCTTGTAGCCCTCCAGCGCCGCCACGCCCTCGGCATGGATGTCCTCGTCGGTGACGACGTCAAAGTCGAAACCCTCGGCTTCCATCCAGTCGGTGACGTGGGTATCGGCGTTGAAGCTCCAGATGATCGACTTCGGGTTGAAGTTGATCACCACCGGGCGCAGGCGCGAGGCATAGACCACGCCCGAGCCGTCGCGGTGGGTGTCGTAGGTCGACAGCCCCAGGTCGCGCCGCTCGTTGAGGAACAGCTCGTCGCCCGTGTAGGCGATGATGCGGCCGCGCTTGACCTCGGCCTTCTCCTCGTCGAGCTGCCAGTGGTTGTTGGAATAGGCCATGTAGGTCGCGGTCGAGCCCAGGAAGGCGATGGCGGCCTTCTTCGCGCCCCTGGCCGGGCGCACGTAGAACGGCACATAGGCCTCGTCCCTGCCGGCGCGGAAGCGCCCGGCGTAGACGCCGCTCTTCAGGCCCTCCGGCACGGTCAGCGTCACTGATGTCTGCCAGCCGGCATCGTGCAGGTCGTCGTCGTGGAAGTGGATGGCGCCGTAGTGTTCGGGTTTGCCCGTCCAGTCGTGGCAGGAACCGTCCCAGTGGTAGCCGGTCACCGCGCGCGTCGGCAGGTTGACCAGCCGGCCGTGCAGGTTGTTGCCCGAGACGTCGACGATGCTGTCGCCCGACATGTCGCGCGACAGGTCCCAGGCGCCCAGCACCCAGGACGCGCGCGGCGGGATGGTGCGCGCCAGCTTGCTCATCTCGTGGCAGACCACGACCTCGGAGGCCAGCCGCGGGCTGTCGATGCGGCCGTTGAAATGCCCGGCCATGCGTGGCCGCCCGTCCTCGTGGTGGCCGACCTGCCAGGCCGCCAGGTGCAGGGGATGATCGGCCGCGAAGCCGATGCCCGTCGGGGCCTTGCCGGTGATGTGGGCGAAGCTGTCGATCGTGACGTAACGCTCGTCGGGCTCCTGCCAGAGTTCGACCTCGCCGCTCTGCGCATCGTAGCTCGCCGAGACGAAGGCCCATTTCCAGGGCAGCATCGCCACGCCGGTCGAGACGGTGACCAGCGTCTTGCCGTTGCCGACCATCAGCGCCAGCGCGCCCTTCTCGTCCAGGATGACGGCAAAACCTGGCCGCTTGGGCCCGGAGCCGCGGCTGCAGATCACCTGGCGGCCATCGCCCGGCAGGGTCGGCATCAGGTAGCACTGGAAGGTGAAGCTCGACAGGCGGTCGAGCGCGGGCGAACCCGGCACCACGGCGTAGGAGCCGGCATCGATCCGCTGGAAGCCGCCGGGATAACTGCCGTCGGCCGAGGTCTCGACCTCGACCTCCTTGTAGGGCGCGCCCGTCGGTGTCTCGACGCCGTTGACCACGCGCACGACCTTGAAGTCGAACCGCGCGTGATCCTCCAGGCTGACCTTGAAGGCGACCGTGTCGCCGGGCCGCACGCTGATGCGATCGGCGTAGGCCAGGACCCGGCGTTTGTAGTCGAAGCCGGTGTTCACCGTATCGGCCGGGCTCAGTCGAGCGCCAGGTCGGCGCCCGTGTGTTTCTTCCAGCGCATCTTGAAGATGTGCCACTCGGCTTCGCCCAGGTCTGTGAACTTGACGTCCTCGTGGACCTTGATCGGCACGCCGCGCTTGCCCGGAAGCTGGGCCAGGCACCATTCCTTGTGCGGCACGGTGTTGACCAGCACGTACTTGCCCTCGACCGGCTCCCAGCGCATGACGTTCAGCACCTTCTGCAGCTCCGCGCTGTGCGGGCCGAAGGGCTTCTCCTTGAACTCCTTGGCGAGCTCGGTCTTGGCGGGGTCGATCTTGTACATGGCGTGCTTCCCTGAGTGCTGGCCGAGGGAGTTAAGCGCCCGCACGCTGCGGGATCAAGGGGCTGTGCACCGGAACAGGTGAAGTTGTTCGACAGGCCGGCAAGGAACAAGGGCAGCGGTGTTGCCACCGCGGCCCCAGGGAACGCTCTGACCCCGAGGTTCTGCGGAGCGGTGCCACGGTGTCAGGCTGCTCGGGTCAGCCTCTCGACCTTGATCTCGTCGGACCTCTGCATGGCCTGGGCGAGATCGTAGGCGGTCTGCAGTCGCAGCCAGGTCTCGGCGCCGCCGCCGAAGGCCTTGTCGAGGCGGATCGCCATCTCGGGCGAGATCCCCGAGCGCACGCTCACGATGTCGGAGAGCTGCTTGCGACTGATGCCAAGGCCCCGGGCGGCCTCGGTCACCGTCAGCCCGAGCGGCTCCAGGCAATCGAGACGGACCGAAAGTCCGGGGTGGGGCGGGCTCTTCATGGCCATGATGTGCACCTCCTGGTGGCAATCGAACGGATCGCGCCCCTTCAAACGAAAAGGGCCGCGGCATCTCTGCCGCGGCCCCATCGTAGCGCTCTGACCCGGAGGATCAGAAGTCCATGTCGTCCATGCCGCCGCCGGGCATGCCGGCAGAAGGAGCAGCTTCCTTCTTGGGCTTCTCGGCGATCATGGCCTCGGTGGTGATCAGCAGGCCGGCGACCGAAGCTGCGTCCTGCAGCGCGGTGCGCACGACCTTGGCCGGGTCGATGATGCCGGCCTTGATCAGGTCCTTGTAGTCCTCGGCCTGGGCATCGAAGCCCCAGGCGTCGTTCTTCTGCTCGAGCAGCTTGCCGACCACGACGGCGCCATCGACGCCGGCGTTCTGGGCGATCTGCCGGGCCGGGGCCTGGATCGCCTTGCGGATGATGTCGATGCCGACCTGCTGGTCGTGATCGTCGGCCTTCAGCTTGTCGAGCGCGCGGGTGGCGTAGAGCAGGGCGGTACCGCCGCCCGGCACGATGCCTTCCTCGACCGCCGCGCGGGTCGCGTTCATCGCGTCCTCGACGAGGTCCTTGCGCTCCTTGACCTCGACCTCGGTCGAACCGCCGACCTTGATCACCGCGATGCCGCCCGCGAGCTTGGCCAGGCGCTCCTGGAGCTTCTCGCGGTCGTATTCGGAGGTCGTCGCCTCAGCCTGGCTGCGGATCTGGCTGCAGCGGCCCTGGATGTCGGCCTTCTTGCCGGCACCGCCCACGATCGTGGTGTTCTCCTTCTCGACGATGACCTTCTTGGCCTTGCCGAGCATGGAGAGGTTGACGGTCTCGAGCTTGATGCCGAGGTCTTCGCTAATCACCGTGCCGCCCGTCAGGATGGCGATGTCTTCCAGCATGGCCTTGCGGCGGTCGCCGAAGCCCGGGGCCTTGACGGCCGCGACCTTGAGGCCGCCGCGCAGGCGGTTGACCACGAGCGTGGCCAGCGCCTCGCCCTCGACGTCCTCGGCGATGATCAGCATGGGACGGCCGGACTTGGCGACTTCCTCGAGGATCGGCAGCATCGGCTGCAGGCTCGAGAGCTTCTTCTCGTGGATGAGCAGGACGGCATCGTCGTACTCGGTCTTCATCTTCTCGGCGTCGGTGATGAAGTAGGGCGAGAGGTAGCCGCGGTCGAACTGCATGCCCTCGACGACCTCGAGCTCGGTCTCGCGGGCCTTGTTCTCCTCGACGGTGATGACACCCTCGTTGCCGACCCGCTCCATCGCCTCGGCGATCATGCGGCCGACTTCCCGGTCGCCGTTCGAGGAGATCGTGCCGACCTGGGCGACTTCCTCGGACGACTTGATCTTGCGCGAACGCTTCTGCAGGTCGGCGACCACGGCCTGCACGGCCATGTCGACGCCGCGGCGCAGGTCCATCGGGTTCATGCCGGCGGCAACCGCCTTGGCGCCCTCGCGCACGATGGCCTGGGCCAGCACGGTCGCGGTGGTGGTGCCGTCACCGGCCTTGTCGTTGGTCTTCGAGGCGACCTCGCGGACCATCTGGGCGCCCATGTTCTCGAACTTGTCCTCGAGTTCGATCTCCTTGGCGACCGAAACGCCGTCCTTGGTGATGCGGGGGGCGCCGAACGACTTGTCGAGCACCACGGTGCGGCCCTTGGGGCCGAGCGTCACCTTGACCGCATCGGCCAGGATGTTGACGCCGCGCAGCATGCGCGTGCGGGCGTCGGCCGAAAACTTGACTTCCTTGGCTGCCATCTACTGGTCCTCCGTTCAGGCGGATTTCTTGGCGGCGCGGGCCTTGCCCTCGATCACGCCCATGATGTCGGACTCCTTCATGATGAGGAGTTCCTGGCCGTCGAGCTTGATCTCCGTGCCCGACCACTTGCCGAACAGGACGCGGTCGCCTGCCTTGACGTTGAGCGCCTGGACCTTGCCCTTGTCGTCCCGGGCGCCGGGGCCGACGGCGACGATCTCGCCTTCCATCGGCTTTTCCTTGGCGGTGTCGGGGATGATGATTCCGCCTGCGGTCTTCTCTTCGCTGTCAACGCGACGAACCACAACGCGGTCGTGAAGCGGTCGAAACGACATCCTCCAGTCTCCTAGTCTGAGTGTCTGAATATCCCGAATGGTACTTTTGGCACTCACCGAGGGAGAGTGCTAACAGGCGATTTAGCGATTTGCCGGACAAGGTCAAGAGGGCAGGTGCCCCGGCCTGCGATTTTTCCCGGCAATCCGCTCAGGAAGCGGGTTTGGCGTCGCCCCGGCGGCGCGTCACCTTGCGGGCGCGCCGTTCCAGCACGGCTTCGACGTCGCTCAGGGAAACCCCCGCCCGCGCCATGGCGACCATGGCGAAATAGAGCAGGTCGGCGGCTTCGTGGGCGACGTCCTCGGGATTGGACGCCCCGGCCAGTTCGCCGGCCTCCTCGACCAGCTTGGCGTCCAGCAGCCCGGCTTCCTCGAACAGGCGGCGGGTGTAGGAACCCTCGGGCGCATCCGCGCGCCGCGCGGCGGTCAGGCGGGCCAGTTCGGGCAGGCCGCCGTCCTTGCCCCAGCAGGTCCAGGTGTCGAGGTGGCAGAAACCCGCCCCGGCCTGGGCGACGGTGAACCGCAGGGCATCCCTGTCGCAGTCCAGGTCGATATTCAGCAGCTCCTGGGTCGCCCCGGAGGTCTGGCCCTTGACCCACAGGCCGCGCGAGCGGCTGTGATAGGCGCCCACGCGGCGCTCGACCGCCACCCGCAGGCTCTCGAGGTCGGAATAGACCAGGCCCAGGGCGCGGCCGTGGACGTCGCAGACCACCGTGGGCCACAGCCCGTCCGCCCGGTCGCTCTTCAGCGGTGCGGCGATGGCGTCGGCCAGGTTCAGGCGGCCGCTGTAGAGCGCCATGCCGACCTGGGCGTCCGCACCGACCCTGTCGGCCAGGGCGATGTCCTCGGCCGTGGTGAAGCCGCCGGCCACCGTCAGCCTGGCCTTGCCCGCGGCATCGACCAGGCGGCGCGTCGCCGCCATGTCGGTGCCCTGCATACGGCCCTCGCGCTCGACGAAGGTGACGAGGAAACCGCCCACATAGGGCGCCAGTTCGGCCATGCGGTCGTCGATCGAGGCGCCCGTCCTGGTCGTCCAGCCGTGCGTGACGACTTCGCCCTCGACCGCGTCGAGCGCGGCGATCACCCGCTCGCGCGGCAGTTCGCGCAGGATCTCCGGTTTGGCCGCCGTTCCCAGGATCACCTTGGCGGCACCGGCATCGAGCCAGCGGATCGCGGTCTCGACATCGCGGATGCCGCCGCCTACCCGGCAGGGCGCCAGCTTCACCAGTTCCTCGATCAGGGCACGGTTGTCGCCCTGGCCCAGGGCGGCGTCGAGGTCGATCACGGCGATCTCGCCGGCCAGGCGGAACCTTTCGGCGATCGGGCGCGGGTCGCCCGCCTCGATCGCGCGTTCCTTGCCGCCGATGAGTTGGACGGCCTGGCCGCCCATCAGGTCGATCGAGGGAATGATCACGTCCGGCTCTCCGGGGCAATGACGGGGAAGGCAAGGCTCGACAGGATGGCGATCACCGCGGAAACGACGGCGAAGCCCGATGCCAGGACGAAGGCCCAGGTCAGGTCGAAATCGCCGGCAAAGCCGCCGAGCAGGGCGCCCAGCGCGCCGATGCCGTCCATCATGACGAAGGTCAGGCCCAGGGTCGTGCCTTCCCGCTTGCCGGCGAAGTCGACCGCCGAGGCCAGCACCACCGAACGCACGCCGTAGAAGGCGCCGATCATACCGACCAGGAAGGCGACCGCGACCAGCGGGCTCTCGACGAAGGGCATGGCAAGGCCCAGCGGTGCTGCCGCCAGCAGGGAGGCGGCAAACACCTTGCGCCGGCCGCGCCGGTCCGAGAGATGGCCCATCACGGGCTGCAGCAGGGCGCCGGCCAGGATCATGGCGGCAAAGGCGAAGCCGGCCGTGGTCGTCGACAGCCCCAGGTCGTTGACTAGGTAGAGCGTCGCCATCGCCAGCACCGCCATGATCGCCATGTTGTAGATGCTGATCATGGCGACCAGGGCAAGGCCGGTGCGGCTCGACCAGCGCCGCCAGAGGTCCTTCATGTCGAGCATCGAGGCGCCGGCATGGCCGGGCAAGTTCATGCGGTCGCGCAGGGCGAAGAAAACGACGCCCATGACGACCGCCGGCACGACCGAAAGGCCAAGCCCCGTGCGCCAGTCGACGAAGGTCAGGAAGACGCCGGTCAGCAGCGGGGCAAAGACCTCCGCCATCGTGCCGCCCATGGCGTGGATCCCCAGGATGCGGGCGCGCTGGCCGGGCATCGCCTGGGTCAGGGTGCCGGTCGCCAGGGGATGCCAGGCCGAGGTGCCCATGCCGGCCAGCGCCAGCATGAAGGTGAGCGACCAGAAGTCCGGCGCCAGGGTCGCCGCGCCGTAGCCCAGCACGACCCAGACGAAGGTGGTGACGAACAGCAGGCCGCGCCGCCCGAAGTGGTCGGTGATCATGCCGGCGGGAATGTGCGTGGCCGTGCTGCCCACCGCCGTGACGGCAAACAGCGTGCCCAGTTCGCCCGGCGACAGGTCCATGGCGATGGCCAGCGCCGGCGCCAGGATCCAGATCGCGCCATGGGGCCAGTCGACCGCCATGTGGCCAAGGCAGAAGGCGACAACCGGCAGGCGCCTTGGGGCGGAAGCGTCCACGGCTGCGGCCTCAGCCCCGGGGTGCGGTGTCGTCGAGCCGCACGGGGATGCCGGCCGCGGCCATGGCGTGCTTGATGTCGCCCACGGTGAACTCCCGTTCGTGGAAGATCGAGGCGGCGAGCACCGCGTCGGCGCCGGCCTTCAGGGCCGCGATCAGGTGTTCGGCATTGGCCGCGCCGCCGGATGCGATGACCGGTACGTGGACGGCCTGTGACACGGCGGCCAGCAGGTCGGTGTCGTAGCCGCTGCGCGTGCCGTCGCGGTCCCAGCTCGTCAGCAGGATCTCGCCGGCGCCGCGCGCGACGGCCTCGCGCGCCCAGGCGACGGCGTCCTTGCCGGTGCGGTCCTTGCCCGAATGGACGACGACCTCCCAGCCTTCCTTGCCCTCCAGGCGGCGGGCCGCATCGATGGCGACCACGGCGCACTGGCTGCCGTAGCGGTTGGCGATCTGGCTCAGCAGTTCCGGGCGTTCCACGGCGGCCGTGTTGGCCGCCACCTTGTCGGCGCCCGCTTCCAGCAGGGCGCCTGCGTCCTCGACCCGGCGCACGCCGCCGCCCACGGTCAGCGGGATCGCCAGTTCGGCGCGCACGGCAGCGACCGTCACCAGCGCGTTGCCGCGGCCCTGGGGTGTCGCCGAGACGTCGAGCATGACCAGTTCGTCGGCGCCCTGGGCCTCGTAGGCCATGGACAGCTCGACGGGATCGCCGGCATCGCGCAGGCCCTGGAAGCGCACGCCCTTGACGACGCGGCCGTTGTCGACGTCCAGGCACGGAATGACGCGGCAGGTCAGCATGGCGTGGCGATCCAGCGCGAGAGCAGGGCGTGGCCGTAGGCGCCCGAAAGCTCGGGATGGAACTGGCAGGCCACCAGCGCGCCCCGCTCCATGGCGGCAACGAAGGTGCCGCCGTGTTCGGCGATCGCCACGGCCCAGCCGCTGGGCCGTTCGGCCAGGCGGTAGGAATTGGCGAAATAGGCATGTCCGCTGGCGATCAGCCGGCAATCGGTGTTGGCCGTGACGTGGTTCCAGCCGAACTGGGGCACGCGCACGTTTTCTGGAAAACGGAAGACGTCGGCCTCGATCACGCCCAGGCCCTCGACGCCGGGCGATTCCTCGCTGCTCAGACACAGCAGCTGCAAGCCGACGCAGATCGCCATGGTCGGCCGGCCCGCCGCGAAACGGGCAACCAGCGGCGCGACCATGCCGGCCTCGCGCAGGGTCTCCATGGCATGGCCGAAGGAACCCACGCCCGGCAGCATGACGTGGCCGGCGTTCTCGATGTCGGCGACGGTCTCGGCCATGCGCGGCGTGCCGCCGGCCCGGCGCAGGCCGGCAAAGACCGAGGCCAGGTTGGCCGTGCCGGTGCGGCAGACGACGACCTCGCGCGGCGTGCTCACAGCACGCCCTTGGTGCTGGGCACCTCGTCGTGCCCGGCCGCCGCCACCGCCATGCGCAGGGCGAGCGCCAGCGCCTTGAAGGCGGCCTCCGCGCGGTGGTGGTCGTTCTGGCCGCGGATCAGCTCGACATGCAGGGTGATCTTCGCGGCCATGGCGAAGGACTGCAGGGCATGGCCGATCATTTCGCTCGCCGTGTCGCCGACCTTCTCACGGCGCAGGCCGAGGTCGACGAAGGCATAGGGCCGCCCGGAAATGTCGAGCACGGCGCGGGCAAGGGCCTCGTCGAGCGGTGCGTAGGCATGGCCGAAGCGGGCGATGCCGCGCTTGTCGCCCAGCGCCTCGTCGAAGGCCTGGCCCAGGGCCAGGGCGCAGTCCTCGGCCGTGTGGTGATCGTCGATGTCGAGGTCGCCGGTGCACGAGAGCGTGACGTCCATGCGGCTGTGGCGGGTCAGGCCGTCGAGCAGATGGTCGAGGAAACGCAGGCCGGTCGAAATCTCGGCCTTGCCGGTGCCGTCGAGGGTGACGGTCACCGTGATGTCGGTTTCCCGGGTCTTGCGGACGACGGTGGCGCAGCGCGCGGTCATGGCTTCTGCCTCAGGCGACGATGTTTCCGATCTGGAAGACGACGATATCGGTGCCGCCGCGCGCCTTGATCTCGGGGATGACGCGGGCGAGCATCTCGCGGGGAATGGCGGCCTTCAATGCAAAGCCGCCGTCGCCGTGCAGGGGCGAGACCGTGGGTTCGCGCATGCAGGGCAGCACCTCGATCACCGCCTCCAGGTTCTCGGCCGAGACGTTGACCTCGACCATCACCCGGCGGCGGGCATCGAGCACCGAGCGCACCATGGTGACGAAACTCTCCACCGAATCGCGCTTGGTCGCGCATTCCAGTGCGGAGGGATGGGCGTAGAGCCGGGTCGAGGAGGTCATCACCGTGTCGACGATCGACAGCCCGTTGGCCCGCAGCGTCGATCCCGTGGCGGTGTTGTCGACGATGCAGTCGGCATCCTCGGGCGGGAACACCTCGGTCGCGCCGTAGCTCCTCACGAAGGTGGCGTCCAGGCCGCGCGCGGCGATCCAGTTGCGCGTCAGGCGTTCGTATTCGCTGGCCACCACCAGGTGCTGGTCGGGCAGGGCGCCGTCGTTCAGCATCTTGGAGGGCAGGGCCGCGACAAGGCTGACCGGATCGAGTTCGGTGTCGAGCAGTTCGATCAGCTCGGCGCCCTTCTCGGCGACCCAGTCGGCGCCGGCAAAGCCCAGGTCGCGGCTGCCGACATGCAGCATCTCGACGATGTTCTGGGGCTTCAGCAGCTTGGCTTCGAAGCCGGGCAGCGAGAGCCTGGGACGGTAGTCGCGGTCGTTACGCCCGCTTGCCGTGATGTGAATCCCGGCATGCTCCAGCAGGTCGAACACGGCTTCCTGCATGCGGCCCTTGGGCAGGCCCAGACGGATGATCGGTTCTTGCGTTGGGCTGGGCATGATGGTCGTCGGCCATGGATCGAACTCCGGGCGCCGGGATGGGCCGGTCTTGGGCGGGCAGAACCTCTTGCATCGGCCGCCCCCTGTCAACCGCGCGGGAACCCACTAGAATGCCGGCCGCGGCCACAGGGGAGACGCAGATGAGCATCCACGGTGTCGATCACATCAACATCCGCACGCACGACCTCGAGCGCTGCGTGGCCTTCTACAGCAAGGTCCTGGGCTTCAAGCAGGGTTTCCGGCCGCCGTTCGATGCGCCGGGCGCCTGGCTTTATGCCGACGATGCGCCGCTCGTCCACATCTCCGTGGCGAGCCGCAAGCCGGCGGCCACGACCGGTGCGCTCGACCACATCGCCTTCGCCGCCAGGGGTTATGTCGCGACCAGGAGGCGCCTGGAACCGGCCGCCGCCGTCGCCATGACCTACGGCAAGTCCAAGTAACAATATCCGCTCGAACCTTCGCGCCCCGGTCCGCCACGGCCCGGGGCGCTTTCGTTTCCGGGCCGACAAGCGCCACGGCGCACCGCGCTGCCCTCCGGCAAGGCCACAGCACGGTCTGGCCCAACCAACACCCCCATTGTCATCGTCCGGCTTGACCGGACGATCCATGCTGTAACGGACCGGCAAGCGCCACGGCACACCGTGCTGCCCCCGGCGAGACCACAGCATGGACCCTGTCCCCGTACTTGATCCGGGGATCAAGCCGGGGGGTGACAAAAAAGAGTATAACCTTATAGTTTTACAACCCGATTTCCCGCCGAGTGCATTTCCTGCCGACCGAACCCAATTCGGCGTAACCCACTGCCACAAATGCCCGAATCCGATTCTCCGAATCCATCGCATGAACGGGTTCGCCAAAGCCCCACAATCCCCACGAAGACCTTTGGTTCGGCCTTCCGAACGATCGGATCGGCAGTGGACGTGCACCGGTTGCCGGCCGGCACGACGAAGGCCCTCGATCCAAAGGGAGCCAACGGCAAGGACGGCCTTGGTCATGGTGCGGTCGCATGGCATTGGGCATGGCGGCTTCCGGCGTTACTGTGGGGCCGGCAGGGAGACAAGGCCATGAAGATCGACGGCAGACCCCATCGCACGATCTGGCGCGACGGTGACGGCAGGGTGGCGATCATCGACCAGACCCGGCTGCCCCATCGCTTCGAGACGGTCGTGCTGGAGGATGTCGCTGCCGCGGCCCACGCCATTGCCGCCATGCTGGTGCGCGGGGCGCCGCTGATCGGCGCCACGGCGGCCTACGGCATGGCACTGGCGATGCGCGACGATCCCTCCGATGCCGCCCTTGCCGCGGCGCGCGCACGGCTGATGGCGACGCGCCCGACCGCGGTCAACCTGCGCTGGGCGCTTGACGACATGACCCAGCGCCTGGCCGCCCTGGCGCCGGATCGCCGCGCGCCTGCCGCCTTCGCCCGCGCCGCCGCGGTCTGCGACGAGGATGTCGCGATCAACACCGCCATCGGCGAACACGGCCTGGCCCTGGTGCGGCAGGCCCCCGAGGCGCGCGGCGACACCGTCAACATCCTCACCCATTGCAATGCCGGCTGGCTCGCCACCGTCGACATGGGCACCGCCACGGCGCCGATCTACCTGGCCCACGATGCCGGCATCCCGGTCCATGTCTGGGTCGACGAGACGCGGCCGCGCAACCAGGGGGCGGCGCTGACCGCGTGGGAACTGGGCCGCCACGGCGTGCCCCATACCGTCATCGTCGACAACGCCGGGGGACACCTGATGCAGCACGGCCGCGTCGACCTCTGTTTCGTGGGCACCGACCGCACCACCGCGACGGGCGATGTCTGCAACAAGATCGGCACCTACCTGAAGGCGCTGGCGGCCCACGACAACGGCGTGCCCTTCTACGTCTGCCTGCCCTCGCCGACCATCGACTGGAGCCTGCGGGACGGCGCCGACATTCCCATCGAGGAACGCGCCGGCGAGGAGGTCTCCCACGTCACCGGCCTCACCGAGGACGGTGAGCTCGCCCGCGTGCTGCTGCCGCCGCAGGCCTCGCCGGTCGCCAACCCGGCCTTCGACGTGACGCCGGCCCGCCTGGTCAGCGGCCTGATCACCGAACGCGGCATCGCCCCGGCGACCGCCGAGGGGCTGGCCGCCCTGTTTCCGGAGCACGCCCGTGCCGCGTGACCATGCCGCCCTGCGCCGCGCCGTGGTCGCGGCGGCGTGTGCCATGAACGGCCTGGGCATCAACCAGGGCAGCTCGGGCAATGTCAGCGTGCGCGCCGGCAAGGGCTTCCTCATCACGCCCACGGCGCTGCCCTGCGAGGCCACGACCCCCGACGACATCGTTGCCATGACCCTCGACGGCGGGCATCGCGGCAGCCGCCGGCCGTCGAGCGAATGGCGCTTCCACCGCGACATCTATGCCGCCCGCCCCGACGCCGGGGCGGTGGTCCACACCCATGCGGTGCACGCCACCGCGCTGGCCTGCCTGAGGAAGCCGATCCCGCGCTTTCACTACATGGTCGCCCTGGCCGGCGGCGAGGACATCCGCTGTGCGCCCTACGCCACCTACGGCACCCAGGAACTCTCCGACCACGCGCTTGCCGCCCTGATGGGCCGCAAGGCCTGCCTGCTCGCCAACCACGGCATGATCGCCCTGGGCGCCGATCTCGACGCGGCCCTGGCCCTGGCGGTCGAGGTCGAGACCCTGGCGCATCAGTATCTGCTGGCGCTTCAGGCCGGCGGGCCCAAGCTGCTGACTCGCGCCCAGATGGGCGAGGCGCTGGCGAAGTTCGCGCACTACCGGCCGGGCTGACGGGGCTCGCCGCCGGCCCTATGGTGCGTGCCACCAACGCAACGGGAACCGACCATGACCTCCGACCTCTTCGACAAGGGCCTTGCCAACCGCAGGAAGGTGCTGGGCGCCGACTACGTCGACCGCGCGATCCAGGGCGCCGATGCCTTCAACCGCGACTTCCAGACCCTGCTCACCGAATACTGCTGGGGCGCGATCTGGAGCCGGCCGGGCATCGACGACAGGCAGCGTAGCCTCAACAACCTCTGCATGACCGCGGCCCTGGGGCGCAGCCACGAGTTCGAGCTGCACTTCAAGGGCGCCATCGCCAACGGCTGCACCCTGGCGGCGCTGCGCGACACCCTGATGCAGATCGGCGTCTATTGCGGCGCCCCCGCCGCGGTGGAGTCCTTCCGCATCGCCCGCAAGGTCTTCACCGAACTGGGCATCGACCCCGACAAGGACGAGAGCCTTTCCTGAGGCGCCCGGCTCGTCTAGAACCCCGGCCACTGGCCAACGGGAGTCCGACATGACGCAGGCGCGCCGCCCGCGCATCCTACATCTCGACCGTCTTGCCGCAGGGGAACGCGAGGCCCTGGTCCGGCGCGGCGTGATCGATCTTGCCGAGTTCGTGGCCCGCGCCCGCCCGATCGTCGATGCCGTGCGGGCCGAGGGCGATGCCGCGCTGGTCCGCTTTGCCAGCGACTTCGACAAGGTCGAGATGAGCCCGGAGCGCATCCGCGTCAGCAAGGCCGACATCGATGCGGCCTATGACGACGTGCCCGCCGACGTCGTCGCCGCGATCCGCGAGGCTGCCAGCAACATCGCGCTGGTCCACGAACGCCAGAAGCCCGACAGCCTGGAACTCACCGCCGTGCGTCCCGGCGTGCTGGCCGGCGACCGCTACGTCCCGATCGAGGCGGTCGCCTGTTACGTGCCGCGCGGCAAGGGGGCCTTTCCCTCGGTCTCCCTCATGACGACGATCCCGGCCATGGTCGCGGGCGTCCCCCGTGTCGTGATCGTCACGCCGCCCGGGCCGGGCGGCAGGTGCGACGCCGGCACCATGGTCGCCGCGCGCGAGGCCGGGGTTTCCGAGATCTACCTGGCCGGCGGCGCCCAGGGGGTCGCGGCCGTCGCCTACGGCACGCAGACCGTGCCGAAGTGCCGCAAGATCGTCGGGCCGGGTTCGCCCTGGGTGGGTGCCGCCATGCAACTCTGCGCCGAGGCCATCGCGCCGGGGCCGCCGGCGGGGCCCTCCGAGAGCATGGTGCTGGCCGACGAGACCGCCGATCCCTTCCGCGTCGCGCTCGACCTGCTGGTCGAGGCCGAACACGGGCCCGATTCCACGACCTTCCTGGTCTGCCTGGACGAGGCCTTCGCGGCCACCGTCGCCGATCATGTCGTCACGCTGCTCGGCCGCCTGGGTCCCGAACGCAGGGAATGGGCTGGGCTGGCGCTGGGCGTCAACGGCGGCCTCGTCGTCGCCCGCGACGGCGAGGACGCCCTGGCCTTCGCCAACGCCTTCGCGCCCGAACATCTCCAGATCGCCAGCACCCGCGCCTGGGACTGGGTGCCCGGCATCGTCAACGCGGGCGAACTCCTGCTGGGCCAGGATGCGCCGTTTTCCATGGCCAACTTCATGATCGGCGTCAACGCCGTGCTGCCGACCGGCGGCATGGCCGCGACCCATTCGGCGCTGGGCGTGCTCGACTACATGAAGCGCCAGTCGATCGCCGATGTCTCGGCCGGCGGCTACCGGCGCCTTTCCGCCCAGACCGAGGCCTTCGCCCGCTACGAGGGCTTCGATGCCCACGCGCTGGCCATCACCGCGCGCAACGAGAGTTGAGCGCGCTGCCATGACCGCCATCGCCACCCGCGGAGTCTGGCTGCCCGATCAGGTCGATCCGGCACTGCTCGATCCGCCGGTCGCGATCCGCCCGCCCGAGAACGTGACCACGGCCGAGGCGCTGTCGGCGACCAAGGCCTCTGCGCTCTCCTTCGCCCGCGTCCTGATCCGCCGCATGGTTGAGGAGCGCTGGACGATCACCACGGCGATCTGGGAGATCGACGCGGAGGGCAGGGGCACGGCGGCCTTCCGCATCGCGACCGCCGAACGCCCGCTCCACTTCGTCGTCTTTGCCGACAACCTGCCCGAGGCGGAGAAGTCCGAGCGCATCGTGGGCAGCCGCTACGACGGCGTCGGTTACCTCGGCCAGGGCGAGATCGACCGCGACCATATCGAGGTCATGCGCGGCGAAAGCGCCAACTTCGTGCTAGGCCGCGCCGGCCCCTGCGTCATCGGCCTGACCCGCATGAACCGCAGCGCCTCGGCCTTCGACGGCGCGGTCGATGCCCTGGCGCAGGGCCGCCAGCCGCGCATCCCCGGCGGTTACCTGCTGCGCAACAACGGCTTCTGGGGCAACGGCCGCCACGGCACCGCGATCTTCCCGGGCTTTGCCCCCGAACATCCGCTGAGCCATCCCTATTCGGGCGAGATGCTGACGCTCTACATGTGGCGCCACTTCGGCTGCGTCCTGGCCGAGCACCTGGCCCGCTGCCGCAACCCGCAGGCCGCGACCTTCTCACCCGCGCTCAAGCGCCATCTGGGCATGGGCAATGCCTCGGGCCTGGGCATGGTGCCCTTCGTCATCGCCCACCCCAAGCGCATCCACGCCTGGGTCGTCATGCGCGAACTGGCGATCGCCCACGCCCTGGGCGAACCGGTCGCGCCCGCTGCGCCCGAGGTGGCACGGCTCCTCGGCCTGATCGATCGCTGCATCGCCTACTTCACCCTGCACGACCGCAGCGGCAGGGCGATGTACGCGCCCTCCTCGGTGCTGCGCGAGGACCTCGGCCGGCTGCGCGACGCCGTCGCCATCTTCGGCGCCGAAGGCACCATGTGCGGTGCCGAGGCCCTGCTCCCCTGGCAGACGCTGGAGGCCTGGGCCGGCGAGCACTGCAACCGCGAGAGCCTGGAACTGCTGCACTCCCTGCTGATCGAGCTTTACCCCGAGCGCGCCTTTGCCCTGGCCCGCCTGGCGGCGGTGCCCGGCGACTTCGCCAACGACAGCGATCCGGCGATGTCGTTGGCCGATCTTGCCGGCCTGATCCGGCGCGACTACGGCTGGGCGCTGGCCATCGATGTCGCCGGGCCACAGGCGCGCCATCACTTCTGGTACTACTCCGACGAGAACGTCGAGCCGCGCCTGGGCGAACGCGGTGTCGATCCCGGCGACGAACACGAGGCCTTCGTCGACGTTCCCGGCGCGGTCCAGGCCCTGCTCGCCGACGTCGAGAAGCAGCCGGGCGCCATGACGACGGCGGAGTTCCTGCTGCGCCATCCCGGCCACCGCTTCATGGCCGAACGGGTGCAGAGCCTGGCCGGGCTGTCCTACGGCGAAATCCGCGGCCATGTCAGCCACGCCCGCTTCCAGCCCTTCCACCTGATCCGCTTCGCCCTTTCCCTGCTGGGCATGGAGGATTTCGATCCGCGGTCCAGCCTGTGGGTGCGCGGCACCTTCCTGCAGGGCGCCCCGATCGCCGAGGACCTGGCGGCGGGCCGCGAGGACGACTGGATCTATCCGCTCGAACCGGCAACGGAGGAACCATGAACGCGCGCGCCCTGCACGACAGCCTGATCGTGATCGATGCTCTGCAGGCCAGCGCCTGGGACCGGGAGACGCTCGAGGAACTGCACGCGGGCGGCGTCACCGCGGTCAACGTCACCCTGGTCTACTGGGAGGACGCCCGTACCACGCTGGACCGCATTGGCGAATGGCACCGCCTGTTCGAGCGCCACGGCGACCTCGTCATGCCTGCCCGCAGTGCGCAGGACATCGAGCAGGCCAAGCAGGCCGGCAAGGTCGCCATCGTCTTCGGCCTGCAGAACTGCTCGCCCATCGAGGACGACCTGGCGCTGGTCCAGGTCTTCAACGAGCTGGGCGTCAAGATCATGCAGCTCACCTACAACAACCAGAGCCTGATCGGCGCGGGCTGCTACGAGAAGGTCGATGCCGGCATCAGCCGCTTCGGCCGCGAGGTGATCAGGGAGATGAACCGGGTCGGCATGCTGATCGACCTCAGCCATTCGGCCGAGTTCACCTCGCTCCAGGCGATCGAGATCAGCGAGCGCCCCGTCGCCATCACCCATGCCAATCCGCTGAGCTTCCACCACGGCATCCGCAACAAGTCCGATACCCTGATCAAGGCCCTGGCCGAGAGCGGCGGCATGCTGGGATTCTCGACCTATCCCTTCCATATCGGCGGCTCCGACACGCCGCTCGAGAAGTTCTGCGCCATGATCGCCGACACGGTGGAACTCATGGGCATCGAACATGTCGGCATCGGCTCGGACATGTGCCGCAAGCACAGCCGGGAGTACCTCGACTGGATGCGCTCGGGCCGCTGGTCCAAGGAACTCGACAGCGGCGAGGCCAGGAGTGCGGGCGGCGGCTGGCCCGACTATCCGGCCTGGTTCCGCACCCCGGCCGACTTCCCCAACATCACGCAGGGCCTGCTCGACAAGGGTTTCAGCGAGGACGAGGTGGCGCGCGTCATGGGGCGCAACTGGCTGGAGTTCTTCCGCGCAGGCTTCGCCCCGGCATGACGACGCCGGTCGCCCTTCTGGAGCTCCAGGTCTGGGCCGCACGCGCCCTGGTCGCGGCCGGCTTCCCCGGCGGCGCGGTCGACCAGGCCGCCCGGCTGGTCGTGATCTCCCAGATCGCTCATGGCGAGGCCGCTGCAGGTTTCCTCGCCGACCTGCCGGCGATCGCCGCGCGCGACCATGGCGTGCCCGAACTGGGCGAGGGCCGCGCGGTCGACGGCCGCGGCCTCCATGCCCTTGCCGTGGCGCCGGGCGTGCTGGACCTGGTCTGCGCGCGCAGCGCGGCGACCGTCTGGACGGTC
>JAQCLG010000126.1 GCA_027592745.1 Pseudomonadota bacterium | reverse complement strand
CGAGCATCACCATGGTGCTCCCGAAGCCGCGCAGGACGACCTCGGTGGTGTACTTGTCCTGGCCCGACTGATCCTGCCACTTGCGGGTCTGCAGCGCGCCCTCGACGTAGATCTTGGAGCCCTTGCGCAGATATTTCTCGGCGACCTCGGCAAGTTTCCCGAAGATCACCACATTGTGCCACTCGGTCTTCTCCTTGCGCTCGCCCGACTGGCGGTCGTTCCAGCTTTCGGAGGTTGCGATGCGCAGGTTGGCGACGGAATCGCCGCTCGGCATCTTGCGTACCTCGGGGTCGCGGCCAAGGTTGCCGACCAGGATCACCTTGTTGACGCTACCGGCCATGTTCTACTCCTGTTCTTCCTGATCCGCGAAACCTAGCGTACCGTATGGACGTTGTCACCGCGCACGACTCGCGCGTCTTCTCGATGACCTTACCAGCCCCGCACGGAGCCGCGAACCGAAGGCACGGCGCGCTATCCACAGGGTGGCTTGCCAGCGTTCCGCACCCGTTCTAATCAGACTGGACACCCAGCACAGGCCGCCATGCACAAGTCGATCCGGATCAGGGGCGCGCGCGAGCACAACCTCAAGAATGTCGATGTCGAGATCCCGCGCGACCGTTTCGTCGTGATCACCGGGCTTTCGGGCTCGGGCAAGTCTTCGCTCGCCTTCGACACGATCTATGCCGAGGGCCAGCGCCGCTATGTCGAGAGCCTCTCGGCCTATGCCCGCCAGTTCCTCGAACTGATGGAAAAACCCGATGTCGAGCACATCGAGGGCCTTTCGCCGGCGATCTCCATCGAGCAGAAGACGACCTCGAAGAACCCGCGCTCGACCGTCGGCACGGTGACCGAGATTCACGACTACATGCGCCTGCTCTGGGCCCGCGTCGGCGTGCCCTATTCGCCCGCGACCGGCCTGCCGATCGAGAGCCAGACGGTCAGCCAGATGGTCGACCGCATCATGGCGATGCCGGAGAAGACCAAGCTGATGCTGCTCGCCCCGATCGTTCGCGGGCGCAAGGGCGAGTACAAGAAGGAACTGGCCGAATTGCTGCGGCGCGGCTTCCAGCGGGTCAAGATCGACGGCACGGTGCACGCCATCGAGGAGGCCCCCGCCCTCAACAAGAAGCTCAAGCACAACATCGAGGTCGTGGTCGACCGCGTCGTGGTGCGCGATGGCCTGCAGCAGCGCCTGGCGGATTCGCTGGAGACCGGCCTTAGGCTGGCCGACGGCATCGTCTTTGCCGAGGATGCCGACAGCGGCGAGCAGACCATCTTCTCTGCCAAGTTCGCCTGTCCCGTCTCGGGTTTCACGATCGACGAGATCGAGCCGCGCCTGTTCTCGTTCAACAATCCGTTCGGTGCCTGCCCGGCCTGCGACGGCCTGGGCAGCAGGCTCTACTTCGATCCCGAACTGGTCGTGCCCGACGAGAACGTCAGCCTGAGGAACGGCGCCATCGCGCCCTGGGCCAATTCCTCCTCGCAGTACTACGTGCAGACGCTGGAATCGCTCGCCAAGCACTTCAAGCAGCGCATGACCGCGGCCTGGGGCGATCTACCCGAGGCGATGCGCCAGACCATCCTCTACGGCTCGGACGGCAAGCCCGTCACCATGACCTTCGACGACGGCCTGCGCACCTACGAGACGAGCAAGCCGTTCGAGGGCGTCATCCCCAACATGGAGCGGCGCTGGCGCGAGACCGAAAGCGACTGGGTGCGCGAGGAACTGGCCAAGTACCACAACACCGCGCCCTGCGAGAGCTGCGGCGGCTACCGCCTCAAGCCCGAGGCGCTGGCGGTGAAGGTCGGGGCCCGGCACATCGGCGAGATATCCGAACTCTCCATCGGCAACGCGGTGCGCTGGTTCGACGAGGTCGAGACCGGCTTCAACGACAAGCAGCGCGAGATCGCCGCGCGCATCCTCAAGGAAATCCGCGAGCGCCTGGGTTTCCTTAACAAGGTAGGCCTGGAATACCTCACCCTGTCGCGCAACTCGGGCACGCTCTCGGGCGGCGAGAGCCAGCGCATCCGCCTTGCCTCGCAGATCGGCTCGGGCCTGACCGGCGTGCTCTACGTGCTCGACGAACCCTCGATCGGCCTGCACCAGCGCGACAACCAGCGTCTGCTCGACACACTGGTGAACCTGCGCGACCTCGGCAACACCGTGATCGTCGTCGAACACGACGAGGAAGCGATCCGGGCTGCCGACCATGTCATCGACATGGGGCCAGGCGCCGGCGAACACGGTGGCTATGTCATCGCCGAAGGCACGCCCGCGCAGGTCATGGCCAATCCGGCGAGCATCACCGGCCAGTACCTCACCGGCATGCGCCAGATTCCGGTGCCAACGGTGCGGCGCAAGGGGCGCAAGAAGCAGAGCCTGAAGATCGTCGGGGCAAGCGCCAACAACCTTCAGAACGTCGATGCCGAGATTCCGCTCGGCACCTTCACCTGCGTCACCGGCGTCTCGGGCGGCGGCAAGTCGACGCTGATCATCGAGACGCTCTACCAGGCGCTGACCAAGAAGCTGAACGGCACCCGTGTCCATCCTGGCGCCCATGAGCGCATCGACGGCATCCAGTTCCTCGACAAGGTGGTCGACATCGACCAGTCGCCGATCGGGCGCACGCCGCGCTCCAATCCGGCGACCTACACCGGCGCCTTCACGCCGATCCGCGACTGGTTCACCGGCCTGCCCGAGTCCAAGGCGCGCGGCTACAAGCCCGGCCGCTTCAGCTTCAATGTCAAGGGCGGGCGCTGCGAGGCCTGCCAGGGCGACGGCCTGATCAAGATCGAGATGCACTTCCTGCCCGACGTCTACGTCCAGTGCGACGTCTGCAAGGGCAAGCGCTACAACCGCGAGACACTCGAGGTCACCTTCAAGGACAAGTCGATCGCCGACGTGCTCGACATGACCGTCGAGGAAGGCGAGCTGTTCTTCAAGGCGGTGCCGGCGATCCGCACCAAGCTGGAGATGCTGCACAAGGTCGGCCTGGGCTACATCAAGATCGGCCAGGCCGCGACGACGCTCTCGGGCGGCGAGGCCCAGCGCGTCAAACTCGCCAAGGAACTGGCGCGCCGCGCCACCGGCAAGACGCTCTACATCCTCGACGAGCCGACCACCGGCCTGCATTTCGAGGACGTGCGCAAGCTGCTCGAGGTACTCCATGCCCTGGTCGAGACCGGGAACACCGTGCTCGTCATCGAGCACAACCTCGAGGTCATCAAGACGGCCGACTGGATCATCGATCTGGGCCCCCTGGGGGGCGACGGCGGTGGTCGCATCGTGGCTGCCGGCACGCCCGAGGACGTCGCCGGCGTGACCGAGAGTTTCACCGGCCAGTACCTCGCGCCGCTCCTGAAGCTGCGCCCGAAATCGGCCGACGCCGCGGAGTAGTTCCGCTCAGACCTTGCGGAAGTGCTTGGAGAGCGCGAGCGCCTGGCCCTGGTAGTGGCTGCCGAGATCGGCGCCGTAGAGCTTGTCGGGCGCCTCGGTCAGGCGCTCGTAGCGCAGGCGGCCGACGATCTGGCCGTGCTCCAGGAGGAACGGCACTTCGTGGCTGCGCACTTCCAGCACGGCACGGGAGCCCGCGTCGTCGTTGGCGCTCCAGCCGAAGCCGGGATCGAAGAAGCCGGCATAGTGGACGCGGAACTCGCCGATCAGCGTATCGTAGGCGACCATCTCGGCGGCATGTTCGGGCGGCACCTTCACCCGTTCGCGCGTCGCCAGAATGTAGAAATCGTCGGGGTTGAGGATCAGCCCGGTGCCGGACCGTGCATGGATCGGCTCCCAGAAGAGGTCGGGATCGAGCGCGCCCTTGCGGTCGACATCGATGACGTCGGTGTGCTGCTTGGCGCGGTAGCCGACCAGCGAACCCGGTCCCGCGCCATCGAGATCGAGGGTGAAGGCGATGGAGTCCTTGCGGATCGAACGCTCGCCCTCGATCGTGTCGACCAGGCGGTACTGCTGCTGCAGCCTCTCCAGGGTGTCCTCGCCGAACACCGGGGTGCCGCGCCGCAGCCGCAACTGGGCCAGGCGCGAGCCGCGCCGCACGACCACGGAAAACGTCCGCGGGCTGACCTCGGCGTAGAGCCGGCCCCGGTGCCCCTTGGGCACGCGGTCGAACTCGGTGGCGTAGTCGGCGATGACGCGGGTGAAGATGTCGAGGCGGCCGGTCGAACTTTTCGGGTTGGCCACACCTGCCAGGTCCCCGGTGAAACGCACCGATTCCAGCAGGGGCACGATGTAGACGCAGCCGCGCTCGAGCACGGCCCCGTTGGTGAGGTCGATCTGGTGCATGCCCAGGTCGCGCAGCTTGCCTTCGACGGTGGCGTTGGGGCCCGGCAGGAAGGAGGCACGCACCCGCCAGGCGACATCGCCCAGGCGCAGGTCGATGCTGGACGGCTGGATCTGGTCGTCGTCGAGCGGCTGGTCGATCAGGATGTCGCTGCCGATCATCTCCCGCAGACGCTGGGAGGGCAGGACCCCGGTCGAAAATCCGCCTGTGCGCCCTTCGGCCGCCAGTTCGGGAAACAGGTTCCCTGCAGCTTCTGCCATCGTCTCACCCGTTCGTTGTGGGGCACTGTAACAGGTCCGCGCCCGCGCGGCAGGAAGCGACCGCTGCAGCTTCTTGCCCGATGCCCACAGGACGATCCACCGGCCATTGCAGCCGGACCCATGCGAATGCTGGCACCACAGGGGTTATCCCCGGTTTGCACAGCAGGGTGGTGCCGGATCTGTCCCCGCATTGCCCCTGTTGACGCCCGCCGCCGCGCGCCCTAGGTCAGCGCCATGAACAACCCCGTCCATATCATCGGCGGCGGCCTGGCCGGCTGCGAGGCCGCCTGGCAGCTCGCGCGCCTGGACGTGCCCGTGGTGCTGCACGAGATGCGCCCGGTGCGCGGCACGGATGCGCACAAGGGCGAGAGCCTTGCCGAACTGGTCTGCTCCAACTCCTTCCGCAGCGATGACGCCGACAACAATGCCGTCGGCCTGCTGCACGAGGAACTGCGCCGGGGCAATTCCCTCATCATGGCCTGCGCCGACCGCCACCAGGTTCCCGCCGGCGGCGCCCTTGCGGTCGATCGTGACGGTTTTGCCGCCGCCGTGCAGGCCGCCATCGAGAACGAGCCGCGGATCGCCATCCGTCGCGAGGAGGTGACGCGCCTGCCCGATGCCGGCGAAGGGTTGGCGATCGTCGCCACCGGCCCCCTCACCTCGGCCGCACTCGCCGCCGACATCCGGCAGGCCACCGACAGCGCCCATCTCGCCTTCTTCGACGCCATCGCACCCATCGTCTACCGCGAGAGCATCGACTTCGACATCGCCTGGATGCAGTCGCGCTACGACAAGCCGGGGCCCGGCGGTGACAACGCGGCCTACGTCAACTGCCCGATGACCATGGCCGAGTACGATGCCTTCATCGATGCCCTGATGGCCGGCGAGAAGACTCAGTTCCGCGACTTCGAGAAGGACACGCCCTATTTCGAGGGTTGCCTGCCGATCGAGGTCATGGCCGAGCGTGGCCGCAACACCCTGCGCTTCGGTCCGATGAAACCGGTCGGCCTGACCGATCCGCGCACCGGCAAGCGCGCCTTTGCCGTGGTCCAGCTGCGCCAGGACAACGCGCTGGGCACGCTGTTCAACATGGTCGGTTTCCAGACCAAGCTGAAATACGGCGAACAGACCCGCATCTTCCGCATGATCCCCGGGCTGCAGAACGCCGAGTTTGCGCGCCTGGGCGGCATCCACCGCAACACCTTCATCAACAGCCCCAGCCTGCTCGACGGCGCCCTGCGCCTGCGCAAGGCGCCGCACCTGCGTTTCGCCGGCCAGGTCGCGGGCGTCGAGGGTTATGTCGAGAGCACGGCCATCGGCCTGCTTGCCGGGCGCTTTGCTGCAACCGAACGCGCCGGGCGCGCCCTGGTGCCGCCGCCGGCGACGACCGCGCTGGGCGCGCTGCTCAACCATGTCACGGTCGGCGCCGACGCCGCGACCTTCCAGCCGATGAACTGCAACTTCGGCCTTTTCCCCTCGCCCGATCAGCGCGGCCACAAGAGCGAGCGGCGCGCCTCGCTGATCGGTCGCGCCCGTCGCGACCTCGGTATCTGGTTGGGCGAACGGCACGCCGCCGAATAGGCCTCCTCACGGCGTTTGACCGGCGCGGCCCGAGCCGACAGATTGCTTCCACCATGGCAACGCCGGCCCCCACCGCCCCGACCGCACCGTCGCCGATGACGGCGACAGACCCGCGCGCCGACGCCGCCGGCCACCGCGATGCGGGTTCCGAGAACTTTCCCGTCGCCTCGTTCCTGTTGCCCCGGCGCATCCGCGACCATGTGCTGGTCTTCTACCGCTTTGCACGCGCCGCCGACGATATCGCCGATGCCCCCGGTCTTCCGTCGCCCGCAAAGAACACGGCCCTTGAACGGCTGCTGGCGGTGCTCGCGGGTGCCGCACCGGCCACGGCGCCCGAACAGGCCGCGGCGGCACATCGCGCAAGCCTGCGGCAGTCCGGCGTCAGCGACCGCCATGCCCGCGATCTGCTGGCGGCCTTCCGGCGCGATGCCGAAAACCCACGTTGTGCCGACTGGGACGACCTCATGGACTACTGTCGCCTGTCGGCAGCCTCCGTGGGGCGCTTCCTGATCGAACTCAACGGCGAGGACGAGGCGGCCTGGCCCGCCGCGGATGCCCTGTGCGCCGCGCTGCAGGTTCTCAATCACCTGCAGGATCTGCGCGAGGATCTGGTCACCCTCGATCGGGTCTATCTGCCGCTCGACTGGATCGCGGCCGAAGGTGCCACCATCGAGGAGCTGCGTGCGGATGCCCTGAGCCCCGCCATGCGCCGCGTCCTCGATCGCTGCCTCGATGCCACCGATGACCTGCTGGCGGTGGCCGCGGCGCTGCCTTGCCGCCTGGGTCGTTCGCGCCTGCGCTACGAAGCCGCGGTCATCCTCACCGTTGCCGAACGCCTGTCCGGCCTGCTGCGCCGGAACGATCCCCTGGCCGGACGGGTGGAGCTGGGGAAGGTCCAGCGACTGACCGCTCTGGGCCATGGCCTCCTGCGCGCCTGGCGCTGCGCGTGAACGCGACCTCGCCATCGGTGCAGACGGCACGGGAGCATGTCGCCGGGGTGGCACGCGCCTCGCGCAGTTCGTTCTACTGGGCCATGCGTCTGATGCCGGCCCGGCGGCGCGCCGCGATGTTTGCCATCTACGCCTATTGCCGCGAGCTCGACGACATCGCCGACAGCGATGCACCGGCCGCACAGCGCCATGCCGGGCTCGACGCCTGGCGCGAGGAGGTCGCGCGTATCTGGCAGGGGACACCGGCGACACCGACCGGGCGCGCCCTGCTGGAGGTCCGCGCCGCGTTCCCGATCCGCCGCGAGGACCTGATTGCGGTGATCGACGGTGTGGCGACCGACGCCTGTGGGCCGGTGGTGCGGCCGAGCCTTGCCGAACTCGACCTCTACTGCGACCGGGTCGCCAGCGCCGTGGGACGGCTCTCCGTGGCGGTCTTCGGCGCCGTGGGAGAAGACGGCGATGCCCTGGCCCACAGCCTGGGCCGCGCGCTGCAACTCACCAACATCCTGCGCGATGTCGACGAGGACGGAGGCATCGGCCGCCTCTACCTGCCCGACGAAGCCCTGACCCGTGCCGGGATCGCGCCGGCTCCGCCTGCACAGGTGCTCGCCGCGCCCGGGCTGCCGCAGGCCTGCGCCATCGTCGCCGCCATGGCCGGTGAACACTTCGCCGCGGCCCGTGCCGCCCTGGCGCGCTGCGACCGTCGCGCGGTGCGACCGGCGGCGGTCATGCTCGAGAGCTACCATCGCCTGCTCACGCGCATGGAACGGCGCGGCTGGCAGCAGCGCAGCCCGCGCATGCGCCTGTCGCGCCCGGAAAAGCTGGCGATCGGCATCGTCCACGGCCTGCTGTGACGATCCACGTCATCGGCGCCGGCATGGCAGGCCTCGCGGCGGCGGTGACGCTGGCCGCGGCGGGGCACGCCGTGTCCCTGATCGAGGCCGCACCCCAGGCCGGAGGGCGATGCCGCTCCTTCGATGATCCCCAGACCGGGCGGCGGCTCGACAACGGCAGCCATGTCCTGATCGGCGCCAATCCCGCAGCCCTTGACTACCTGGAGCAGATCGGCGCCCGCGACAGCCTGGTCCGGCTTGGCCGGGAGGGTACGCCCTTCGTCGATCTGGCAGACGGCGCGCGCTGGACCTTTCGCGCCGGACGGCCGGTACCCGGTGCGGTTCTGGCCGCACACCTGCGCGCCCTCGCCCTGCTGCCGCCCTGTGGCGGACGCACGGTCGCCGAGGTTCTGGGCGGCGGCACGATGATGCAGCGGTTCTGGGGGCCGCTGACGATCGCCGCCCTCAACACCGCGCCGGAGCGTGCTTCGGCCCTCTTGCTGCGGCGCATCGTCGGGGAAATCGTCCGCCACGGCCGCAGCGGCCTCGATCTCTTCATGGCCCGCGACGGCCTGAGCGAGAGTTTCGTGACCCCCGCCCTCTCCTTTCTGGTCCGTGCCGGCGCCTCCCTCGCCCTGGGCAGCACCGTCGAGGCATTCGAGGTTGCCGGCGGCAGGATCGTTGCCCTGCAGCACATCGGCGCATCGACCGCGGTGGCCGATGGCGAGCGGATCGTCCTTGCTGTTCCCCCCTCGGCCGCCGAGCGCCTGCTTCCGGGCCTTGGCGTGCCGCAGGGGTTCAACGCCATCGTCAACGGCCATTTTCGGGTGCCTGCAGATGTCCTCGCGCCGGGCAGTGTGCCGATGCTCGGCATCTGCGGCGGAATGGCGCAATGGATCTTCCAGCGCGGCGACGTGCTTTCCGTCACCGTCAGCGATGCCGATGCTCTCCTGTCCCTGGGCCAGGAGGAACTGGCGCTGGCCCTGTGGTGCGATGTCGCACAGGCGCTCGATCTCGGCGCGACATCGCTGCCGGCCCATCGCATCGTGCGGGAGAAGCGGGCGACCTTCGACCAGACCCCTGCCAACGAGGCCCTGCGCCCCGATGCCTGCACGCCGCTCGCCAATCTCTTCCTGGCCGGCGACTGGACCGCCACCGGTCTGCCCGCGACGATCGAAGGGGCGATCCGCTCGGGCCGGCGGGCTGCAAGCCTCGCCCTGGCTTCCTAGAGCGGATCACGATCAGCCGGAACCGCTCAGCGGTTCCGGCCGATCGTGTGAATCCACTCTACATCAACAAAATAGAGCAAATTCACATCCTTCTGCGCAATCGCGAAGCGATTCCGCAGAAGGATGATTTGCTCTAGATCCGGCCGAAGAAGGCACGAACCAGAACCCGCAACTGCCGCCCGATGCCCCTGTGCTGCAGGCGCGGGTCGAAGAGATCGTGGCCGCAGCAGCGCAGGCGCGCCAGGTCGGCCGACGCAAAGGCCACGGGCAACAGCGCGGACCGCACCCCTGGCGGCAGGCTGCGGGCGAGTTTGCGTGCAGCATCGACATGGCCGCCAGCCCGAAGGGCAAGTTCCTCGGTCGCCTGCCGCATCCGGGCGTCACGCTCGCGATCGAGCATGGAGCCGAGATCGAGGCCGTGGCGGGCCAGCACATCGCGCGGCAGCACACGCTTGCCGCGGCGCGCCTGGTCGGCGCCATGGAGCAGCATGGCGGTCAGGCCGACAGCGAGCGCTGCCTCTCCGGCAGCGCGTTCCACCATCGCTCCGTCGAGGGCCGGGCCGCCCAGAAGGCGCAGCGCGGCAAGGTTGGCCGTGCCGCCGGCCTCCCGATGATGGCCTTCGATGTCGGCAAGGTCCGGTGCATCCTCGCGCGCCAGGGTTTCGTCCCAGGCATCGATCATGCGGTGCAGCAGCGCAGGTTCCAGCCCTCCCCTGTCGATGGCGGCGGCCAGCGGCAGGACCACCTCGTGTCGCCGTGGCGTTCCCGCAGCAATGCCGTCGAGCGATTCACGCCACCATTGCAGGCGTATCGCACCCAGCATCGGCTCGCTCACCCGGTCCGGGATACGCGCGAGTTCCAGTTCGAAGGCGTGGAGCGCGAGGAGCCCCTCGCGACACGCCGGGGGCGCCATCAGGTCGCAGAAATAGCGGTCCGGATCATCGCGCCGCACCAGTTCGGCGCAGGCCGGGAGCGGTTCGCGCGGCGCCATCAGTACGCACTCCCGGAGAAGCATCCGCGACAATTAGCCAAGCACGGGGTCACCAAACTGGACAGTTGCCCGCAAGTGGCCCAAGAATGATCCTCACGAGAGCAAGTCCCGGGCGCGGCCCGGGATTGCGGCGCGCCCCGGGTGGCGCGCCGGCAGTGGGCAAGTCGCCACCGGCGGTCTCTCGTGCCGGGGGCGGCGCTATCTACGACGTAACGGGACGGGGAGCCTATGGCAAAGATACTTGGATCGCTGCAGAACACCGTCATCGCCGGCATCGTGCTGACGGTGATCGTCGCTATAATCATTCAGATCACCTGACGTCGGACAGGGGGGAACTAACCATGGAATTTCTCGCTTTCCTGTTCCGCTATCTTCACATCCTTTCGGGTGTCATGTGGATCGGCCTGCTCTGGTACTTCAACTTCGTCCAGATCCCGAACATGCCAAAGATCCCCGACGAACAGAAGCCGGCCATCAGCAAGGTGATCGCGCCGGCGGCCCTCTTCTGGTTCCGCTGGGCTGCGATGGCAACGGTGATCACGGGCCTGCTGCTGGCGGGTGTGAACCACTACATCCTGGAAGCCCTCTCGCTGGGCATCATGGACAGTGGCAGCAGCACGCCGATCGGCATCGGCATGTGGCTGGGCATCATCATGGGGTTCAACGTCTGGTTCGTGATCTGGCCCAACCAGAAGCGCGCCCTGGGCATCGTCGAGGCCGACGCCGACAGCAAGAAGGCATCGGCGCGTACCGCCATGCTGTTCTCGCGGACCAACACGATGCTGTCGCTGCCCATGCTCTACTGCATGGCAGCACAGAGCCACGGCTGGTAGCGATCGGCGCGACGCGTGGTATATGGGGGGCGGAGATTCGATCTTCGCCCCCCATTTGATTCTGGCCATGCACCGAGTCGTCCTAGTCCTGACCTGCCTCGTACTGGCCGCCTGTTCCCAGGCGCAGCACGCAACCGCACCGGTCTCGCCTGCCCCCGACCTGCCGGAGGAGCCGGCCTCCGTGGCCATGGCCGCACCCGAGAACGGGCGTTGTCAGACTAAAGCGATCCGGTATCCGAAGATCGTGATGCACCAGCTCTCAGGCCGCAAACT
>JAQCLG010000125.1 GCA_027592745.1 Pseudomonadota bacterium | reverse complement strand
CCTGCCGGTGGGCGGGCGGGTCGCCGCCGGCCATCCCCTCGAGCGCCCCGCACGGCGCGGCGAGGCGCTGCGCGTCTTCACCGGCGCGGCCATGCCCGCCGGCCCCGACGCCATCTTCATGCAGGAGGACGTCCGGCTGGAGGACGGTCTGGTCGTGCTGCCCCCCGGCCTCAAGCGCGGCGCCAACCGGCGCAGCGCCGGCGAGGACATCCGCCAGGGCAGCATCGTGCTGCCTGCCGGGCGCCGGCTGCGCCCCCAGGACGTCGGCCTGGCCGGTTCCATGGGGCTTGCCGCCCTGCCCTGCCGGGCGCCGTTGCGTGCCGCGGTCTTTTCCACCGGGGACGAGGTCGTCGAACCGGGCCGGCCGCTGCCGCCCGGCGCCGTGTACGACGCCAACCGTTATGCCGTCATGGCCCTGCTGGCCGGCCTTGGCGCCGAGGTCACCGATCTCGGCATCCTGGGCGACCAGGGCGCGCGCACCCGCGCGGCGATCGCCGAGGCCGCCCGCCACCACCACGTCCTGATGACCTCCGGCGGCGTCTCCGTGGGCGACGAGGACCATGTCCGCGCCACCCTGCTGGAGCAGGGAACGCTGCATGCCTGGTACCTGGCGATCAAGCCGGGGCGCCCGCTGATGCTGGGGCAGATCCACGACACCGCCTTCATCGGCCTGCCGGGCAATCCGGCCGCGGCCATGGTCACCTTCCTGCGCTTTGCCCGGCCCCTGATCCTGCGCCTGGCCGGCGCCAGCGCGGTCGATCCGATCCTCTTTGCCGTGCGCAGCGCCTTCGAGCGCAAGAAGAAGCCGGGGCGGCGCGAATACATCCGGGTCAGCCTGCGGCCAGGCAGCGACGGCGTGCTGGAGGCCCACGCCTTCGCACGCGAGGGCGCGGGTATCCTGTCCTCCCTGGTCGAGACCGACGGGCTGGCCGAACTGCCCGAAGACATGACGCGCCTGGAACGGGGTGCGATGATCCAGGTCCTGCCGTTCAGCGAGGTAATCGGGTGAAACTTCTCTATTTTGCATGGCTGCGCCAGAAGATCGGCGTCGAGACCGAACAGGTCGCCCTGCCCGACGACGTCACCGACGTTGCCGGACTGATCGTCTGGCTCAAGGGCCGCGGCGACAACTATGCCGAGGCGCTGAAGAACGACAAGGTGATCAAGGTTGCCGTCAACCAGGCCTATGCCCGGCCAGGCACGGCGCTCAAGGGCAGCGACGAGGTCGCCCTGTTCCCGCCGGTCACCGGCGGCTGAAGCCGATGATCCGCGTCCAGCGCGAGGATTTCGATGTCGGCGCCGAACTGCGCGCCCTGACCGCGCACGACACCGGCATCGGCGGCGTCGCGAGTTTCGTCGGCCTGGTGCGCGACATGACCAGCGGCACGGGTGCAAGCGCCATGACCCTGGAGCACTACGAGGGCATGACGCAGAAGCAGCTCGCCGAAGTCGAGGCCGAGGCGCGGGCGCGCTGGGAACTCAGCGGCGTCACGATCGTCCACCGCTACGGCCGCCTGGAGCCGGGCGAGCAGATCGTGCTGGTGCTGACCGCCTCGCCCCACCGCCAGGCCGCGCTGGAATCCTGTGCCTTCCTGATCGACTGGCTCAAGACCAGGGCACCGTTCTGGAAGCTCGAGGAAACCCCGGAAGGCAGCCGCTGGGTCGAGGCCCGCGCCAGCGACGATGCCGCCACGGCGCGCTGGGAGCGTGACGGCGGCAAACGGTCTTCGTGACCGCAGGAGCCCTGCCCGCGGTCTGGGTGGTCGATGTCGACGGCGTGCTGGTCGATGCCGACAGCAGCACCTGGCAGCATCCGGTCTGTGCCGCCGCCGGCATCACGCCGCAGCAGCTCCGCGCCTTCTTCCGCGCCGAGTGGCCCGACTGCGTCGAGGGCCGGCGCGACACCGCGCAGGCGCTGGCGCCCTGGCTGGAGTGCTGGGGCGCCTCCTGCGACGCCGAGGCCTTCATCGCCGCCTGGCACCGCGAGGATGCAGAGCTCAACCGCCCGCTGCTGGCGCGGCTTGCCGCCTGGCGCGTCGAGGGCGCACGGCTGCTGCTGGCGACCAACCAGGACCACCGCCGCGCCGACTACCTGTGGACCACGCTGGGCCTGGGCACGGGCTTCGACGGCATGGTGCATTCGGCCGCCGTGGGCGCGCGCAAGCCCGGCATCGCCTTCTGGCAGGCGGTGGCCGACCGCATCGGGCCGCACGAACCCGAGGATGTCGTCGTGATCGACGACAACGCGGAGAACCTTGCCGGTGCGGCGCCCTTCGAGTGGCGCACCCATCATTTCACCGGCAACGCGGAGTTCTTCGCGCGCTTTGCCGACTGACCATCACGGCGATTGTGCGCGCCGCGCGGCCTCGCCACACTGGCTGTGAAACGTCGGCTGATTCGGGGGAAAGCCTGACCATGAGCGCAAGCGCACCACACAGCGCCAAGCTGATCGCCAATGTCGCCATCCTGACGCCGGACCGGGCGTTGCTGGTGAAATACGGCGAGGGACACGACGGCGACGGCGGCTGGATGCTGCCCGACGACCTGCTGGCCGACGGCGAACATCCCGACTACGCGGCCGCCCGCGTCCTGCGCGAGCATCTGGGCATGAAGGTGCGGCCGGTGCTGGCCTTCGTCGATTCCTTCACCGGCGGCGACGACACCTGGCACATCGTCTTCAACTATGTCGCCGACCTCACCCATGGACCGCCGATCAAGCCGGGCGAGAACGTCACCGGTTCGGGCTGGCTCATGCTTTCGAGCCTGCCCGGCACGCAGGACATGGCCCACCGCGGCTGGGCGGCCGACGTGCTGGCACGGATCGTGAGCACGCGCCGGAAGTGATCCCCGGCGCGGCGCGCGGGCCTCAGCCCTTGCGCACCTCGGCGGCGTAGTCGTCCATCAGGTGATGGCTCATCTGGCCGGGCTGGAAGTGATACTCGCCGATCTGGCCGACGGGGGTGACCTCCGCGGCGGTGCCGCAGATGAAGACCTCGCTCGCCTTGGCGATGTCCTCCTCCGTCATGCGCCGCTCGATCACCTCGATGCCGCGGCGGCGGGCAAGGTCGATCACGGTGCGCCGGGTCAGGCCGTCGAGGAAGGCGTCGGCGATCGGGGTGTGCAGCTTGTCCTCGATCGCCATGAAGATGTTGGCGCCGGTCGCCTCGGCGACATAGCCGCGCCAGTCGTACATCATGGCGTCGTCGAAGCCCTGCTGCTCGGCCTTGTGCTTGGAGAGCGTGCAGATCATGTAGAGGCCGGCGGCCTTGGACTTGACCGGCGCGGTCTCGGGGCTGGGCCGCTTCCACTCCGAGACGGCAAGGCGGATGCCGCGCTGGCGCGCCTCGGGCGAGAAGTAGGAGGGCCAGTCCCAGGCCGCGATGGCGACGTGGATGGTGTTCTTCTGGGCGGCCACGCCCATCATCTCGCTGCCGCGCCAGGCGACCGGGCGGACGTAGCCGTCGACGATGTTGTTGGCCTTGAGCACGTCGTAGCGCGCCTGCTGCAGGACCTCGAGCGACCAGGGAATCTCGAAGCCCAGGATCGCGGCCGAAGCGGCCAGACGCTCGCCGTGTTCGCGCGCCTTGAAGATGGTGCCGCCGTAGCAGCGCTCGCCCTCGAAGACGCAGCTGGCGTAGTGCAGGCCGTGGGTCAGGACATGCACCTGGGCGTCGCGCCAGTCGATCAGCTTGCCGTCGAACCAGATCTTGCCGTCGCGGTCATCGAACGGAATGAGCTCGGCCATGATATCCCCTGAACGTCGTGTTTGGTGAAAGCCAACCCGACCCGCGGGCCGGCACCGAAAACAAAGACGGCGAATCGGGTTGTCCGATGCCGCGGAAACTGGTTGCTTTGGGTAGCAGTGGCCTCCATATGTGTCAATATGGCTGACGTAAATCCCGGACCCAACCCGCTCTTCCTGCGCGACGAGGACCTGCGCGAGGGAATCGAGCTGCTGTTCTTTGCCTACCGGGATTTCACCGCCCAGCCCGACGCCATCCTTTCGGAATACGGATTCGGGCGCGCCCATCACCGGGTGATCTACTTCGTGGGCCGCCATCCCGGCATCACGGTCAAGGAACTGCTGGCGATCCTGAAGATCACCAAGCAGAGCCTGGCGCGCGTCCTGCGCCAACTCGTCAACAAGGGGTTCATCGAGCAGCGCCAGGGTATCGAGGACCGCCGCCACCGCATGCTCCACCTGACCGACAAGGGCGCCAACCTCGAACGCCGGCTGACCGAGGACCAGCGCCTGCGCATCGCGCGTGCCTATCGCGAGGCCGGCGCGTCGGCGGTGGCCGGCTACCGCAGGGTCATGACCGGCATGGTCGAGGATACCGACCGCGACCGGCTGCGCAGGCCCCGTGGCGCCTGAACCCGCCATCGCCGAGGGCGAGCCCCACATCCTGGTCGTCGACGACGACCGGCGCCTGCGCCAGTTGCTCCAGAAGTACCTGATGGACCAGGGGTTTCTGGTCAGCACGGCGTCCAACGCCGCCGACGCCGAGGCCAAGCTGCAGAGCCTGGCCTTCGATGCCCTGATCGTGGACGTGATGATGCCCGGCGAGAACGGCATCGACTTCACCGCCCGGATGCGGCGCCAGATCGGCGTGCCGATGCTGCTGCTGACCGCCATGAACGAACCGGGCGACCGCATCGCCGGCCTGGAGAGCGGTGCCGACGACTACCTGGCCAAACCCTTCGAGCCGCGCGAGCTGGTGCTGCGGCTGCGCAGCCTGCTGCGCCGCGCCCAGGCCGGTCAGCCGGCCGCGGCGACCGCCCGCTTTGGCCCCTTCGTCTTCGATCCCATGCGCAACACCCTGACCCGCGAGGGCGAACCGGTGGCGCTGACCTCGCGCGAGACCAGCCTGCTGGGCGTCTTCGCGCGCCATCCCGGCGTCACCCTGTCACGCCTGCGCCTGTCGCAGCAGACCGGTGCGGCCGAACGCACGATCGACGTCCAGGTGACCCGGCTGCGGCGCAAGATCGAGGACGACGCGCGCACGCCGCGATATCTACAGACCGTATGGGGCGAGGGTTACGTCCTGCGCACGGAGCATGAGCCATGAGCGAGCACTGCCAGATCTGCGACGGCCGGGAGGCCATGCCCCTGGCCCACCAGGAACCCCACCTGTGGGTCCGCTGCCCCGACTGTGGCTTTGCCTGGATCTCGCCGATGCCAGGTCAGGCCGAGGCCGCGCAGATGCAAGACGACGAGACCGGCCAATCCTACATCGACGGCTATCTCGTCAAGTTCGAGAAGAAGATGCGCAACGCGCATCACCGCGCGCGGCTGATGGCGCACCGCATGCCCGGTCCCCGCCTGCTCGACGTCGGCTCCAACATCGGCTGCATGGTCGCGGCCGCCGGCGAGCGCGGCCTGGAGCCTACCGGCGTCGAGATCAACCCGGTCCTGGTCGGGGAGGCGCGGCGGCGTTTTCCCGGGCACCAGTTCCTGTGCGGCGCCTTCGAGGAACTCGACCTGCCCGAGGCCGGCTTCGACGGCGTCTACTGCTCCGAGGTGATCGAGCACGTGGTCGACACCAACCGCTTCCTTGCCGGCATCGCCCGTGTCATGCGCCCCGGCGCCCTGCTCTTCCTGACCACCCCGGCGCTGCGCGAATACGCCAAGGGGGGAGATCCGAAGCGCTGGCGCCACTTCGGGGCGCCCGACCACAAGCTCTACTATTCGGCGGCCAACATCCGCAGACAGCTTCAGCGGCACGGCTTCGGTTCCGTGCGCGTGCTCTTCAACTTCGGCCGCGGCATCAAACTCTTCGCCACACGGACGCCGTGACGGTGGCGGGCGCGGAACCATGATGCGCTTCAAGCATTTCCTGCCCCGCGCGATCTTCGGCCGCTCGCTGATGATCGTGCTGACGCCGATGATCATCCTTCAGGTGGTGATGGCCTTCGTCTTCTACGAGCGCCACTGGGAAACCGTGACCCGTCGCCTGACCAACACCGTGGCCGGCGATGTCTCGACCCTGATCTGGATGATGAACACCTACAACGCCAGCGACGACCGCAGCCTGGTCTTCCGCATCGGCCGCATGCATCTCGACCTCGAGGCCTATCTCCATCCCGACGAGACGCTGCCCGATCCCCTGCCGCCGGTCAGCAACGCGCGGGTCGAGCGCCTGCTCGCCCAGGCGCTGCAGCAACGGGTCGGCCGGCCCTTCATCATCGACACGCAAGCCGGCGACCGCATGGTGCAGATCCGCGTCGGCCTGCGCGATGGCGTGCTCGATGTCCTGGTCCACGAGGAGCGGCTGATCTCCACCACGACCAACATCTTCGTCTTCTGGATGGTCGGCACCTCGGTCGTGCTGGCGCTGATCGCGGCCTATTTCGTGCGACAGCAGATCCGCCCAATCCGCCGCCTGGCGGCAGCGGCCGACAGTTTCGGCAAGGGCAGCGTCGACGTCGAGCTGAAACCCAGCGGCGCCAGCGAGGTCCGCATGGCCGCCCAGGCCTTCCTGCTGATGCGCGAACGCATCCTGCGCCAGATCGAGCAGCGCACCCAGATGCTGGCCGGCGTCAGCCACGACCTGCGCACGCCGCTGACGCGCATGCGCCTGCAGCTTGCCATGCTGGGCGACCAGGACGAGGCGCAGAGCATGAAGGCCGACATCGAGGAAATGGAGCACATGATCGATGTCTACCTAGCCTTCGCCCGCGGCGAGGGCCAGGAGACGCCGCGCCGCACCGACCTTTCGGAACTGCTGGGCGAGATCGCCGAAAACGCACCCCAGGCGATCGTCCTGGATGTTGCCCCCGACCTGGTCCTGAAGCTGCGCGCCAACGCGCTCAAGCGCTGCCTGACCAACCTGGTCGATAATGCCTGCCGCCACGGCGACACCGTGGCCCTGGCAGCCAGGCGCAGCGTCGGCCATGTCGTGATCACGGTCGACGACAACGGCCCGGGCATTCCCGACGAGAAACGCGAGGAGGCGCTGCGCGCCTTCGTCCGCCTCGATCCCACGGGCGAAGGCGAATCGGGCGGCAGCGGCCTGGGCCTGACCATCGCGCGCGACATCGTGCGCAGCCACGGCGGCGACCTGCGCCTGGAATCATCGCCCCTGGGCGGCCTGCGGGCGACGATCACCCTGCCGGTGTGAGCTCAGTAGAGACGGTGGCCGTCGGGCACCTTGCGTTCGGGCACGGCGAGCACGACCTCGCCGGCATCGTCGGGAAAGCCCATGGTCAGGACCTCCGACATGAAGGGGCCGATCTGACGCGGCGGGAAATTCACGACCGCGACGACCTGGCGGCCCAGCAGGGTCTCGGCCGTGTAGTTGGCCGTGATCTGGGCCGAGGATTTCTTCACGCCGATCTCCGGCCCGAAGTCGATGCGCAGCTTGAAGGCGGGCTTGCGCACTTGCGGAAACGGCTCGACCCCGACCACCGTGCCGACGCGGACATCGACCTTCAGGAAGTCGTCGAAGGCGATCGGTGGCGCCGCATCGCTCATACCGCGGCCTGCTCTGCGGCATCGCCGCGGCGGCCCGGACGCCCCAGGCCGGCAAGACGGGTAACGGCGCGGTCGGCCTGGGCAAGGCGACGGTCGAGAGCGACCATGGTGCGCCCGAGGTCCGCGCTGTCGTCGGCAAACCAGACCCGCATGACATCGAGATAGATCAGCGCCAAGGCACGGCTGCGCATCCGGCCGGCCGGCCCGGAACTGTCGATGCCGGCGGCTTCCAGCATCCAGCGCATCGAACGCTGCAGGCGGCACAGGCCGGCGACAGCAGCGAGCGGATCGCTCCCCGCCGCACGGGCGATGGAACGCAGCGCGTCGCGATGGGGCGCCTGCGCCTCCAGGCGGCGCATCATGACGTCGAACAGGCGGTCCCTGGGCGCCTCGTCACCCGTCTCGCCGGCGCTGTCGGCCAGGACCACGGCGTCGATGCGCGCGCTCAGGCCGTCGAGCAGGGCATTCTTGGAACCATAGGCTTCATGAAGCTGGCCCAGCGTGATGCCGGCGGCCCGGGCGACATCGGCCAGCGACATCGCCTGCCAGCCGGTGGTTGCGGCGAGTTCCACCGCGGCATTGAGGGCGCGCGAGGCGGTATCGGGTTTGCGTGCCATGGCTTGGCTCCCCAGGGTTCAGCCGGCCAGTTCGCGCGAACGGGCCGTCGCCGCGGCGATCGCCCGGTCGAACAGCGGCTGGATGGCGTCGTCGGCCATCAGGACCTTCAAGGCCTCCAGCGTCGTGCCGCCGGGGCTGGTGACATTCCGGCGCAGCTGCTCGGCGCTTTCGTCGGAACGGCGCGCCAGTTCACCCGAGCCGGTGACAGTGGCGCGCGCCAGGCGCATCGCGACGTCCTCGGGCAGGCCGGAAGCGATGCCGGCCTTCGCCAGGGTCTCGATCAGCAGGAAGACATAGGCCGGGCCGCCACCCGAGACCGCGGTCACGGCATCGAGCATCGACTCGTCGTCAAGCCAGACGGTCTCGCCCACGGCGGCCAGCAGCTTCTCGGCGGCGCCCCGCTGGGCCGGGCTGACATGGCGGTTGGCGGCAAGCGCGGTGATGCCGCGGCCCACGGCGGCCGGCGTGTTGGGCATGGAGCGCACGATGGCCGCGCCCTGGCCCAGGTGCTTCTCGAAGTAGGCAATGGTCTTGCCCGCCGCGATCGAGAGCATCAGCGCCCCGGCGGCGGCATACCGGCCATAGGCGGCGATGGCGCCGTCCATCATCTGCGGCTTGACCGCCAGCACCACGGTGGCCGGCCGCAGGTCGCCCGGAAGCGCCTCCGGCGTGGCGACGACGGTGATGCCATGGCTTGCGCGGATGGTGTCGGCGAGTTCGGCGGACGGTTCGACGGCGAAGATCGCATCGGCGCCGACGCCGCGGTCGCGCCAGCCCGCGAGCATGGCGCCACCCATCTTGCCGCAGCCGACCAGCAGGATCGGGGTTGCCTCGTCCATGGTTCAGGCCTCTCCCACGGGATCGATGATCGCGGCCTGGACCGCCTCGGCGGCCGACTTGCCGCCCCAGATGACGTACTGGAAGGCGGGATAGAAGCGCTCGCATTCCGAGATCGTGATGTCGAGCAGGTCGGCAAGCTGCTCGTCGGTGGGATGGCCGATGCCGCCCAGCAGCAGGGCCTGGCGGAAGGTCGGCACCGCCTCCTCGCTGAAGACGTCGAAATGGCCGACCCAGAGCCGTTCGTTGACGATGGCGAGCAGGCCGTGCACGGCGGCCAGACGGTTGTCGGGCACCTTCATGTCGTAGGCGCAGGACATCATCATGGCCTCGAGCTCGTTCTCCCAGCCGAACCACAGCCGATAGCCGCACCAGCGCCCGTCGATCTCCAGCGAGAGTTCGTTGTCGGCCATGCGCGCGCAGGCCCAGCCGTTGGCCACGGCGAACCGCTCGACCACATCCAGGGGATGCTGGTCCGGCGCGTCGTCGTGTTCGTGGATATCGGTCAAACGATGGATCTCCCGAGGTACCTGCCCGCTGGCACGGCTGGATCGCAGGCGGGGTGCCCTCGGCGCACCCTGCCAAACCCGCGACGGCGGTTCAAGGCAAGCCTAGCTGTCGGTGTCTGGGGTCTGGTCGGTCCCGGCGGCGGCATTCCCGGCCGGCGCGGCCGCCTTCGCCGCAGCCTTCTTCGGGGCGGCCTTCTTCGGGGCAGCCTTTTTCGCTGCAGCCTTCTTCGGAGCGGCCTTGCCGCCGGCCAGCGCGCCTTCGAGTTCGGCGACACGGGCGGCGAGGCGCTCGTTCTCCTGGCGGGCCAGGGCGGCCATGTCGCGCACGACGTTGAACTCCTCGCGGCGGACCAGATCCATGCGGGCAAACAGCCCCTCGAAGTGCTGGCGCATGCGGGCCTCGGCCTCCTCGCGGACGCCGCCGGCAGCCGACATCGCGCCCGACATCATGCGGGTGAGATCGTCGATGAACCTGTTCTCGCTCTGCATGGGACCCTCCACGGTCGTGTCAGGAGCATATGGCGTCTGGCCCCGCCCGGCGCAACGGTTGCCCGTGGCCGGGTGCGCCCGTATGGTCGGCCTCCGCAGTCCATCCGGCACCGGCCATGTTCGCGCTCGCCTTTCCCACGATCGATCCGACCCTGATCGAGATCGGTCCCTTCGCCATCCGCTGGTATGCCCTGGCCTATATCGGCGGCATCCTGCTGGGCTGGCGTTACGCCCTGGTGCTGGCCCGGACCTCGCCCTATCCCTTC
This sequence comes from Pseudomonadota bacterium, assembly GCA_027592745.1. GTDB lineage: Bacteria > Pseudomonadota > Alphaproteobacteria > SP197 > SP197 > CALGGB01. The sequence goes on along the minus strand of JAQCLG010000125.1, from coordinate 1,169 downwards.
GAGCGGCGCACCCTGGACGACTTCCTGCTCTGGGTGACCCTGGGCATCGTGCTGGGCGGCCGCCTGGGCTACGTGCTGTTCTACAAGCCGGGCTACTTCCTGGAGCACCCCGCCGAGATCGTCTTCGTCTGGCAGGGCGGCATGGCCTTCCACGGCGGCATGCTGGGCGTGGCGATCGGCATCGTCGTGTTCGCCCGCCTGCGCCGCATTCCCTTGCTGGCGCTGGGCGACCTGGTCGCCTGCGTCGTGCCGATCGGCCTGTTCCTGGGGCGCATCGCCAACTTCATCAACGGCGAACTCTTCGGGCGCGTCAGCGACGTGCCCTGGGCCATGGTCTTCCCGCGCGGCGGCGACCTGCCGCGCCACCCCAGCCAGCTCTACGAGGCCGGCCTGGAGGGCCTGGTGCTGTTCTGTCTGCTCTGGCTGCTGTGGCGCCACAGCAGCCTGAAACAGCGCCCCGGTGCGATCAGCGGCGTCTTCCTGGCGGGTTACGGCCTGTCGCGTTTCGTCGTCGAGTTCGCCCGCGAGCCCGATGCCCATCTGGGCTTCCTCTTTGCCGGGGCGACCATGGGCCAGCTTCTTTCGGTTCCCATGGTGCTGCTCGGCCTCGGCCTGATCCTGTGGGCCCGTCCCCTGCCGCCGGAGCAGCGGGCCGCCGCCGCACCGGAAAAAAAACCCGCGCCGCGGGCCAAGGGCGCTGCCAAGGCGCGCACGAAGGGCAAGTCCGGCAGGCGATGACCGCGCTCGACGAAGCGCTGGCGCGCAGCATTGCGCGCAACGGGCCGATCGCCATCGACGCCTTCATGGCCGCCGCGCTGACCGACCCGGAACACGGCTACTACACGACGCGCGATCCCCTGGGCGCGGCCGGCGACTTCACCACCGCGCCGGAAATCAGCCAGATGTTCGGCGAGCTGATCGGCCTGTGGCATGCCGCCTGCTGGTTTGCCGCCGGGCAGCCGGCAGGGCCCGTGCTGGCCGAACTGGGACCGGGACGGGGCAGCCTGATGGCCGATGCCCTGCGCGCCATCACCCGGGCCTGCGGCGGCCGCCAGCACTTCCGCATCCACCTGGTCGAGGCCAGTCCCGTGCTGGCCGCCCACCAGGCCGAGGCGCGGGCCGGCCATGACGTCTCCCGGCAAGGCGACCTGGAGGCCCTGCCCGGCGAC
>JAQCLG010000002.1 GCA_027592745.1 Pseudomonadota bacterium | reverse complement strand
CACGATCTCCTCAGGCTTGTATCGCTTCAGCGCCATTTCTGGCCCTCCTTCCAAAACTTCAGGATGGACCAATTCAGTGGGGGAGGATCAAACCGGAGAGACCTGGGCGATGGCGGCGTAGACGATCAGCATGATGCTGGGGGGAATCAGGATGCCCAGGCAGCCGCCGGCGCAGATGACACCTGCGGCAAAGCGCTGGTCGTAGCCGGCGCGCAGCATCACGGGGAAGGCGAGCAGACCCATCAGGGTGACCACCGCGCCGACGATGCCGGTGGCCGTGGCGAACAGGGCGCAGGTCGCCAGCGCCGCCACGGCCATCGATCCCGGCAGGTGGCGTGCGGCAAGCTGCAGGCTGAAGAACAGGCGGTTGACGATGTTGGCACGCTCGACGACGTAGCCCATGAACAGGAACAGCGGGATCGCGACCAGGACCTCGTTGGACATCACCGAGAAGGTGTTCTGCACGAACAGGTCGAAGATGCGGTTGTCGAAGACCGATTGCATCCGGTCGGCGTCGTAATAGGCGTAATAGCCAAAGCCCAGGCCCATCGCGATCAGGGTGAAGGCGATGGGGAAACCCAGAAGCACGACCACGATGAACAGCGAGAGCATCATGATCGCGATTTGCGGATCGGTCATCGCGGCGCTCCCGGACGGGTGAGGTTCTCGGCCTCGTTGTCATGGTGGATGGCGTGCAGGTCCTCGGCCTCATGCATCAGCATGGTCTCGGTCTCCTCGACGTCGGCCAGGCGCTCGGGCCAGACACCGGTGCGGATGCAGTGGATGCAGCGCAGCACCTCGGCAAAGCCCTGGATCAGGACCAGGGCGCCGGCGATGGGGATCAGCGTCTTGAAGAAATAGATCTGGACGCGCGCCGGCCTGCACCTTGCGCGGCAGCAGGCGGTGGATGACGTCGCCGCGGACATGGCCGTTGCGCGAGAGGGCATAGGCTCCGGCCATCATGAAGAGCGCGCCGTACATCTGCACGCTCATGTCGAAGGCCCAGGTCGTGGGATGGCCGAAGACGTAGCGCGAGGTCACCTCATAGACGGTGGCAATGGTGAGCACCAGGATGCACCACGCAAACGCCTTGCCGACCGATGCGGACAGACTGTCGATAGCGACCAGGAAACGGTTCATCGTTGGCCTGTGAACTGGACTGTGGGCAACCGGCACGGGGCGGCACGCACAGCGCCGCCCCGGCCGTCATCCGGGATGCCGCAGGCTCAGATCGGATCGCCGAAGTAGTGGCGATAGGCCCCGGCGTAGTCGGGCGCATTGGTCAGCTCGTAGGCGCCGACACGCTTGGCCCAGACCTTCTGGGATTCGACCACCTTGGCGAAGTAGGGATCGGAAGAGAACTGCTCGATGATCACGTCCCAGCCCCGGAGCTGGGCCTGCATGATCTCGTCGGAGGTGCGGTGCACGGTGACGCCCGAGCCCTCCTGCAGCTTGATCAGATCGGCCGAGTAGCGGTCCTGGTACTTCCAGGACATGTCGGCCGAGGCCGCCTCGGAGGCATACTTCAGGATTGCCTGGTGGGTGTTGGACAGGCCGAAGTAGAGATCCTTGTTGAAGATGATCTCGAAGGCTTCCTGCGACTGATGGTAGCTCGCCAGGTAATAGTTCTTGGCGACGTCCTGTATGCCGAACTCCATGTCGGAGGTCGGGTTGTTGAACTCCGCCGCGTCGATCACGCCACGTTCCATCGACGGCTGAATCTCGCCGCCGGGCAGCTGCACGACCGCCATGCCCATTTCCTGCAGGACGTTGGCGGCCAGGCTGACCGTGCGGTACTTCAGGCCGTTGATGTCGGCGGTCGTGTTGATCTCGTTGCGGAACCAGCCGAACGGCTGAGCCGGCATCGGGCTGGTGAAGAAGCCGGTGACGTTGAGGCCCAGGATGTCGTTGATCAGTTCCTCGTAGAGCGCCTGACCGCCGCTGTACTTGATCCAGCCCAGCAGGTGGTTCGAGGTCCAGCCCCAGCAGGGACCGGTGCCGAACAGCGAGGCCGCGGCATTCTTGGAGTACCAGTAGGCGGCCACGAAATGGGCCGCGTCGATGACGCTCTTGTCGACGGCATTCTGCATCTCGGCGGTCTTCACCACCGCATCGACGTCGAGGTAGTCGATGCGCAGCGAACCGCCCGACATCTGGTTGACGCGGTCGACGTAGTCGAGTGCGAACTCCTTGAAGATGCCGCCGCCCCAGGCGCCCTGCATCTTGATCACGACCTCGCTTTGCGCGCGCGCCACGTTAGGCATGGCGACCGCCGCGGCGGCGCCAGCGACGGATGCCGCACCTCCGGTTAGAAAGCGACGGCGACTGGCTGCCCTGGTGTCGGTCTCGTTGTTCTGGGTCACGACCTGGTTCCTCCCTTTGGCTATCCCCAAGATCGTCTCCGGCGGCCGATGCCCATCGGCAGATGCCAGTCGCTCAAGCCGTGCCTTAGCCCTTTTGGCCGAGGCCACAAGCAATGCGTGATGCCAAAATTGTTCATAAACCGGTCAAATTCGGCCGGATTTGCCTCGATCGCGCATGGCGTCAGCGATTCCCGGGCTGCGCACGGAAACACGTCGGTGCTTCGCCGCTCAGTCCATCAGCTCTGCTTCGCGATGCAGCGACGGGACACTCCCGTCCGTGCGCGCGACGCCGCCCGGGCTCACGAAGGCGCGCGTGCCGGGGCGTCGAACACCAGGGCGGCAACGATCAACCTGCGGGGAGCCGTCACTATCCGCGTCATGCCGGCTTCCCGGGCCGTCGCGTCGCAGTCGACGAGATTGCATTGGCCGTCATCGTTCAGGGTGGGCATCATGGCGCGCACAGGAGCGGCGGTTATGGCTGTTGGCACCTCGATTCTCGAGGGCCGGCCGGTTGGCCGCGGGAGGTTCGGGTGATGGCCAGGACGATTTCGGAAATGATGGCACAGGCCCGCACGGGCCTCGTCGAACTGACGCCGGCACAGGCCCGCGCCCGCATGGATGCCGGGGACGCCGTTTTCATCGACGTGCGTGACGGGCTGGAAGTGCAGAAGAGCGGCAAGCTGCCCGGGGCCATCCATGCCTCGCGCGGCCTCCTGGAGTTCGCACTCGACCCCGCGGGGCCGATGCACGATCCGCGCATCTCGTCGGGCAAGACGCTGATCTTCTACTGCGCTTCGGGCGGCCGCTCGGCGCTGGCCAGCCGCACGGCCAGGGATATGGGTTATGACGACGTCTGCCATATCGGCGTCGGCTTCGGCGCCTGGGTCGGTGCCGGCAACCCCACCGAAGGCTGACCGCCGGCATGAGCGATACCGTGCACCTGACGCTTGCCGACGTCGCCGCGCTGACCCGTCGCGTACTGGTCGCCAGCGGCACCGCCGAGCGCAATGCGGCCTCGGTCACCGCCTCAGTGGTGGCTGCCGAAGCCGACGGCATCCACAGCCATGGGCTGGCACGTCTGCCGACCTATGCCGAGCATGTCCGCTGCGGCAAGGTCGATGGCCGGGCGGCGGCCGTGGTGACGCGGCCCAGGCCCGGTGCCGTGGCGGTCGATGCTGCTTGCGGCTTTGCCCATCCGGCGATCGATGCGGCTCTGCCCGATCTGGTCTCTGCCGCCCGGGGCTGTGGCGTTGCCGCCATGACCGTGCGCAATTCCTACAACTGCGGTGTCGTGGGCTACCATGTCGAACGCATGGCCTCGGAGGGCCTGCTGGCACTTGCCTTCGTCAACGGTCCCGCCGCCATTGCGCCCTGGGGCGGCAGGCGGGGCATGTTCGGCACCGATCCCATCGCCATCGCGGCGCCGCGCGCCGGTGGGGCGCCGCTGGTGATCGATCAGTCCTCCAGCGTCATCGCCAAGAGCGAGGTCATGGTGCACGCCCAGAAGGGGGAGCCGATTCCGTCGGGCTGGGCCTTCGATGCGCAAGGCGAACCGACGACCGATGCAGCCGCGGCACTCAAGGGCACGATGGCGCCTGCGGGCGGGCGCAAGGGGGCAAACCTGGCCTTGCTGATCGAGTTGATGGCCGCCGGCCTTTCGGGCGCCAACTTCGGCTACCGGGCGTCCAGCTTCGGCGGCAACGAGGGTGGCCCGCCGGGGACCGGTCAGTGTTTCCTGGCCTTCGACACCCACGCCTTCCATGAAGGCTTCGACGAACGGGCCGAGGCCCTGTTTGCCGCAATCCTCGAACAGGAGGGCACGAGGCTGCCCGGGGAAAGGCGCCTTGCGGCGCGCGCGCGCACGTCAAGCCAGGGCGTGACCATCGCCCGGACGCTGCACGAAAAGCTGGAAGGTTACGCCGCGGGTTGACCCCGGCCGCCACCGGCACGGTCAGAACGAGGAATTGGGTTCCTGGAGGAAGGCGGCTTCCTCGGGTGTGGTCGTGCGGCCCAGGATCGCGTTGCGGTGGGGGAAACGGCCGAACCGGGCGACGATCTCGTGATGCCGCTCTGCAGCCTTCAGGCAATCCTCCTTGCTTGGCCCGGCATATTCGTCGCGCACGAAGGCGACATGGCGTTCCTGCTCCTCGAGCCGTTCGGCATGTTCGAACGGCATGTGAGAGAAGAGCTGCTGGACCGGGGTATAGCCGGCCCGCCAGCCGCTGGCGTCGATCCGCCGGGCGACCCGCAGGGCGAGATCGTCGCTGCCGTACATTGCCGGCGCGCCCCGGAACATGTTGCGCGGAAGCTGGTCGCACAGCACGACAAGCGCCAGGGCCGGGAGCGGTTCAGCGCTCCAGTCCTCAAGCTCGCCGCGCAGGGCGCATGCATGCAGATCCATGCCGACCTCGCGGCAGGCCTGGTCGAAGGCCGGGTCCTTGTCCCACCAGGCATCGCGCATGGTCGCCCATTCCGGATCGCCGGGTGTGGTGAACCAGAAGTCCAGCACGGCGTCGATGTCGACCTGGCGCCTGTTCATGGGTAGTCGCACCGCTCGGCGCTGATCAGGGCGAAGTTGCGTGGCCCCTCGGTTACCGAGAATCGCCACTCGTCGCCGCCCAGCAGCATGGTGTGGTTGAGCGGCAGGTAACCTTCGATCACCTCGGTAGCACCGCCGATCTCGACGAAGCTGATCTTCGCGGGCTTGGCCGGGTCGTACCAGGCGACCGGATTGTTGTTGGCGTCGTGGGCGACCTCGCCTTCGCCGTCCACCGTGATGCGGCCGTCGGCAAAGCTCGCGGCGGTATCCGTGCCGCCGTGCAGATGCGTCTTCACGATGATCCGCTTGGTCGTCATCTCGGCATCGCAGACGCGCTTGTTGGCGACAAGCTCGATCACCTCGGCCAGCCTGTCGGGCCCGACGCCCTCGTCGAGGCGGCGGATCAGGAGCTGCCAGAGCACGGCGCTGTCGCCCTGGGGCACCTCGCTTTCGTAGCGCTGGCGCCAGGTGGTGGCCTCGCTGCGCAGCGCGGCGATCTCGGCCCGCGCGGAGGCGGCTTCCTCGCGCGCGCTCAGGGTCGTCTGGTCCAGTTCCGTGACCTGGACCTCGAGTTCCTCGATCCGCGCCTCGGCCCGGTCGCGGCCCTGCATGAAGCTGTACCACGCGATCGCCGCGATCATGGCGATCAGCACCAGCCCGCGCAGCATCGAGCGGTTGCGACGCTTCCTGGCGTCTCGCTGCGCATCCCTATATCCCCAGCCGCCTTGTCGCACCGGCCATCTTCCCTGTTCTGCACGCCCGGCGCTGCACTACCAGAAGGCCATGCCTGCTGGCAACGCCGGGCTCTCAACGCCGCCGCAAGAGCAGCATGTGATTGTTGGCCGGCATTTCGACCACCCGCTCCATGGCAAATCCGGCTGCCGCGCCCTGGGCAGCGACATCGTTGACGTCGCGCAGGCCCCAGGCCGGGTTCTGACGCCGCAACATGGCGTCGAACCGTTCGTTGCCGGTGCCGCAGCACTGGCCGTTGAAGCGGAAGGGGCCGTAGAGCGCCAGAACCCCTTCGGAGGCCAGAAGCCGCGCACTTCCGGATGCCAGCCCGGCAAAGGCGTCGGGCGGGGCGACGTGCAGCATGTTGACCGAGAGGACCACATCGACGGTCCCCTCGACCTGCTGCCACCAGCCCGCGTTGCGCACGTCCAGATCGAGGGGGGCATCGACGCTGGGTTCGAGGCCGGCGCACCAGGCCGCGATGCTGGCACGCATCGCACCGTCGGGATCGGACGGGCGCCAGTGGACCTGCGGCATGCCGGCGGCAAAATGCGCGATATGCACGCCGGTGCCGCTGCCGATCTCAAGGACCTTCTGACCCGGCGTCACCAGCGTGCGCAGCACGTCCAGGATCGGTTCGCGGTTGTTCAGGGCCGCCGGCGTATGCAGCCGCTCGCTGGCGGCGGGCCGTGCGGTATCGGCGGTCTGGCGATCCCCGGTCATCGCTTCGAGGGCACCCCCGTCAGCCCAGGCCGAGCAGGTCGGCGAGCAGGGCACGGGAAACTTCGCCATCCACGGCAAGGCCGCTCTGGCCCTGGTAGATCCGGATGGCCTCGCGCGTCTGCGGCCCGATGGCGCCATCGACCGGACCGGGGTCGAAACCCCGGGCGAGCAGCGCCTCCTGGACGGCGCGGGTGTAGGAACGCAGCAGGCCGGCGCGCTGCAGAAGGCGTTCGGGCGATGCCGCGCCGCCGGCGATGGCCGTATCGAGCTGGCCCAGCAGTGCCTGGTTCGCGACGCCGGTGCGGGGATAGCCGAATTCGCCCTGGAAGGCTTCAATCGCCCGTTCGGTGCGGCTGCCGGCGACGCCGTCGGCCGAGCCGGCATAATAGCCCAGGCGGTTCAGCGCCTCCTGGATGCGCGCGACCAGATCGTCGCCCTGCCCGGCGAGGGGCAACAGCGCCAGTCCGGCGGTCAGGGTCAGGAAGGAGCGTCTCTGCATGATTCTAGCGTCCATGATAGGGCGGCACGCCCTGTTCGGGTAGCCAGAGGCCCGCAGGCGGTTCGCCGCTCTGGTGGAAGACGTCGATCGGGATGCCGCCGCGGGGGTACCAGTAGCCGCCGATACGCAACCAGACAGGCGTGATTGCCGCCGTGATGCGCGCGGCGATATCAAGGGTCGTGGCCTCGTGAAATCCGCCGTGGTTGCGATAACTCGCCAGATAGAGCTTCAGCGCCTTGCTCTCGATCAGCCAGTCGCCCGGCACATAGTCGATGACGAGCCTGGCGAAATCGGGCTGGCCGGTCACGGGACAGATGCAGGTGAACTCCGGGCAGGTGAACCGCACCAGATAGAGCGTACCGGCATGATCGTTGGCAACGCGCTCGAGCAAGGCCTCCTCGGGCGATGCCGGCTGCTCCCCGTTGTCTTTGGGCCGCAACAGGGTGAGTTCGTCAAACCCGCTCATGGCCGGGCCGCCCGTTGTGCCAGCACGGGCGCAGGTGTGCCGCAGGGCAGGAAGCGGCCCTCGCCGGGCTCGGCGAGAACCTGGCCGTCGTTCCAGACAGTCCGGCCGCGCAGCAGGGTGCGCACGGGCCAGCCGGTCACCCGGCGACCCTCGTAGGGCGTGTAGTCGACGTTGTGGTGCAGATCGGCATTCGTGATGGTGACCTCCCGTTGGGCATCCCACAACACCAGATCGGCATCGCTGCCGACGGCAATAGTGCCCTTTTGCGGATAGAGACCATAAATTCTGGCCGGATTTGTGGCAGTCAGAGCAACAAAGCGGCAGGCATCGAAACGACCGCCGTTCACGCCTTCCGAAAACAGCAGGGGCAGGCGGGTTTCCAGGCCCGGGATGCCGTTGGCGATCTCGGTGAAGGGTGCATGCTCGCCGTGGGCCTTCTTGCCGTCCGGACCCTCGAAACGGGACGGCGAATGGTCGGAGGAGACCACCTGCAGGATGTCGTTCTGCAGCGCCCGCCACAGGATTTCCGGGTTGGCGCGGTCGCGGGGCGGCGGCGAGCACATGAACTTGGCGCCCTCGAACCCGGGCCGGTTCATGTCCTCGGCGGCGAGGAAAAGGTACTGGGGGCAGGTCTCAGCAAAGACCGGCAATCCCCGTGCACGGGCCCAGGCGATCTGCTCGATGGCCTCACCCGCCGAGACGTGCACCAGGAACAGCGGCGCAGCGGCGACCTCGGCCAGGGCTATGGCGCGATGGCTGGCCTCGCGTTCCACGGCCTGGGGCCGGGAATCGGCGTGATACCGGGGCGCGGTCTTGCCCTGGCGCACCAGGCGTTCTGCCAGGAAGGCGATGCAGTCATGGTTCTCGGCGTGGACCATGACCAGACCGCCTGCCTCCTGTGCTACTTCAAGAATATTCAGCACCTCATTGTCTTGTAAGTGAAATCCATCGTAGGTGAGAAACAGCTTGAAGCTGGTGTAGCCGTCGGCGATGAGAGCCGGCAGGTCCTGCCCCAGCACCTGCGGCGTCGGATCCGTGAGGATCAGATGGAAGGCGTAGTCGCCGGCCGCCTTGCCTCGGGCGCGGGCATGGTAGGCATCCACCACGTCGCGCAGGCGTTCGCCCCGGGCCTGGGTAGCAAAGGGCATGATGGTCGTCGTGCCGCCGCACAGGGCCGAGATCGTGCCGCTCTCGAAATCGTCGGCGCAGCTCACGCCGCCGTAGCTGGGCTGGGCCAGATGGCAGTGGGCATCGACCCCGCCGGGCATCACCAGCAGGCCGGAGGCATCGATCTCCTCGCGGGCATCGGGCAGGGATGCGGCCAGTGCGACCACCTTCCCGTCGCGCACACCGACGTCGGCACGCACCATGTCTGCAGCGGTCACCACGGTGCCGCCCCGGATCGCAAGATCGAGCGGGACGCTCACAGGCTTTCGCCGACCTCCTCGGGCGTCTTGCCGACGATGTCGGTGTAGATCGCTGGGTCGGTCGCCCCTTCGCTGGCGATCAGCAGGACATCGGCGTCCGGGCCCAGGTCCAGCGCGCGCCGGGTCGCCGGGTTCTCACTGACCGCGATCAGCGCGGCCACGCCCGATGAACCGGACTCGCCAACCACCAGACGCGGGTCGTTGCCGCTGCCCCAGGCCAGCATCGCCATGGCGCGGGTGGCGAAGGCATCGTCGATGGTGACGAAGGCATCCGCACCGGTCGCCAGGATCTGCCATGCCAGCGGCGAGGCCTCGCCCGCCGAGAGGCAGGCCATGACCGTATCGAGCGAACCCAGACCCTCGGCCAGCTTGCCCTGGACCGCGCTCTGATAGACACAATCGGCCTCGTGGGGCTCGACCACGGTGCACAGGGGACGCTCGGCGCCCCAATCCTCCCACAACGGCGCGATGGCGGCGGCCGCCAGCCCGCCGACACCGGCCTGGACGAAGAGGTGGCTCGGCCGGTCGCTGCCGAGCTGCGCCATCGCCTCGGCCATGATCACGGTATAACCCTGCTTCACCCAGGCCGGGATCTCCTCGTAGCCCGGCCAGGACGTGTCGGAGACGACGATCCAGCCGTTGGCTGCGGCTTCCTGGGCGGCCTGGCGCACGCTGTCGTCGTAGTTCCCGGGAACCCGCACGATCTCGGCGCCATAGGCTGCGATGGCTGCCTCGCGGCCGGGGCTGACATGGGCGTGCAGGTAGATCACGCAACGCGCGCCGGCGAGCTGGGCGCCCCAGGCGACGGCACGGCCGTGGTTCCCGTCGGTGGCGCAGCACACGGTGACGCCGGCGACCTTGTCGGCAACCTTGCCTGCCATGATGTCGTCGATCGCCGCGCCGGTCTCGCGCTCCAGGATGCGCATGACGCCATAGGCCCCGCCCAGCGCCTTGAAGCTCTTGAGGGTGAAGCGCCTGCCTTCGTGTTTCAGCCGGATCCTGCCGACACCCAGCTTGCGTGCCAGAGAGGGCAGTTCGACCAGCGGCGTGGGTGCGTAGCCCGGCCAGGCGCTGATCGTTTCAAGGGCGCGCTTGCGGGTCGCCGTGTCGATCACGGCGCGCTGGACCGCGCCATAGGACGCGTCGCGGTCGCAGAGCCAGTTGCGGTGAAGCCGCAGGGGCGGCAGAGCTGCTGTGTTCATGGGCCGTGAGACTAAGGGCAGGAGGCTGGGCCAACAAGCGGTTGGCGCGCGGCCGCGGCTGGCTAGAATGCCCGGCCACCACACTTGGAGATGTCATGGAGTATCGCAACCTCGGCCGTACCGACCTGAAGGTCAGCCTGATCTGCCTGGGCAGCATGAACTGGGGGTCGAACAACACGGAGGCCGAGGGCCATCGCCAGATGGACTATGCGCTCGACCGAGCGGTCAACTTCATCGACACCGCCGAGATGTACGCCGTACCGCCCTCTGCCGAGCACTACGGCAACAGCGAGCGGGTCATCGGCACCTGGCTGAAGGCGCGCAGCAACCGCGACAAGGTCATCATTGCGACCAAGGTCGCCGGACCCGACGAGCGCCTGGACTTCATCCGCGACGGCAAACCCCGGCTCAACCGCTGGCACATGGAGCGCGCGCTCGACGACAGCCTGAAGCGGCTGCAGACCGACTACGTCGACCTCTACCAGCTCCACTGGCCTGACCGGGATACCAACACCTTCGGCCAGCTCGGCTACCGCCACCCCGAAGCCGACGATTCCGTGCCGATCGAGGAGACGCTCCAGGTCCTCGCCGACATGGTGCGATCGGGCAAGGTGCGCCACATCGGCGTCTCCAACGAGACCCCCTGGGGCACCATGCGTTTCCTCCATCTTGCCGAAACCATGAGCCTGCCGCGCATTGTCACCAACCAGAACCCCTACAGCCTGCTCAACCGCAGCTTCGAGGCCGGTTGTGCGGAAATCGCCATGCGCGAGCAGGTCGGCCTGTTTGCCTATGCACCGATGGCGGCGGGGGCGCTGTCGGGCAAGTATCTGGGGGGTGCCCGCCCTGCAGGCGCGCGGATGACGACCTATCCGAAGAACACCCGCTACCTGGGCCCGCCCAATGCCGAGCCGGCGACGCGGACCTACGTCGAACTCGCCCGGAAGCATGGCATCGATCCCGGCCTGATGGCGCTCGCCTTCGTCGCCCGCCAGCCCTTCGTCACCTCATCGATCATCGGCGCGAGTTCGATGGCGCAGCTCGAAGCCGACATGGGCTGCCTGGAGGTCGCGCTGTCCGACGATCTGCTCAAGAGTCTCGAGGACATCCACCAGCGCTATACCTATCCCTGCCCGTGAGAACCCTTAGATGAGCGGCTACATCGACAGCTTCTATGCCCGCACCCGGACGGCAAGCCCGCCCCGACCGGCGCTGGAGGGCTACGTGCAGGCCGATGTCTGCGTCATCGGTGGCGGCCTGGCCGGGCTCAACACTGCCCTTGGACTGGCCGAGAGGGGCGCCCGGAACGTCGTCCTGATCGAGGCCAACCGGGTCGGCTGGGGCGCGTCGGGGCGCAACGGCGGTTTTGTCGGGACCCACTATGCCGCCGAGTTCGACGAGATCGAACGCAAGGTCGGCTTCGACCATGCCGTCCGGCTCGTCAAGCTGACGCGGGAGGCGGTCGACCTCATCGATCACCGGATCGCCAGGCACGGCATCGCCTGCGGCCCCAATGTGCGCGACCAGGTCTGCGGTTCGTGGCACGACGATCCCGATGCGCTCAAGCGCTGGGCCGCGTTCGAGGCCGAACACATCGGCGAACGCTACGATTTCATCCCGCGCGAGCAACTCGCCGAGGAATACGTCAACTCGCCGATGTACTTCGACGGCCTGCGCCATCACGGCTCGTTCTGGTTCCACCCGCTGAACTACTGCCTGGGCATCGCGCGGGCCGCCGAGGTCGCGGGCGTGACCATCTACGAGGATTCTCCCGTGGTCTCGCTGATGGGCGAGGGTTCGCCCAAGCTCGTCAACACCGCCCGCGGCACCATCGCGGCCGAGACGGTGGTGGTGGCGACCGGCGCCTACGACCGTGCCCTGCTGCCAGAACTGGGCGCATCCTTCCTGCCGATCGCGACCTTCATCGTCGTCACCGAGCCGGTCGACGAGGCGCTGGTCTCGGGCGCGATCAAGACCCGTTGCGCGGTCTTCGACGACCGCTTCAGCCTCGACTACTACCGTCGCCTGGAGGACAACCGCATCCTCTGGGGCGGACGGGGCACGGCGTTTGTGCACCAGCCCCACAATCTGCGCCACCTGATGCTGGGCGACATGGCCAGGGTCTATCCCCAGTTCCGTGAGGTGAGGGCCGAAAGCGTCTGGATGGGCATCATGGCCTTCACGCGCCACCGGATGCCCGAGATCGGCATGCTGCGGCCAGGCCTCTGGTATGCCCAGGGGTTCGGCGGCCAGGGCATGGGGCCGACCACGGTGGCGGGCGAGGCGCTGGCCGGCGCGATCACCGGCACCAGCGACACCTGGGAGCTGTTCCGCCCTTTCACGCTCGACTGGTGCGGCGGGCCGGTGGGCAAGCTCTACGGCGAAGCCTACCGCATCTGGGTGCGCGGGATCGACGGCATGGCCACGAAACGCGCGCGAAAACGCGCCGGAAGGACGGCATGAGTTATCCCAACAGCTTCTACGCCCGGACCCGCACGGCCGGTCCGGACCGCCCACCGATGGAGGGAGAGCACGAAGCCGAGGTCTGCATCGTCGGCGGCGGCCTGGCCGGACTCAACACCGCCCTGGCCCTGGGCCAGCGCGGCATTTCCGTGATCCTGCTGGAGGCCCGCTCGGTCGGTTTCGGCGCCTCGGGGCGCAACGGCGGCTTTGTCGGGCGCGGCTATTCGCAGGAACTCTCGACCCTGGTCGACCGCCTGGGTCTCGATCATGCCCGCGCGCTCTACGACCTGACCGGGCAGGCAACCGCCCTGGTGCGCCGGCGGATCGACGATCACGCCATCGCCTGCGGACCCAACACCACCGGGGTGCTGGTCGCGACCTGGACCGACAAGGCCGACGACCTGCACCGCTACATCGACTGGATGGCGCAGAACTTCGGCACCCAGCAACGCTTCGTGCCGCGCGAACAGGTCGCCGAGGAATTTGCCATCTCGCCGGTCTATTTCGATGCGCTCTACGGCGATCAGACCTTCCAGTTCCATCCGCTGAACTATTGCCTGGGCATCGCGTCCGCCGCCGAGGCGGCGGGGGTGCGCATCTTCGAGGACTCCGCGGTGACGGCGATGGAGACCGAACGGCCGGAAAAGCTGGTCGTGACGGGGCGGGGCCAGGTGCGCGCCCGCCATGTCGTGCTGACCTGCGGCGGCTACGGCCTGGGCGTGCTGCCCGATGTCTCCGGTGCCGTGCTGCCCGTGGCGACCTACGTCATGGCGACCGAACCGATCCCGCAGGACGTGCTGGCGACAGCGATCAGGAAGAAGGTCTGCATGGCCGACACCCGTCGGGCAGGGGACTATTACCGGGCTCTGCCGGACGGGCGCATCCTGTGGGGCGGGCGCATGACCGCACGCATTGCCGAGCCGCCGCGCCTGGCGTGCCTGATGCTCGACGATCTTCTGACCGTCTATCCCCAGCTCAGGGGGCATGCCCGTGTCGAAAGCGCCTGGACCGGGACCATGAGTTACGCCCGCCATCGCATGCCCCAGATCGGCCGGCTGCGCGACGGGGTCTGGTACGGCCAGGCCTTCGGCGGCAGTGGCATGGCCACGACCACGGTGGCGGGGGAACTGCTGGCCGAAGGCATCAGCGGCCAGAGCGACCGCTACCGCCTGTTCGAACCCTTCGGCCTGGACTGGGCAGGAGGTCCCTTCGGACGGATCGCCGCGCAGGCGATCTACTGGACCGGGCAGATGCAGGATGCCGCAGCGGCACGCCGCGACCGCCGCGCGCGCAAGGCATCAAGCGCCGTCTAGCACCGCCTCGAGCAGGCGGCGTGCCACCGCATAGGAACCGGTGCCGGCACTTTCCCGCGGGCCGGCGACGTTGAGCACGGTGATGCCGTGCGCGTCGATCCAGCGCCGGGTCGTCTCCGCGGCAGCGCTGTCGTCTGGATGAACGACCAGGCAGGGTTTGCCGCGCCGTTGCGCGTAACGCTCGGTGATCGCCGTGCCCCCGGTCAGGGGCTGGTGCGCCACGATCAGGGTCCCGTCGCTGTCGCGCACGTTCCAGTCGGTGCGCTGCAGGTAGTCGGGCGTGGGGGTCTCGTCGAGCGGGTAACGCACATCGATCGGTCCGTCCTCGGCACGGCGTCCCCTTGGGCACCAGCCTCCGCACGGCAGGCCACGCTCCAGCGCGACATCGAGTGCCGCGCGGTCGACGCCAGTCCGGCCGCCCGAGACGATCCGCCCGGGCAGGGTCTGGTCGGAACCGGGGAAGAGCTCGCTCCTATAGCAGGAAGAGCGCCATCAGGGCCAGCAGCACGATGATCAAGATGGTCCCGATCATCGAGACACGCATGAAGCCGCGGTAGGTATCGAGTTCCTGCGCGTCCGAGCGCGTCCATTCAGATTCCACGTGATCCATGGTCGTCCCCCTGATTCCAGAGCCTGTGCCACGCGACCACCCGGCCGCCTGACGAGGTTTATAGAAGAAAGCGCCGGCGAATGTGAAGGCCTCTTGGCAGGCGGATGCCTCAGCGGTCGGGAACGAATTCCCGGACCAGCCGGTCTGCCACGTCCTTCTCGTGGGCAGTGAGCGTATAGATGATGTCCTCGCGCGCGCGGACCGCTTCCAGATCGAGGCGCCAGGCGGCCAGGGACCACCAGAAATAGGCCCGGAACATGTCCCGGGGGACACCGTCTCCGGCATGGTAGAGCGCTCCGAGCGCTGCCTGCGAGGTGACGTAGCCCTGGCGGCCGGCGATCTTCCACAGGCGGGCTGCTTCGCCGGCATCGGGCGGCACGCCGAGTCCGGAACGGTACATGCGGCCGAGGTTGTGGATTGCCCGGGTCAGCCCCTGTTCTGCGGCGCGCCGGTAGAAGCCGGCGGCTGCGGCGGGGTCGCGCGCCAGGCCCCAGCCATTCTGGTACAGCACACCGAGCAGGTTCAGGGCGCGGGCATCGCCGGCCCGGACCAACGGTGCAAGTTCGGCGTGCACCCTGTCGAACTGGCCGATGGCCAGGGCCTGTTCGGCCGCGCGGAAATCGGCCCATGCCGTCTGGGACGCGACCAGACCTGACAGCAGGATGCAGCGAAGGATCCATCGGTGCAGCAGCGGCACGCAGGTTTCCCCGAGAAAACGGACGATGGTATGATGCCACGGCGCAGCCGGTGTGGCACGTTCGCCTGCCCGAGGCCCGTCAGTGAACGTTGTGGAATTCCTCATGAGATGTCCTGGTTTCCCGCTGCCCCCTCTCGTGCGCCTGGTGCCCCTGTGCCTGGCGCTGCTGCTCCTGGCCGTGCCGGCAACGGCCCAGCAGGACCAGGCAGGCGGCGCAGCCGCACAGGGTGGCGAATCTGCATCGGTCATCACCGTGGGCGGGCTTGAGGAGCTGATTGCCACCCTGGAGGATGAAGCGAGCCGCCAGGCGTTTCTCGAGGACCTCAAGGCGCTGGTCGCGGCACAGGAGGAGCTGGCGGGCGCGGAGGAGGCCGAGGCCGCACCCAGCCTGGTCAGCCGCATCGCCGACCGGCTCGCCAATGTCGATGTCGCGGTGGAGGAACTGATCGCCGAACTCGACGACGGTTCCGGGCTGATCGACTGGTTCGAGGTCCAGATCGAAACGCCCATGCTGCGCCGCAGCTGGGTCGAGGCGCTCTGGCAGGTCACGGGAACCCTGGTCCTGGCCGTCGGGCTCGCCTTCATCCTGCGGCACCTGACCTGGCGGCAGTTGGCCAGGCTGGAGGCGCGCCGGGGCATGGGCTGGGCAGAGCGGGTCCTGGTCGCACTGGGGCGGGCGCTGCTGCTGCTGGTGCCGATCGCCGGATTTGCGACGGTCGGTTACGTCGCCCTGATGTTCATCGACCCCAACAGCCTGGCACGGATCGTCGCCGTCACGCTGATCAATGCCACGATCGCCGTGCGCCTGGTCAATCTCGTTTCGCGCTGCCTCTTCTCGCCCCTGGCCGCGGCGCTGCGACCCCTGCCGATGAGCGACGAGCAGGCGGCCTATCTCTTCATCTGGACCGGCCGGCTTGCGGCTATAGGCGTCTACGGGTTCTTTGCGGTCGACCTGCTCAGCGCCTTCGGGCTGCCCGACTCCAGTGCAGCCCTGCTGATCCGCCTGGTCGGGTTCGCGGTTGCGGCGATGCTGATGATCGTCATCCTGCAGTCGCGCGATGTCGTTGCGGACTGGATCCGGCATCACCCGGAATCGGGCGCCGGCCGGGTGTTGCGCCAGCGCCTCGCCGATATCTGGCATGTCCTGGCCTGCGTCGCGGTCTTCATCGTCTTTGCCGTGTGGATGCTCGATGTCCATGGCGGTTTCGTCTACCTGATGCGAGGTTTCGGCGGCACGGGCGTGGCCCTGTTTGTCGGGCTGCTGGCGTCGACCCTGCTGCGCCGGCTGCTTCAACGGCTGTTCCGCATCTCAACGGATATGAGCCGGCGTTTCCCCGGGCTGGACCGCCGCTCGAACCGTTACGTCGCGATCCTGAGCTGGGCGCTCAATGCGGTGATCTGGTGGCTGGTGGCGCTCGCCCTGCTGGAGGCCTGGGGCGTCGGCGTCTTCGATCTGTTCGTCACGCCGCATGGTGTCGAAGTCGTTGCCCGCGTGATCGCGACGGTCGCGGTGATCGCGACGGTCGCGGTGATCGTCTGGGAACTGGGCGACGGCATGATCGCACGCGCCCTCACCGACCAGTCGACGCACACCCTGACGCCGCGCATGAAGGCGCTGCTGCCGCTGTTCCGCAACGTCCTGATGGTGACGGTGGCCGCAATAGCCGTGGCCACGATCCTCTCGGAAATGGGGGTGAACATCGGGCCCCTGCTGGCCGGCGCGGGCATTGTGGGCATCGCGGTGGGCTTTGGCGCGCAGACGCTGGTCAAGGACATCATCACCGGCGCCTTCATGCTCTTCGAGGACCAGTTCTCGGTCGGCGACCAGATCGTCGCCGGCGGCAAGACGGGCGGGGTCGAGAGCATCTCGATCCGCACCGTGCGGCTGCGCGACATCGATGGCTACGTCCATACCGTGCCCTTCGGCGAGATCACGGCGCTCACCAACATGATGCGCGATTTCGGCTATGCCGTGATCGACGTCGGCGTCGCCTACAAGGAAAACACCGACGAGGTCCTGGAGGTGATCCGCGAGGTCGATGCCAGGGCGCGCGAGGACGAGGAATTCGCGGAGCGCCTGGTCGGCGATCTCGAGATCATGGGCGTCACCGAACTGGGCGATTCGGCCGTCACGCTGCGCGTCCGGGTCAAGACCGTGGCCGGTTTCCAGTGGGGTGTGCGCCGCGAGTACCTGCGCCGCATCAAGCTGCGCTTCGATGAGGTCGGCATCGAGATTCCGTTCCCCCACATGACCGTCTGGTTCGGCGAGATGAAGGGCGAGGGCCTGCCGCCCGTCGCCCATGTACGCATCGATGCCGAAACCATCGGCAAGGGAGACGGTGACGACAGTTCCTCGGCGCAGGAGGCCGCCGCGGGATCCAGTCCGCCTCCGACGGAAGCCCTGGCGCCGCCGGGCGAGGGCGAGAGGACCTGACATGGAGCTTTCGATTGTCGATCTGGAGCGTTACCCGCTCGATCGCCTGGACTCTCCCGCCGGCATGGCGCTGGTCGAGAGTGTCCGTGCGCAGATGGCACGGGACAGCGGCGCGCACCTGCCGGGTTTCCTGCGCCCCTCCGGACTTGCCGCATGCCTGGCGGAGGCGGAACGGGCAGCACCGCTGGCGCGCCACAGCAACAACCGCTTCACGCCCTACTACCGCAAGCCGGACCCGAGCTACCCCGACGGTCACCCCAGGGCTAGCGCGGTGACCTTTGCCGTCGGTTACGTCGCGCGCGAGGACATTCCCCCAGCCTCGCCCTTTAGGGCGCTCTACGAGGGCGAGGCCATGCTCGCCTTCATGCGGGCGGTGACGCCCGGCGCACCGGTCTGGCGCTACAGCGAACCGCGGGGTTCGCTCAACATTACGGTGATGAGGGCGGGCGAGGAACTGGGCTGGCATTTCGACGCCAACGAGACGGTCGCGTCCGTGCTTTTCCGCAGGGCCGCCGGTGGCGGTCGGTTCGGCTGGATTCCCGACATACGCTCGCCCGGCGATCCAGCCGAGGACGCCATCGCCGCGGTACTTGCAGGCGATACCTTCGCCGCCCGCTGGGTCGACCCGGACGCCGGGGACCTGCTGTTGTTTCGCGGCCGCAACGCGCTTCATTGCGTCACGCCGATCGAGGGTGAACCGCCGCGCCTGATTGGTTTGATGAGCTTCGACAATGTCGAAGTCGCACCCGACAACCCAGCAACCCGGGAACTGATGGCTTCACCGGTGTCCGATTGACTTTTTGCCGGTTTACGACATCTTGACGTCGCAATCGACCTCTTGCCGGGCAGGGCCATGGCGCAGCCAAGGGTCTTCACCTACTACCTCGTCCCCAACTTCTCGATGATGGCGTTCACCGCCGCCGTCGAGCCCCTGCGCTCGGCCAACCGCATGAGCGGCAGCCAGCTCTACGACTGGCGGGTGGTCTCCAAGGACGGCAATCCGGTGCAGGCCAGCAATCGGCTCTTTGTGCTCGCCGACGCCTCCATTGCCGAGACCGAGACCTGCGAGGCGCTGTTCGTCTGCGGCGGGATCGATGCCCATCGCTACGAGGACCGCACCGTCATGGCCTGGCTGCGGCGCATCGCGCGCCAGGGCGGGATCGTCGGTGCGCTGTGCACGGGAAGCCATCTCCTGGCGCGTGCCGGTCTGCTCAACGGCTACCGCTGCACGATCCACTGGGAGGACATGGAGAGTTTCGCCGACGAGCACCCCGAACTTGAGGTGACCGACGACATCTTCGAGATCGACCGCAACCGCATAACCTGCTCGGGCGGCACCGCGGCGCTCGACCTGACCCTCCACATGATCACCCTGGAACATGGCGCCGAACTTGCCGGCAAGGTCTCCGAGCAGTTCATCCACGAGCGCATCCGCGAGGCCCACGACCACCAGCGCATGGCGCTGCAGAGCCGCGTCGGGGTGAGCGATCCCAAGCTGCTCTCGGCCATCGCCGAGATGGAGGCCAATCTCGAGGAGCCGCTGCCGCTGCCCGACATCGCCGATGCTGTCGGGCTCTCGACGCGCCAGCTCGAGCGGCTGTTCAAGAAACACCTGGGGCGCACGCCGTCGCGCTACTACCGCGAACTGCGCCTGCACCACGCACGCCTGATGCTGATGCAGGGTTCGGCCTCGATCCTTTCGATCGCGCTTGCCGCGGGATTCGTGTCGGCCTCTCATTTCAGCCGGCGCTACCGCGAGTACTTCGGGCGCACCCCGCGCGAGGAGCGCCGCGCCGTCGTCTGAGGAGAGCCGGACCGTGACCAACAACATTCCCGTGCACAACCCGCTGTTTCCGCCTTCGATGGCCTACGGCAGCGAGGATGCCGAAGGCATCAGCGTGCTGGTCGAGGTCGACGAGGCGGCCGTGCGCGGGCTGCTCGCGGCGACGCCGTTCTCCTTCGTCTCGGCCCATGCCTGGATTGAGGTCATCGCCCTGCGCAGCGCCTGGGGCGTCGAGCCGTTCTGCGGCGGCGGCGTGATCGTGCCGGCGCGCTACGGCGACACGCTCGGGGGTTACTACGCCTTCTGCTACATCGATACCGACGATGCCCTGGCGCTCGGCCGCGAACCCTTCGGCTACCCGAAGAAATACGCCCGCTCGCATGTCCAGCGCACGGGCAGGGCCGTGACCGCCTCGATGAAGCGCAAGGATGCCGTGATCGAGGTCTCCGTCATCACCGGCGAGACCGCCCGGGTGGCGGCTCCGGCGGTCCCGCGCTACCCGCACCTGTTGCTGCAGACTTTCCCCAGCGCGGAGTCGAGCGAGGCCCTGTTGACCCGCGTCATCGCGCGCGACACGGCTGCGACGTCCACCATGACGGTGGAAATGGGCGAGGCTGCCGCGGGGATCCTCGACGGTCCCGGTGGCAACGAACTCACCTGGATGAAGGACTGCCGTGCCGTGGCGGGAAGTTACGCGCGCGGCGCGTTCCGCGGCGCGCTCGGCACGGTACTGGGCACCGAACAGGTCGGCGGCGAACTGCGCGCCGCCCTGCGCGCCGAGGCGGCGCAGTAGGACGTGCCGCTTCCGGCGATCGATCGCGACGACCTCGTCGCGCGCTATGTCGATGGTCGCACGCTGTCGCTGCTTCTGCTCGGCAGCCATGCGCGCGGCGATGCGGGGCCGCTGAGTGACATCGACCTCAACCGTCATGTCGCCGCGCCCAACGACCATGGCCGCCTCGAGTGCCACGTCGATGCGGCAGGCAGGCTGGTCACGGTTAAGACCATGCAGCCCGCCCGTTTGGCGGTGGCCATGGGTGTTCCGGGCAAGGCGGTCTGGCAGGTGCCGGGACTGCGCAATGCGGTGGTGCTCCACGATCCCGGCGGCAGTGCCGCGCGGCTGATCAACCAGGCGCAGAACTTCGCGTGGGCGGGGATCGCACAGGAGGCGGATCGCCATGTCGCATCGGAAACGGCCCAGCATGCCGAGGAGGCCCTGAAGATCGCATCCGGCATCGCCGCGGAACGCGAGGCACAGGTCCTCTATGGCGTCATGGGCATGGTTCTCGGCCTCGCCGAGGCCATGGTGGTCCACCGGCGGGGATTCATCGATTCCGAAAACCGCCTGCTGTCCATCGCTCTGGGTCTCATGGCTGGGGAGTGGGACTGGCAGGCGGCCTTTCGCGTTGCGGCGGGCCACGAGGCGGTGCCGCCCATGGAGCGGGGCAGAGCGGCACTGGCGCTTTACGGCGAGACCGCCCGCATCGTCGCGCCGCTGATGGACGACGAGAGCCGCCGCGTCGCCAACGTCGGGCTGGCGGCAGCCTCTCAGGTCCTGAACAGGTCCTTCGGGTTGCCCATCTCGTAGTAACCCAGCACGCCGTTGCCGCGACCGGTAACGTCATAGACGTCGAAGCCCAGCAGTTCCTGGGCGCGCTCGGGCATGGCGGCGACCTGGTCGACCGTCAGGTTGAGGTAGCAGTTCTCCACCGGGCGCAGTCAGCCGGCGCAGTAGGAGACCGAAAGTCCGCGCCGGATGCGTTCCGAGGTGCTGGTGCCGCCGGCGTGGATGGTCTCGCCGCTGAAGATCGCCACCGATCCTGCCGGAATCTCGGCCGGATGGATGTCCTCGGCCTGGGGCACGCGGCCCTTCGACCACAGGTGGCTGCCCGGCACCACAAGGGTGGCGCCGTTGTCTGCGGTGTAGTCGGTGAGCGCGATCATGGCGTTGACGCAGAGCGGCCCCATGCCCTGGATCGCCGTCGGCTAGGAGTTGTTGTCGGTGTGCAGGCTCTGGGCCGTCTCGCTCTTGCGGATCTCGATCAGTTCGGCCGCCGAAAGGATGTAGTCGGTGCAGAGCGGCAGCAGGAGGTGATCCATGACGGCAAGCATGCGGGGATCGATCAGCGCGTCGATCAGGGCAGGGGTCTTGGCCGGAAGGCCCTGAAGGCGAACCGTGTGATGGCCAAGGAAATCGTCGAAGACATCGACCCCGGTGTAGGTCCGCTTGTGGTTGTCGATGAAGGGCTGGACCTCGCCATTGTACCGGGCGACCCAGTCTGCGTCGTAGAAATGCTCCACAATGACGACGCCGTCGGCATCGAGTGCGGCGTTGATCGCGGCGACGCTGGTGTCCGATGGCAGCCGGCTGAGATTGCCCATCGCTTGGCTCCTGCTTTGGTATGAGAACGCAGCGTGGCAAGAAGCTGGACAAATGTCCAGTTCCCGGATGTCTCGAACGCTCCGGTGGTCTACACTGGGCGCCTGTCAGGAGGCTGCTTTGACGACGAAGACACGCGGACGGCCGGGCACCCAACCCGAGATCAACGAGTTCCGGCGCCAGCGCCTGATGGAGGCGACCATCGCCCTGCTGGCCGAGAAGGGCGTGGCAGGGGCCACGGTGCGTGCGATCACCACCGCAGCCGGAACCAGCCACGGGCTGATCGGGCATTACTATGCCAGCAAGGACGAACTGCTGGTCGCCGCGCTCGACCACCTCTTTACCGCCGTCGCCGCCGAGATCGCCCGGCAGGTCGCCCGCGCGGGCGAGGAACCCCTGGCGCGCCTGAAGGCCGTGCCCAGGGCGATGTTTTCACCGCAGGTCTTCACCGAAACGAGCAGCTCGGCATTCCTGGCGCTCTGGCACGAAATCCGCTTCAACGAAGTGGTGCGCGAGGCCAACCGGCAGCTCTACGTCGGCTACCGCAACCGTTCGCTCGCGCAGTTCCGCGCGACGGCGGAAAAGCTCGGGATTGCCATCGATACCGAAGGCGCGGCCACCGGTCTGATCGCGCTGATCGACGGACTCTGGCTCGAACTTGCGATCGGGGCGGGCTCGACGACGAGGCAGAAGGCCGTGGTGATCTGCCACGACTACATCGACCACCAACTCGGGCTTCGCCCGGACGGTCGTCGGACCGGCACGGGAGCCGACTGAAGCCTACTCGGCGGCTTCGTCGTTGCGTCCCCGACCCTCGCGGCGGCGGCGGCGACGGCCGCCATCCTCGGCGTCGGCCGCGGAGAACTTCGGCTCGGGCAGCGTCACGACCTTCTTCAGGTTCGGGTAGCTGGCGGTCTTGTTGGGGATCGCCATGGCGTCGACGAAGTGCTCCTGGAACTTGGGTTCCACCGCGGTCTCGATCTTCTCGATGCGGCGGACCTGTTCCTCCAGCTCGCGGCGCAGCTGGCCGTTGAGCAGGGCAATGCGGGCGCCGGTGCCCGCGGCATTGCCCGCCGAGCCGACCTTGGCGAGGTCGCAATCGGGGATCATGCCCAGGATCATGGCGTACTTGGTATCGATGTGGCTGCCGAAGGCGCCCGCCAGGGTGATCTTCTCGACCGTCTCGATGCCCATGTGGTCCATCAGCAGGCGCGCGCCGGCGTAGAGTGCGCCCTTGGCGAGCTGGATCTGGCGCACGTCGTTCTGGGTGATCGTGATGCGCTGCTCGCCCTCGTGCAGAATGTAGGCGAAGGTGCGGTCCTGGGCGACGATGCGCGGCGAGCGCTCCGCCATGCTGCCGTCGATCACGCCGTCGGCGGTGATGATGCCCGCCAGGTACATCTCGGCCAGCACCTCGATGATGCCCGAACCGCAGATGCCCGTGGGGCGCACGTTGTAGCCCTCTTCGTCGGACCAGCGGTCGTCGCCGATCACCTTGAAGCGCGGTTCCAGGGTTTCGGGATCGACGCGGACGCGTTCGATGGCTCCCGGCGCGGCGCGCTGGCCGGAACTGACCTGGGCGCCCTCGAAGGCCGGACCGGTGGGAGAGGAGGCGGCCAG
The DNA here is from genome assembly GCA_027592745.1 of Pseudomonadota bacterium. Taxonomy (GTDB): domain Bacteria; phylum Pseudomonadota; class Alphaproteobacteria; order SP197; family SP197; genus CALGGB01. The sequence continues at coordinate 31,346 of JAQCLG010000002.1, read as the reverse complement.
CAGGCGGTGCTTGTCGCCCAGTACGATCTCGGCATTGGTGCCGACATCGACGATCAGCGTCATCTCCTCGGCCTTGTAGGGCATCTCGCAGAGCACGACGCCGGCGGCATCGGCGCCGACATGTCCGGCGATGCAGGGCAGCACGTAGATGCGCGAGCCCGGGTTCAGCATCAGGTCGATGTCGCTGGCGAGCAGGATGGTGGCATCGTCGGTCGCCAGTGCGAAGGGCGCAAAGCCCAGCGGCGTGGGATCGAGGCCGAGCACCAGATGGTGCATCACCGGATTGCCGGCGATCGTCACCTCCATGATGTCGGTGAGCGGCACGCCGGCCTCGGCGGCAACCTCCTGGGCCAGGCCATTGAGCGCATCGCGCACGGCCATGGTCATCAGTTCGGCACCGCCCTCGTTCATCATGGCGTAGCTGACCCGGCTCATCAGGTCCTCGCCGTAGCGGATCTGCGGGTTCATGCGCCCGACGGAGGCCAGCACCTCGCCGGTCAGCAGGTCGCACAGGTGCATGGCGATGGTGGTCGAGCCGACATCGACGGCCAAGCCGTAGATCTTGTCGTGGAAGCCCGAGCGGATATCGACGATGCGCTTGCCCCGGCGCACGATCACGGTCGCCTTGTAGGCGCCGTCCTCCAGGGTCTTGTGCAGTTTGCGCAGGACATGCACGTCGACGCCGTTGATCTCGACACCCCAGGTTTCCTTGAGCGCAGCCTCCAGGCGACGCAGGTGCGCGGCCGGCTCGTTCATGTCGGGCGGGGCGATCTCGACATACATCGGGCGCACCACCGGATCGAGCTCGATCGCGCGGGCATCGGCGCGCTTGCGCACGATCTGCCGGTGCATCTGGCTCTCTTCGGGAACGTCGACGACAAGGTCGCCGCCGATGCGCGCCTGGCACGACAGGCGGCGCCCGGCCGCCAGACGCCCGTCCTTCTGCTGGCGCTCCTCGGCGTCGGTATAGGGCGTCAGGTGGTCGTTGTTGGACGTGATGCCGTGTTTGGCGAACTCGCCGTCGCCGATGTTGACCTGGCAGCGCGTGCAGATGCCCCGACCGCCGCACACCGAATCGAGATCGACGCCGAGCTCGCGCGCGGCCTGCAGCAGCGGCGTGCCTCGCTTGAAGCGGCCGCGCCGGCCCGAGGGGGTGAATACGACGAGGGGATCTTCACTCACGACCGGCGACGTCCTTCCCGGCGCTTGGCGCGCGCCTCAGAGATCATTCCGCCCTGGTTGCCGTGGCCCGAGTTGAGCGAGATCCAGGTGCGGCAGTTCTTGTCGACGCCGTTCATCACGTCGGCCGCACGCAGCGCCGACATGATCTCGGGCTCCAGGGGATTGGTGATTGCCGAGGTCATGCCGCTGGCCGCAGCCATGGTCAGGAATGCGGCGTTGAGCGCGGGGCGCGCCGGCAGGCCGAAGGAGATGTTGGAGGCGCCGCAGGTCGTGTTGACCTTCAGCTCCTCGCGCAGGCGGCGGATGATGGTGAAGGCGGTGCGCCCCGCCTGGCCGATGGCGCCGATCGGCATGACCAGCGGATCGACGACGACGTCGCAGGGCTTGATGCCGTAGTCCTGGGCGCGTTCGACGATCTTCTTGGCGACGGCGAAACGCTCGTCGGGATCCTCCGAGATGCCCGTCTCGTCGTTGGAGATCGCGACCACCGCAGCGCCGTACTTGGCGACCAGCGGCAGCACTACCTCCAGGCGCTCTTCCTCGCCGGTGACGGAATTGACCAGCGCCTTGCCCGAATAGGCCTCCAGGCCCCGTTCCAGGGCGGCCACGATCGAGCTGTCGATGGAGAGGGGGATGTCGGTCAGCGACTGCACCAGCTTGATCGAATCGTAGAGCATCTGCGGTTCGTCGGCGAGCGGCACGCCAGCGTTGACGTCCAGCATATGGGCGCCGGCCTCGACCTGGGCAATGGTATCGGACTGCACGCGGCTGTAGTCGCCCGCGGCCATCTCCTCGGCCAGTTTCTTGCGGCCCGTGGGGTTGATGCGCTCGCCGATCACCGTGAACGGGCGGTCGAAGCCGATGATGACGGTCTTAGTCGCCGAGCTGATGACAGTTTCGGTCATGACGGAACCCTGAACCTCTGTTGCATGTACTGTGGAATGACGGGATTGACGGAGTGGGGCTTGCGGTCCCGCAGGACGCCGGACTCCGAGATGATTTCTGCCACCGACTCCTCCTGACGATAGGCCATCAGGTGGATGCCGGAAACGCCCTCGATCTCCCTGATCTCCTGGATCAGGTCGACGCAAAGGCGCTTGCCTTCCTCCTTCTGCTTCTGGGCACCCTCCAGGCGCGCCACGATGGCGTCGGGAATGTGTACGCCCGGGACGTTGGAGCGGATCCAGCGGGCCGCCTTGGCAGAGGCCAGCGGGCCGACGCCGACCAGGATGAAACACTTCTCGTGCAGCCCCAGGTCGCGTACGCGGGCCATGTAGTTCTTCAGCAGGTCGATGTCGTAGCAGTACTGGGTCTGCACGAACTGGGCGCCCGCGGCAATCTTCTTGGCCAGGCGGAGCGGCCGGAAGTCGTAGGGCGGTGCGAAGGGATTGGCCGCCGCGCCGATGAAGATATCGGGCGCCTTGTCGAGTTTGCGGCCCGAGGCAAAGCGGCTTTCGTCGCGCATCGCGCGGATCGTCTCGAGGGTGGCCATGCAGTCCATGTCGAAGACCGGCTTGGCCTCGGGATGGTCGCCGCACTGCACGCCGTCGCCGGTCAGGCACAGGATGTTGGCAACGCCCATCGCCGAGGCACCCAGGACGTCACCCTGGATCGCGATGCGGTTGCGGTCGCGCCCCGAGATCTGCATCACCGGGGCGTAACCCACGCGTGTCAGCAGCGCGCAGACGCCCACGCTCGACATGTGGCAGTTGGCGCCCGAGCCGTCGGTGGCGTTGATCGCGTCGACCCAGCCGTCGAAGATCGCGGCGCGTTCGAAGACATCGACGGGATCGGCGCTGTCGGGTGGTGAGAGTTCTGCGGTCACGGCGAACTCGCCGGCGCGCAGGATGCGCTCGAGGCGCCCGCTGGAGCTGTGGCCGGGCAGGGGTTCGAGCGGAGCGGCCGGATCGATCGGACCCGGATCGATCATCTCGGGGAAGGCGGGCCCGTCGTTGAGCGGGCCAGTGCCGATGCCCTCTTCGTCTGGTGTCATGCCGCCTTCCTCGCCGAGGATGCCGGCCGAGGCAGCGTACCTGCACGGACCTCCCGGATGATGCGCAGCCAGGAGGATTGCCCCTTCAGCCGGTTGTCGACTGGCAGCTGCACGTCGAGGATGTTCTCGCTCATCATCGCCTGCGCGCCGGCCCAGGCCTTGACCCAGACGCAGGGCATCTCGGGCTTGACCTCGCAATGGCCGTCTGCGCGGACGCCGCCGCAGGGACCGTTGCGCAGGTTCTTGGGGCAGTTCATCGGGCACGACATGCCGGTCGAGGAAAGCGCGCACTGGCCGCACATCTGGCAGTCGAACATGGCGCCCTTGATGGCGTGTTCGACTGCGGCCACCGGCCGTTCCAGGCGATCGTAGCCGATCCGCCGCACGACCGGTTCCAGCGCCACGATGGTGCTCTGGAACAGGTCGTAGAGGCGCATCAGGCCTCTGGCATTACAAACGGACCAATGACGAACGGCGCGCATGGGCACCACTCCCGGAACGCGGCCGATCAGCCGCGCAGTTTGTATTCGGTCAGGGTTTCGGCGATCAGCTTCTCGCCCCGCGGCGCCATCAGGTGCGCTCCGCTGATGCCCGTGATTTCCTTGAACTGCTCGACCAACTCGGCGCAGATCTTGCGGCCTTCGGCCCTCTGGTCCTCCGCGCCGTCGAGGCGTGCGATGACGTGGTCGGGGACGTGCACGCCGAACAGGTTCTGCGTCATCCAGCGCGCCGACTTGGCCGAGATCAGCGGCCCGACGCCGACGATGAAATGGGCCTGTTCGGTGATGCCGGCATCGTTGAGCACGGTCATGTAGCGCTTGAGGACTTCGATATCGTAGGCGAACTGGGTCTGGAAGAAGTCGGCGCCGGCGTCGATCTTGCCCTGCAGGCCGGCAGGCTTGAAGCCGGGCTCGGGGTCGCGCGGCGTGTCGGCGGCGCCGATCAGCAGCCCCGGGGCCGGGTTGATCTCGCGGCCCGAGGGCAGCTTGCCTTCGTCGCGCAGCATGCGCGCCATCGACATCAGGCCCTTGCTGTCGACGTCCTCGACCGGCTTTGCCTCGGGCTGGTCGCCGTTGGTGATGGCATCGCCGTGCAGGCACAGGATGTTGGGGATGCCCATGGCGGGTGCGCCGATGAACTCACCCTGGATGGCGAGCCGGTTGCGGTCGCGCACGGTGAACTGCAGCACCGGCTCGATGCCGTTGCGGGCCATGATCGCGGCACAGGCAAAGGCCGACATGTGGCTGCGGGCGCCGGCGCCGTCGGTCACGTTGACCGCGTCGACCAGGCCCTTCAGGCAGCCGACCTTGTCCATCACGCTGGCCTCGTCGGCGCCGTCGGGCGGCGTCGTTTCGGCAGTGATGACGAATTCGCCACGCGACAGCTTGGCTTCCAGTTGCCCCTTGGTCTTCATCGGATATCCCCTTGTCAGTCGGCCGGCTTGAGGCCGCCGTTCTTGATGTGGGCGACGAGCACGTCGTCGCTGTATTCGGTGTCGAGCCGGGTCGCCAGCGCCTCGGCCTCGGCTTCCAGGTCGTCGCCGCAGGCGATGGGATCGCTGCGGCGCCAGTGCTCGAGGTAGGAATCGGTGTCGCGCAGCTTGGCGCGCATGGCCGACTGGTCGATCGCCTTCTCGAAGCGCTCGGGCAGCACCCGCTTGGCCGTGGTGCGTCCGGCCTTGGCAATGACCTGGGCGGGAATGTCGCGCCAGTAAACGATCGTCAGGGTCGCCATCAGTGCTGTGCTCCTGCGGTCTGGGCCTTGTCGAGCAGGGGCGCCAGGCCCCCGTAGCCAGTGAAGCGGTATTCGAACCGCAGCCCCAGCCGATGGGCCGCCGCCTCGGCCAGTTGTCGTATCGCGTCGTCCTGCGTCTGGGCCAGGTGGATCAGGCGCGTGTAGTTGCCGAAGTACATCGGCATCAGTTCGGGGTGGCGGTCGATGCCCATGCCCTTGATCACCAGGGTCTCGAAATGCTTGGCCAGGTAGTCGGTCAGATAGAACGTGCCGGGTTCGGCGTCGTGAAGGTCGAGAAATTCCTGCTCGCCTGCAAAGAACTGGTAGCAGTGGGCGCCGCCGATCCGCTCCACCCCTTCCTCCTCCAGCACGGCGTCGAGCATGCCGCCGGTGCCGCAGTCGCCATAGGCCACGAAGATGTGGTCATAGCGCTCCCGGCCGGCATGGATCTTCTCGCGTACGCCTTGCGGGATGCGTTCGGGGCGGTTGTGCCAGTTGGCCGGGAGGCATTCCACGTCGAACGCATCCCAGCCGTTGGCGCGGACCAGGGCCATGATCTCCCAGGCCAGCGCGCCGCAGGCAATCACCAGGCTGTGGTCGCGCTTCGCCATCAGATCAGTTTGCGGCGCCGGCCGAGTTGGACTTGCGCTTTTCGGCGACCATGGTCTTGGCCGTCTCGACCGCCACCGCCGCATCGCGGCAATAGGCATCGGCGCCGACGCTGTTGGCGAACGCCTCGTTGAGCGGCGCACCGCCCACCAGGACCATGTAGTCCTCGCGCAGGCCGCGCTCCTTGAGGGTGTCGATGACGACCTTCATGTAGGGCATGGTGGTCGTCAGCAGGGCCGACATGCCGAGGAAGTCGGGCTTGTGCTCCTCCAGTGCGGCCAGATAGGCGTCGGCATCGTTGTTGATGCCGATGTTGTGGACGTCGAAACCGGCGCCCTCCAGCATCATGCCGACCAGATTCTTGCCGATGTCGTGGATGTCGCCCTTGACGGTGCCGATCACGATCGAGCCCTGCTTGGGCGCGCCGGTCTCGGCCAGGAGGGGACGAAGGATCGTCATGCCGGCCTTCATCGAGTTGGCGGCCAGCAACACCTCGGGCACGAACAGGATGCCGTCGCGGAAATCGATGCCGACGATGCGCATGCCCTCGACCAGGGCCTCGGTCAGGACCTTGTAGGGGGTCCACTCGCGACCGAGCAGGATGTTGACGCCCGTGCAGACCTCTTCGGCCAGGCCGTCGTAGAGGTCCTCGTGCATCTGCTGCACAAGTTCGTCGTCGTCGAGGGTATTGAGGTCGAGATCCTCTTCGTCGGCCATGACAGGCTCCAGCTCTGGCGTGCGTCGGGCCCCTTTGCCCGAAGCGAGACGTAGTTCCCCCGGCCCCGCGGGGGCTAATATAATCGCGACACGCGGTGTCGTGATCGCGACATCGGCCGATCATTCCCGGGCGCAAGCGAACAAATCGCGACGGAAGTGGCCGGTGTGTGGCCCCGGGACCGCAGAACCCGTCGCCAATTGAGCTTTTGACAGGCCGGGCGACGTGGCCCGAAAGTGCCCCCAGACGGCATGATCGGGGAGTTCGGGAGATGGCGACTATGGAACAGGCGGGTCGCCGCGGCGGCCGCGCGGCGCGGCGCGCCGAACGCATCGGCGGTCCGATCGTCCAGAAGCGCTACATCACGCGGGAAATCCCCGTGTACGAACTGCTCGATTCCGCCGGCATCGACCTCCTGCACGACACCTCCATGACGATCCTCGAGGAGATCGGCATCGATTTCCGCGACGAGGTTGCCCTTGCGCAGTGGAAGGAGGCCGGCGCCGATGTCCAGGGCGAACGGGTGCGCATCCCGCGGGAACTGATCGCCGAGAAGCTGGCGCTGATCCCCGAGCAGTACACCCAGCACGCGCGCAATCCCGATCGCAATGTCGAGATCGGCGGGAAGAACACGGTCTTTGCCCCGACCTTCGGCTCGCCTTTCGTGCGCGACCTGGAAAACGTGCGCCGCTACGCCACGCTCGACGACCTGCAGAACTTCATCAAGCTGACCTACATGACCCCGGTGCTGCACCACAGCGGCGGTATCATCTGCGAACCGATCGACGTGCCGGTGCCCAAGCGCCATCTCGACATCGTCTACAGCCACATCAAGTACAGCGACAAACCCTTCATGGGTGTGCAGTCGGCTCCCGATCGCGCCTATGATTCCTGCAAGATGGTCGAGATCCTGTTCGGCGAGGATTTTGTCGCCAACAACACGGTCATGACCTCTGTGGTGAACTGCAATTCGCCGCTGGTCTGGGATGCCTCGATGCTGGGTTCGCTGCGCCACTACGCCCAGCACAACCAGGCGGTACTGGTCACGCCCTTCATCATGGCCGGCGCCATGGCTCCGGTCGCCACCGCCGGCGCAGTCGCCCAGCTCAACGCCGAGGTGACCGCGGGCCTGGCCTACAGCCAGCTTGTCAAGCCGGGCGTGCCGATGGTCTACGGCAGCTTCCTTGCCACCGTCTCGATGCAGTCGGGTGCGCCGATGATGGGCACGCCCGAGACGCTGCAGATGATCTACTGCGTCGGCCAGCTCGCGCGCCGCTACAAGGTGCCCCTGCGATCGGGCGGCATGCTGAACGGCTCGAAGGTCGCCGATGCCCAGGCGGCCTATGAATCCATGCAGACCATGACCGCCACGCTGCTTGCCGGCACCAACTTCGTGCTGCATTCGGCGGGCTGGCTGGAGGCCGGACTCTCGGCGGGTTATGCCAAGTTCGTCATGGACTGCGAGCAGATCGCCATGCTGCAGTCCTTCTCCAAGGCAATCGACCTTTCGGAAAACGGCCTGGCCATGGAAGCGGTCCGCGAGGTCGGGCCGGGCAACCATTATCTCGGTTGCGCCCACACCCAGCGCAACTATCTCAACGGTTTCTTCATCCCCGAACTGGCTGACAACAACAGCTTCGAGCAGTGGGAGGCCGAAGGCGCCCGCACCCTCGACCAGCGCGCCGCCGCCACCGCCAAATGGCGGCTGTCGCAATACCAGGCACCCGACCTCGACCCCGCCGTCGACGAGGCGCTGCAGGCGTTCATGAACCGGCGTCGGGGCGAGCTGCCCGACCTTGTGAGCTGAGCCGGGTATCGGCGATCCTCCTTTACCCGGCGTCCCGTGCGGGCGCGTGAATTTGCTGGCAATGGAGATCGCGCTGCAGGCAATCTCGGCACGCCAGCAGGGGCGGGGATAATGCCGATAGCGACCAATATGGTGACCGTCCGGTATGCGGTCAGCGACATTGATGTCGCCGAAGCCTTCTACGAAAGGCTTCTGGGGCGCGAACCCGATGTGCGCATGGGCGAGGATTTCGTCGAATGGGAGGTCGTGCCGGGTTTCTGGCTGCAGCTTCAGGAACGGCTGGAGGCAGGTCACGCAGGTCCGCTGCGTTTCGCGGTGAACGACATCGAGGTGGCGCGCGCATTTCTCGACGAAGCCTTCGGTATCGAGGCCGGTCCGGCGGTACGAGTCGATGCCACCCTGTCGACCTGCGACTTCTTCGACCCCTTCGGCAATCCTCTGGGTTTCCTGCAGGTGCATGAGGCATGAGCGCCGCCGTCGTTGCGCCGCGGCCGGCGGGTTATCTGCGCGGCGTCCTCATGGTCGCCGCCGGCGGTTTCATGTGGAGCCTGGGCGGACTGCTGTTCCGCATGATCGAGGACGCCACGGTCTGGCAGATCGTGGCCTACCGCACCTCCTTCATGTGGCTGACCATGGGCGCCTACCTGGCCTGGCGCTACCGCGGCGGCCTGCTGGGTAAGTTCCGGGCCATGGGCGTGGGGGGCGTCGCCGCGGCGATCGCCATCGCCACGGCCAACATCTGCTACATGTTCTCGCTCTCGATGACCTACGTGGCCAACACCAATCTGATCCTGGGCGCATCGCCCATGATCACGGCGCTGATCGCCTGGGTCCTGCTGCGCGAAAGGGTGCGCGGCGCCACGTTGCTGGCGATGGTCGCGGTCGCGGCGGGCATTGCCACCATGGTCGGCGGCGGTTTGGGTTCGGGCCGCTACATGGGCGATGTCATGGCCCTGGTCGCGGTGACCGCCTTCTCGATGTTCGCGGTCTGCATTCGCGCCGGAAATGCCAACGACATGCTGCCCTCGGCCGTGCTGGGCACCATGATCTCCAGTGCCTGTGGCATCACGCTGGCGCTCTCGGGCGGCGAGGGCCTGGCGGTCTCGACCAACGACCTTGTCGTCACCGCGCTGATGGGCATGGTGCAGATGACGCTCGGCATGATCCTGTTCATCGGCGGCGCAAAGAACGTGCCGGCCGCGGAACTTGCCATGCTGTCGCTGACGGAAGTGATCTTCGGGCCGATCTGGGTCGCGGTCCTGCTCGACGAGATCCCCGTCACCGCCACCTTAATAGGCGGCGGACTGGTGCTGATCGGCATCGTCTTCAACGCTGTCACGGGCATGCGCAAGCGTCATCCGCTGCCACAGGTCTAGCCCGCCCCGATCACGCCCGCACGACGACCAGTGGCGCCTGGATATCGCTGATCCAGACTGCCATGGCCACCAGAGGCTCATCGGCGGTCTTCATCGCGTGGCGCATGCCGGCGGTGTGCAGGATGACCTCGCCGGGGTAACGCTCGACCCAGGGTTCATCGCCGCGTTTCCACAGCGCCTTGCCGGAGACCACGTAGTAGAGCTCGATCGCCTTGTGGGCGTGGTCGGGATAGGTGACGTTCGGCCCCTGGACCGTGAAGTTGAAGCCGACCTCGTCGGAAACCGCCGAGCAGCCCGTTGCCCAGCGCGCCGGGCCGGCAAGCGCACAGAAGGCATAGTTGGCGCAGAACGCCTCCATGCCCGGCTCGCTGCCATAGCCGCTGTCGCCGCCGATCCAGTCGATCGTCGGGGCGGTCTCGAGCAGCGTGTCGAGCAGCGCACCGGCATGGCGATGACGCACTGCGCGCGGCCGGAGGTGGCGCTCCACGACCCCGTGGCTGCGCGGGCTCGCCTGACCGGCGAACGAAAGGCCAGAAAGCAGGGTGACCGCCCGGTCGAGTTCGGTGCGGGGGGCAAAGGGTTGGGCTGCCGCGGCGCGCCAGGCGATGGTCGCGATGTCGGTCAGCGCCTGATAGCTGGCTGCGGTCATGTCCGATTGGCCCTTTCATGTGTCGGCCGCGTCAAGCTAGGCTCCCCGCTATCTTCCGACAACAGGCCGGCCGCTCATGACGTCGCCTTATCCCCATCTCTTCGCGCCGCTGGCCCTGCGCCATCTGACGCTGAAGAACCGCATCGTCTTCGGGGCGCACACCGCCAACATGAGCGAGGAAGGCATCCCCGGCGAACGTCACCTGGGATACTACCGGGAGCGCGCCAGGGGCGGTGCGGCGATGATCGTGGTCGAGCCGGTGCCGGTCCACCGCACCGCCGTCATCGTGCGCGGCAACTTCCTGCACGACAGCGATGCCGTCATACCGCACTTTCGCCGCATCACCGAGGAAGTGAAGAGCCACGGCGCCGCGATCGTGCAGCAGCTCTACCACGTCGGCGCCCACGGCGACTGGGACAACAGCTTTGCTGAGAACTGGTCGCCCTCGGGTTTGCCCTCGATGTTCGACAGCGACGGCAGCCACGCCATGACTGACGCGCAAGTCGAGGAAGTCATCGAGGGCCACGTCGCCGCAGCGCGTCGGGCAAAGCAGGCAGGCTTCGACGGCATCGAGATCATGGCCGCCTATTCGGCGCTGCTGGAGCAGTTCTGGTCGCCGCTGACCAACCGGCGCGAGGACCGCTGGGGTGGCAGCTTCGACAACCGCATGCGCTTCTCCACGGAAATCTACAGTCGTATCCGCAAGGCCTGCGGCGAGGATTTCGTCTGCGGCCTGGCGGTGGCGATCGACCCCGGCGCCGCCGAGGTCCAGGACATCGACTCCCTGGAGCAGGCCGTCGCCTGGCACGACGAACGGGCGCTGATCGACTACGTCACCCTCGGACGGGGCAGCTACTGGGGTTTCACCACCATCATCCCGCCGGTCTTCGAGCAGGCCATGAAGGGCGAGGAATTCACCGGCCGGCTCAAGGCGGTGTGCAAGCATGCCCGCGTGCAGTGCGAGGCGCGCGTCAAGACACCCGAGAACGGCGAGCGTATCGTCGCCGAAGGCCTGGCCGACATGGTTTCCATCGTGCGCGGCCAGATCGCCGACCCGCATCTGGCCAACAAGGCGGCAGCAGGCAAGGCCGAGACGATCCGACCCTGCATCTCGTGCAACCAGCAGTGCATCGGACGACGCCGGCGCGACTACTGGATTTCCTGCCTGGTCAATCCCTCCGCCGGGCGCGAGTTCGAGTGGGGCGGCGACGGCTTCTCGCCCGCACCGGAATCGCTGAAGGTGCTGGTCGTCGGAGGTGGTCCCGCGGGCATGGAGGCCGCGCGTGTGGCCGCCGAGCGCGGCCACAAGGTGACGCTCACCGAGGCCGGCGACCACCTGGGCGGCGACTGGCGCCTGGCCGCGCGCCAGCCCATGCGCAACGAGATCGAACCGCACCTGGCCTGGTACGAGGCCGAACTTGCCCGGCTCGGCGTGGCGGTGCGCCGCGGCCGTGCGATGGATGCCGATGCTGTGCGCGCCTTCGGGGCCGACAAGGTGGTGATCGCCACCGGCGCGCGCCCGCCGCTCACCGGTTACCAGCGCGGCCTGCCGGAAGTCGACAGCCTGCCCGGCGTCGAGCTCGGCAACGTCTGCTCGATCAACGATGTGCTTTCGGGCCGGGTCGCTGCGGGCAGGCGCGTGCTCGTGATCGACGATCTGGGCGGTTCCTGGGCCGGCCCAGGCACGGCGCTGAAGCTGGCCCAGGAAGGCCATGAGGTCACCATCGTCACCAGCGATGCCTATGTTGCCATGGAGGCTGCGCGCGGCTCGACCGACAAGGCGATCCGCAAGGGACTGGCCAGGGCAGGAGCCGACATGCGGCCGGTGAGCGCGGTCATGCGCTGGCGGGGCGACGGTGCCACGATCCGTCATCTGCCGACCGGCGCCGAGGAGAGCAAACCCTTCGACACGCTGGTCCTGGCCGAGACGCCCAAGTCCGACGACGCGCTGTTCCTTGCGCTTGCCGGCACGCCGGATGTCCATGCCGCGGGCGACTGCATCGCCTTCCACTTCGCTTCGGGCGCCATCTATGACGGTCGCCGCGTCGCCATGTCGCTGTGAGGGCGGGCCGATGAACCAGCACTTCCCCCATCTCTTCACGCCGCTGAAGCTGCGCCATTTCACCCTGCGCAACCGGCTGACCTTCGGGCCGCACCTGGCCAATATGAGCCACGAGGGCCTGCCCGGCGCCCGGCACCTAGCCTACTACCGCGAACGCGCACGTGGCGGTGTCGGCCTCATCGTCATGGAGGGCCAATCGGTCGAGGAGCACGGTGCGCTGACCCGCGGTCGTCTGCGCCGGTCGGACGAGATCGTCCCGGGCCTGACCGCCATCGCCGAGGCGGTCCATGCCGAGGGCGCGGCCATCGTCCAGCAGCTCAACCACTCGGGCCAGCACGCCGATTTCGACAATTCCTGGGAGGCCAACTGGTCGCCCTCGGGCCTGCCCTCACTGAAGGACCATGCCGGCAGCCACGCCATGAGCGATGCCGAGATCGGCCATGTCATCGACCGCTACATCGAGGCCGCGCAGCGCAGTCATCGTGCCGGGCTCGACGGCAACGACCTGCTCGCGGCCTACAACGGTCTGGCCGATCAGTTCTGGTCGCCGCTGACCAACCGGCGCGAGGACCGCTGGGGCGGCTCGCTGGAGAACCGCTGCCGCTTCACCGCAACCATCCTGGAGCGCATCCGCAAGGCCTGCGGCGACGACTACGTCATCGGCCTATCCATCTCGGGCGACGACCTCACCAAGCGCGGCCTGCCGCTCGAGGAGATGCAGCGCATCGTCGCCTGGCACGACGAGCGCGGCCTGATGGACTACGTCTCGGTCGGTTCGGGCAGCTTCTACGACTTCTCGCAGATCATCCCGACCTTCATGTACGACGAGATGGTCGGCCCGCCGCTGGCCCAGGCCATCAAGTCCGTGGTGAAACACGCAAAGGTCCAGGCCGAAAGCCATGTGCGCACGCCGGCCAATGCCGAGCAGGTGATCGCCGACGGCATGGCCGACATGGTCTCGATCGTGCGCGGCCAGATCGCCGATCCGCACATGGCCAACAAGGCCCGGGAGGGCAGGGCCGAAGACGTGCGTCCGTGCATTTCCTGCAACCAGATGTGCTGGGGCAGACGGGCGCGCGACTACTGGATCTCCTGCCTGGTCAATCCTTCGGCCGGGCGCGAGTGGGAATGGGGCGGCGACGGCGGCGTCACGGCGGCCAAACGACCCAAGCGGGTGCTGGTGGTAGGCGGCGGCCCGGCCGGCCTGGAGGCCGCCAGGATCGCCGCCGAACGTGGCCATCGCGTCACCCTGGCCGAGAAGTCGCAGCGCCTGGGCGGCCAGTTCGCCCTTGCCGCGCGCCAGCCCCGCCGCGGCGCCATTGCCGATCTCATTGCGTGGTACGAGACCCAGCTCACCAAGCTCCAGGTCGAGGTCCGCATGGGCAGCGCGATGACCAGCGAGCAGATCGCCTCTGCCGACTGGGACGAGGTGATCGTCGCCACTGGTTCGGTGCCGGCTCGTGACGGCTACCAGCGCGCCATGCCGTTTCGCGATAGCCTGCCGGGTGTCGCGCAATCGAACGTGTTTGCCATCGACGACGTGCTGGAAGGCATCGCCGACTTCGGTCACCGCGTCCTGGTGCTCGACGACCTCGGCAACTGGAAGGCCGCGGGCACCGCACTTCTGATGGCCGAGCAGGGCCATGCCGTCACCATCGCCACGCGCCACCCCATGATTGCGCCCGAACTGGTGCGCCCGGCGGCCACGGCGCCGCTGATGCGGCGCATGGCCGAGCTCAAGGTCGCGCAGATGGTCGAGGTCGCGCTGCTTTCCTGGGAGGACAACACGGCGACCTTCCGTTCCTCGCTCGACGGCGAGGTTGAAAGCCACGATTTCGACAGCCTGGTGCTAGCGACCGTCAACCGGCCCGAGCGTGCCCTGTTCGATGCGCTCGATGGCCGGCCCGGCCTCTCGCTGCATGCCATCGGCGATGGCCTGGCTCCGCGCAAGGCGGCCGCAGCGATCTACGAAGGGCGCAAGCTGGCGCTGGAGATTTAGGCTGCGCCAGTGTCGATGGCACGTTGCCGGAGGTAGAGATAGAGCGGCAGGCCGCACGACACACCGATGCAAAGCGTGCCGACGACCGGCAGCCAGGCATGACGGATACAGTGTCTGTCGGCGCAGGCGACGAGGATGACGACAAGCGCTGAGATCACGACGTCCCAGGCAAAGAAGCGGGCAATTCCGTTGGCGGTCATGTCCCGAAAGAAGCCATGCACGTCAAGACCATGGATCGAGAGCCAGGCAACGAATTCAGCGCCGGGTACTACCACACCCACGACAACGAGCAGCAGATAGAGCCGGGCCAGTGTCATCGCGCATCTCCAAGCGGGTTGAACCGATAGCATCTTGCCCCACTCGGTCATTCTCAGCCACGATGCGGCGCCAATCGGGGAGAAGGCCATGGTCAAGGCGGTATCGGAGTACCTGAAGGGGGCGGTCGAGGTTCCGGCGAGCCGGACGCTGGTGATCGTCGGCGCTCAGGTTCCCGTCGACAAGCGCAATGCCACGCCTCCTGACATTGCCGGGCAAGCGGCCCTGGTCTGGGCAGGGGTTTGCGATGCGCTCGCCGAGAAGAATTTCGAGCCGCGCCACATCGTTGCCGTCGAGACCGACCTTGCCGACCGTTCCGACCTTGAAGCCGCGACCGCCGAGCAGCGCCGCCATGTGCGCCATCACGTCGCGCAGACCGTGCGCATCGCCGGACTGGCCGATGCGGCCTGGCGACTGCAGGTTTCGGTGATCGCAGCGCGCACGGCCTGATGCCCGCAGTGGTTGTTCCGCAGGGTGGCGACAGGTAGCATCGCCGAAGGGTTCGGACAGACACCATGCCGGGGGCACCGATGGTCAGAAGCGTCGCCTCGATCGTTCTGACGGTGTCGTTGGCGCTGTGCTTTGGCGCGTCTGCGCAGGACGGCGCCCCGGTGCTGACCCTGGAAGAGGCGATCGCGCTTGCCCTGATCGACAATCCCTCGGTCGTCAATGCGGACCTCGATATCGACAAGTCGGGCACGGACATCGATGCCGCCCAGGCCGACTACTTCCCCGAGCTCAAGGCGACGGTGAAGTCGGTGAGCAATCTCATCACCCAGAACTACACCTTCGAACAGGGCGCCTTCGGCACCTTCCCGGCGACCGGACCGATCCCGGCCAACGATACCGACATCGGCACCTCGAGCAGCCTGTCGACGACCGTCGGGCTGACCGTCACCCAGTCGCTGAGCGGCATCTATGCCGTCATGCTGGAGGTCGAGGCGCTGTCGATCTAGGAGCGCATCGCGGCCGAGCAGTTGCGCCTGGAACTGCAGGACACCGCGCAGCAGGTCAAGCAGCAGTACTATCAGATCCTGGCCAGCGAAAGCGCGCTGGAGGACAGCCAGGCGAGCATCGCCCTCTATGAATCCCTCGTCGGCCAGCTCACCGATCAGGTCGCCGAGCAGACGGCGCTGGAGTACCAGCTGCTCGACGCCCAGGCCGAACTCGCACAGTCCCGGCTGCAGGCCCTCGAGCAGGTCAACGACATCGCGAGCCAGAAGGAACAGCTCAACAACCTCATGGGCCGCGACACGCAGGAGCCGTTCGAGGTCACCGGGTTGCTTGTCGCCCCAGTGGTCGACGTCGACGGCGAGACCGCCCGTGCCGTTGCCTTGGCACAGCGCCCGGAGATGCGCCAGGCAGAGCTCAACATCGCGCTGGCCGAAAAACAGATCGCGATCGACGAGTACGGCTATTTGCCCGACGTCGACCTGATCGTCGACTACTCGCACAACAACGACGACCTGCTGCCCAACGATTCGCTCTATGTCGGCGTCGTCCTCTCCTGGGAGTTCTACGACTGGGGCCGCCGCTCCAGCACGATCGCGGGCGACCGTATCAGCGTCAGCCAGGCGATGAACGACCTCTCAAGCACCAGGGCGGATGTCATTGCCGACGTCAATGCCAGCCTGCGCGACATCGAGAACGCGCTGGCCGCCATCGAGGCGGCGCGGGTTTCGCAGAAGGCGGGCGAGGAGAAGCTGCGGGTGACCCAGAATCGGTACAACGAACAGGTTGCGCTTCTCAGCGACCTGTTCGATGCCGAACACGATCTTTCGGAAGCCAACGACAATTACTTCGAGGCCGTGCTCGATGCCTACGAGGCGCAGGCCGAACTGTCCCGCGCAATAGGAGAACAATAGTGAGAGCCGCCGTGCTCACGGCGCTGGCCGTGCTCCTGCTTGCCGCCTGCGACGAGGACCCGACGGTCCCTGCACCCATCCCGTCCGTGCGCGCCGAGACCGTGGCCCTGGCGCCCCAGAACGACGCGGTGACCTATACCGCGAGCATCGCCGCCGACACCCAGGTCTCGGTCTCTTTCCAGGTCAGCGGCACCGTGCTCACGCTGATGCAGGTGCCCGACGGCAGCGGCACGCGCAAGATCCAGGCCGGGGACATCGTGTCGAAGGGCGATGTCCTCGCCACGGTCGATCCCTCCGACTACGACGACAGCCTGCAGAGCGCTCAGGCCGGGCTGGCTTCGGCGCAGGCAAGTCTCGCCAACGCCAAGGCGAACTGGGAGCGCACCAAGGCGCTCTATGACGCGCAGAGCGCCACCGCGACCGACTATGACGACGCCCGTCAGCAGGTCGACAGCGTGACCGCCCAGGTCAGCGACGCCCAGGCCAGCCTCGACAGCGCCCGGACCAACCTTTCGCGCACCGATCTGACGGCGCCCATGGCCGGTGTCGTGCTGGAGGTCGATGTCGAGGTCGGCACGCTGGTCTCGCCCCAGACCCAGGGTTTCGTTCTGGCCGATACCTCCAGCGTCAAGGCGCAGTTCGGCGTGCCCGACAGCATGCTCGGCAGCGTCCGGATCGGTGATCCGCTCAGCGTTACCGTGAATTCCATTGCCGATGCTACCTTCGACGGTGTGGTGACCTCCGTGGCGCCTTCGGCCGACAGCTCCACCCGGCTGTTCCAGATCGAGGTCACCCTGCCCAATGCCGATGGCCGGCTGCTGGTCGGCATGATCGCTTCGCTTTCCCTGCGCCAGGATGCCACCCAGGCGCCGGCGGCGACCGTGCCGGTCGATGCCCTGGTGCGCTCGCGCAACGATCCCCAGGGTTATGCCGTCTATGTCGTCGATACGGATCAGGATGGCACGGTCGCGCGGCTGCGCGATGTCACGATCGGCCAGGTCTACGGCAACCGGATCGGCATCACCTCGGGCCTGGAACCGGGTGACAGCGTGGTCGTGGTCGGCATCAACACGGTTTCGGACGGCGCCCGGATCCGTGTCGTGCCATGAGCGCGGGCAGGGCTGGCATCGAGCAGCAGCACAACACGGCGGGGTTCTTTGCCGAGCATCGCTCGGTCGCATTCGTGCTGCTGGCGCTCGTCATCGCCTGGGGCACCTTTGCCTGGGAAAGCATGCCGCGTCTCAAGGACCCGGTGATCCCGGTGCGTGTCGCTTCGGCGGTGACGGCTTGGCCCGGGGCCAATGCCGAGACGGTCGACCGTCAGTTGACCCGCCTGATCGAGCAGACGATTTCGGAAAGCGCGGAAATTCACCCGCCCCAGCCCGGCAAGTACGGCATCCAGTCCCTCAGCATGCCCGGCGTCTCGATCATCCAGATCCAGCTCGACGAGGCGACCGACGACCCGCAACGCGAGTTCGACGCGATCAACCTCAAGCTCAATGCCCTCAACGACAGCCTGCCGGACGGCGCCGGGCCCATCCAGTTTAACGCCGGCTTCGGCGACATCGCGGCCCTGCTGCTGACTGTCGCCAGCCCGAAGGAAGGCGACATCGAACTGGAGGTGCGCGCCCGCGACATTGCCGCCGCCCTGGAGGCCGACCGCGCCACCCTGCCGGCTGAGGAACAGGAAGGCCGCGTCGCGATCGTCGTTGCCCTGCCGCGCTCGGTCGACCTCGCGGCAGTGCGTCCCGTGCTTGCCTATTTCGCCCGGACCCTGGCCGAGCGGAGTGATGCCGGTGTGGTCCGCCAGATTGTCGGGCCCGGATTTGTCGGCATCGACAGCGCACTGCCCCAGGACGACGAGGACCTCCGGGCCATGCTGCGCCGGTTCGTCAGTGCCAATCTGGGCGACCTGCGCTTCCACCCCGATGCCTGGCAGGCTGCCCTGATCCGCGATCCCGCCGATACGCTGGAAGCCCTTGAGCAGGTCCGCGGCGACAAGTACAGCTATGCAGAGCTCGACGACTTCATCGATCTCATCTCGCGCACGCTGGAAACCGTGCCGCTGGTCTCCAAGATCGAATCCTCTGGCGATGTCGATCAGCGGGTATGGCTCGAATACTCCCAGGAACGGCTTGCCTCCTACGGCCTGCAGCCCTCACAGCTCTCCAACGTGCTCTCGGTGCGCAACACGGCGATCCCCGGCGGCCTGATGGATGTCGGCGACGGCCGGGTGCTGATCGACCCGACCGGCCAGTTCAACAGCGCCGCCGAGATCGGCAACGTCATCGCGACCACCGATGCCGACGGTGCCCCGGTCTACCTGCGCGATGTGCTTACGGTGCGCGACGGTTACGAATCGCCGCCGCGGCTGCTCAACTTGTACGGCTACGAGGCTCCGGACGGTACCTGGCAGCGCTCGCGGGCGATCTCCCTTGCCATCCAGATGCGCGACAACAAGCAGATCGGCGTCTTCGGCGACATGGTCGATGCTACCCTGGCCGAACTCGGCACGATCCTGCCCAACGACCTGATCTTCGCGCGTGTCTCGGACCAGCCAGAGCAGGTCGCAGACAACCTCGACCTGTTCTCGCGCGCCCTGATCGAGGCGATCGTCCTCGTCGTCCTGATTGCCCTTGTCGGCTTCTGGGAATGGCGCTCCGCGCTGCTGATGATGCTGGCGATCCCGATCACGCTGATGCTCACCTTCGGCATGATCGAAGTGCTGGGCATCCAGCTCCAGCAGGTCTCGATCGCCACGCTGATCATCACCCTGGGCCTGCTGGTCGACGATCCGGTGGTTGCAAACGACGCCATCAAGCGCGAACTGGGGGCGGGCAAGGCAAGGGTGCTGGCGGCCTGGCTTGGGCCCACGAAGCTGGCCAAGGCGATCATGTTCGCGACGATCACCAACATCGTCGCCTACCTGCCCTTCCTGCTGCTCATCGGTGACCAGGGCGACTTCCTCTACAGCCTGCCGGTCGTCATGGCCTGCGCCCTGCTGGCTTCGCGCCTGGTGTCGATGACCTTCATCCCGCTGCTGGGCTACTACATCCTGCGGCCGCGCCGCCGCGCCGAGCGGAGCATCGAGGAGCTGCGCAGCAGCGGATTCACGGGCGGCTACTACCGGGTCGGCCGCTTCGCCATCGCCCACCGCAAGAAGGTCCTGCTCGCCTCCTTCCTGATCCTGGCCGGTGGCGTCGTGGTCGCCCACCACCTCAAGACCTCCTTCTTTCCCGACGACGTCCAGCGCCTGTTCTACATCGACGTCTGGATGGACAACGGCGACAACCTCAACGCCACGTCGGCGGCGGCACAGGCTGCCGAGCAGGTGGTCCGCGATGTCGTCGCGCAGTACGCCATCGACAGTGTCGGAGAGGACGGCGCGCGGCGCGAGGTCCTGCAGTCCCTGGCGACCTTCGTGGGCGGCGGGGGCCGCGCTTCTGGTTTTCGGTGACGCCCCAGCAGCAGGATCCCTCCTACGCCCAGATCCTGGTCAACCTCGTCGACAAGGAGGACATGCCGCCGCTGATCCCCCTGCTGCAGCAGGCCCTGAGCGAGACGATCCCCGGTGCCTTCATCGATGTCCGGCAATTGCAGACCAACCCCGTCAACTATCCCGTCGCGGTGCGCCTCTGCGGGCGCGCGACGATCGCGACGGAACACGAGGACCGCGCGATCGCCACGCTGATGGCGCTGGCGCGGGAGGCCACGGAAATCCTGCACTCGACGCCGCTGAGTGCCCGCGGGCGCGACGACTGGGGCGGCGAGGTCTTCCGCGTGCGCCTCGACATCGACAACGACCGTGCCAATCTCGCCGGGCTCACCAATGCCGACATCGCCTCGTCGTCCTCGGGCGGCATTTCCGGTCAGCAGGTCGGCACCATGCGCGTTTCGGACAAGCAGATTCCGATCTATGCCCGCATGGCGCTGTCCGAGCGCGCCAACCTCGGCGACCTGCGGAACCTCTACGTCTATGGCAGCGGCAGCGACAGCAAGGTACCGCTGCTCCAGGTGGCCGATCTCGACTACGGCCTGGAACTGCAGCGCTTGCGCCGGCTCGATCACTTCCCGACGATCACGGTCTACGCCTTGCCGGTGCAGGGCGCCCTGGCATCGGATGTCTTCAATGCCGTGCACGACCGGCTGGCGGATTTCGAGGCGCAGTTGCCGCCGGGCTACCAGATGGCGATCGACGGCGAGCAGGCGCGCCAGTCCGACGGGTTCGGCCAGCTCGGCAAGGTCCTGATGATCTCCATCGCCGGCATCTACCTGGCGCTCGTCCTGCAGTTCGGCAACGCGGTCAAGCCGCTGCTCGTCTTCATGGCGGTGCCCTATGGCGTGGTCGGTGCGCTGACCGGCCTGCTCGTGATGCAGTCGAGTTTCGGCTACATGGCCTTCCTCGGCATCATTGCCCTGATCGGTGTGATCGTGAGCCATGTCATCGTGCTCTTCGACTTCATCGAGGAGAAGCGGGAGGAGGGCGAGAGCCTGCACGAGGCGCTGCTCGATGCCGGCATCATCCGTCTGCGCCCGGTCCTGATCACGGTCGGGGCGACTGTCCTGGCACTCTTCCCGCTGGCGATGGAGGGCGGGCCGCTCTGGCAGCCCCTGTGTTATGCCCAGATCGGCGGGCTCGTCATCGCCACGGTCGTGACCCTGCTCCTCGTTCCCGTCTTCTACGCGATCTTCGTGCTCGACCTGAAGATCGTGCGCTGGGAAACGCCACAGCCAGCCGCATAACTGGCGCAGTTGTGCGCCCGGCAGGCGTTTGGGCCAAATGGTCCCGGGTGCGCTATGGACAGTGCCTCGCGCGCTCCTCACAATGACCCCAAGGGGCGACGTTCAGAGAGACCGGGAAAACCGGTCCTCGTGGTTCCGTGGGCTTTGCGGCACAGCGGGGGGACATGACTGTCTTTATCCTGAAACGGCTGGCCATGATGGTCGCGACGATGTTCGTGGCCTCGTGCCTGCTCTTCGGCCTGATGGAGTTTTCGCCGGGCAACGTGGCGAGCAAGACGCTCGGCCCTTACGCGACGCAGGCCCAGAAGGACATCCTGTTCGAACGGCTCAGCCTGGACGATCCCCTGCACGAGCGGTACTTCCGCTGGCTGGGTGTGCTCATGGGCGTGATCCCCGACCCCCTGCAGGATCCGGAGCTGGGGCTGAACTTCAAGGATCCGCGCGGCGACCAGTACTTCGGCAACTTCGGCTATTCGGCCAAGTTCAAGCTGCCGGTCAACGACGTCATGTGGAGCAAGCTAGGCAACACGCTGATCCTGGCCGGCATCGCCTTTGCGATCATCGTGCCGCTTTCCCTGCTCTTTGGCGTCCTTTCGGGAATGCGCGAAGGCAGTACGCTCGATCGGGGACTGTCCTACACGGGCATCGCGCTGACATCGGTCCCCGAGTTTGCATCTGCCGTCTTCCTCATGGCGATCTTCGTGCTGCTGCTGGGCTGGCTGCCGGGCACGGCGAGCATGCAGAGTTTCGACGAGTGGAGCTGGGCCTCCCAGATGGTCCTGCCGGTGGCGGTGCTGGTGCTCTACGACTTCGGCTATGTCGCGCGCATGGTGCGCGGCTCCATGGTCGAGGTCATGACCAAACCCTACATCCGCACGGCCATGTTGAAGGGGCTGCCCTACAAGACGGTGATCCTGCGTCATGCGCTGCGCAACGCGCTGATTGCGCCCTTCACCGTGATCCTGCTGCAAATTCCCTTCCTGATCACCGGCGTCGTCGTCACAGAGCAGATCTTCGGCTACCCCGGCTTCGGCAGGATGCTCCTGGAAGCCGCCCTGTTCGGCGATATCGCCCTGGTCGAGGCTGCCACCCTGGTCGCCGTCTTCATCGCCGTATCGACCCAGCTCATCGGCGATATCGGCTACATGCTGATCAATCCCCGTATCCGGTTCACCTGAGGAGGCCCGCGTGACAGACAGGACGCAGGAACACGCCGACCTCGCGGAGACGCCCAGCCAGCAGAAGGGGCACCCGGGAGCGGTCGGCGCCACGGCCACCAGTGCCGAGCAGCCCGACCGCGTCGGCCTCCGCAAGCTGTTCTACAACTTCGGCCTGCTGCGTGAATCGCCGGCCGCCATGATCGGCGTCACGATCATCGGCATGTGGGTCTTCGTCGCGGTCTTTGCCGATTTCATCACGATCTACGATCCCAACGCCCAGGACATGCTCGGCTTCGGCGGTGTCTCGCCGTTCACCGGCGACCACTGGATGGGAACCGACATCCTGGGGCGCGATATCTGGTCGCGGCTGGCCTACGGTGCCCGGGCCACCCTGATCATCGCTCCTGTGGCCATGGTCTGCGCCTACTTCGTGGGCATCACGATGGGCATGGCAGCCGGCTACTTCGGCGGCTGGATCGATCTTGCGGTGAGCCGCGTCAGCGACATCATCCTCTCGTTCCCGCTGATCATCCTCTTCATCATCATCATCTCGGTGTTCGGCGGTTCCGCGCTCAACATCATCGTCGCGGTGACGCTGGCGGCTTCGCCGGGGATAGGGCGCATCGTGCGCGGCCTGGTGCTCGACCTGCGCAGCCTGGAGTATGTCTCGGCGGCGCAGATCCGGGGCGAAAGCGGTCTCTACATCATGGTCGTGGAGTTGTTGCCCAATGCTCGCGGCCCGCTGATCGTCGATGCCTGCCTGCGCATGG
Organism: Pseudomonadota bacterium; assembly: GCA_027592745.1. Classification (GTDB taxonomy): domain Bacteria; phylum Pseudomonadota; class Alphaproteobacteria; order SP197; family SP197; genus CALGGB01. The sequence goes on along the minus strand of JAQCLG010000002.1, from coordinate 8,367 downwards.
GCTACACGGTCATCACCATTGGCATCCTGGGCTTCCTGGGCCTGGGCCTGCCGCCGCCCGATCCGGACTGGGGCGGCATGGTCTCGGATGCCTCGGTCATGGTGACCGTGCCAGGCAAGGCCTACATGGCCATCATCCCGGCCGCCGCGATCTCCAGCCTCGTGATCGGATTCAACCTGCTGGCCGACGGCCTGCGCGAAATCTCGATGAGGGACTGACCACATGGCCCAGGAAGAAGACTACGTCCTCGAGATCGACCACGTCGGCATCTCCTACTTTACCCGCATCGGCGAGATCCCGGCGGTTCCCGACTTCTCGCTCAAGCTCAAGCGGGGCGAGAGTTATGGCCTGGTCGGTGAATCCGGCTGCGGCAAGTCGACGGTCGCCATGGCGATCATGAGCTACCTGGGGACCAACGGCGGCATCGTGAAGGGCTCCATCAAGTTCGAGGGCCGCGACATGGCAAGCATGTCGCCCGAGGAATTGCGCCGGATTCGCGGCTCCAAGATCGCCATGGTCTATCAGGAGCCGATGAGCGCGCTCAACCCGAGCCTGACCATCGCCACCCAGCTCAAGGAAGTGCTGATCTTCCACGAAGGCGTTTCCGACCGGGTCGCCAACGAGCGCTGCCTGCAGATGCTGCGCGACGTCAACATGCCCGACCCCGAAACGGTGATGCGGCGCTACCCCCACCAGATCTCGGGCGGTCAGCAGCAGCGCGTGGTCATCGCCATGGCGATGCTGTCCAATCCCTCGCTGCTCCTGCTCGACGAGCCCACCACCGCGCTCGACGTGACCGTCGAGGCCGTGGTGATCGACCTGATCGCGGCTCTGCGTGAGAAGTTCAACACTACGCTGCTCTTTATCAGCCACAACCTTGGCCTGATCGTGAAGGTCTGCGACCGTGTCGGCGTCATGTACTCGGGCGAGATGGCAGAGGAGGGCACCATCCGCGAGGTCTTCAAGCAGACCAAGCACCCCTATACCTTCGGCCTCTTCGACTGCATCCCCACCCTGGGTGCCGACAAGCACAGCCGCACGCTGGTGCCGATCCCGGGCCAGGTCTCGCTGCCCCACGAACGCCCGCCGGGCTGCACCTTCGGACCGCGCTGCAAGTTCTTCGTCGGTGGCGTCTGCGATCAGGGCGAGATTCCCCTGCTGGCCGAACCCGGCAGCGACACGCATCACGTCCGTTGCGTCCGCAAGGACGAGATCGAGCATGTCACGGCCACCACTTCGGGCCACGGCGACGAGGAGCGCCGCGGCGACACCGTCCTGGCGATCGACGGCATGAGCAAGTTCTACGAACTCACCGACATGTCGCTCTCGGCCATCCTTTCGGGCAACACGCGCCACTACGTGAAGGCCAACCAGGACCTCAACTTCAATGCCGAGCGGGGCCGCACGGTTGCGATCGTCGGTGAGTCCGGCTGCGGCAAGTCGACCTTCGCCAAGGTGCTGACCGGCCTGGAAACGGCGACCGACGGCCACATCATGTTCGAAGGCGCCGACATCGCCGCCATCCCGGTGCAGAAGCGCGATCCCAAGCTGATCCGCGCCCTGCAGATGGTCTTTCAGAACCCCGATGGCACGCTGAACCCGAGCCATTCGGTCGGCCACTGCATCGGCCGCGTGATCCGCAAGTTCGGCATCGAGAACGATTCGAGGAAGGTGCGCGAACTGGTCGGCGAGATGCTCGACGTCGTGCGCCTGCCCAAGGCGTTCTCCACGCGCAAGCCGCGCCAGCTTTCGGGCGGCCAGAAGCAGCGTATCGCGGTCGCGCGCGCCTTTGCCGGGAACCCCTCGATGGTCATTGTCGACGAACCCGTGTCGGCGCTCGACGTCTCGGTCCAGGCCGCCGTCATCAATCTGCTCAACGACGTCCAGAAGCGCTTCAACACGACGCTGCTCTTCATCAGCCACGACCTGTCGGTGGTGCGCTTCATCTCCGACGAGATCATCGTGATGTATCTGGGCCAGATCATGGAGCAGGGCCCCTCCGACATGATCTTCAACCCGCCCTACCATCCCTATACGGAAGCCCTCCTGTCGGCCGTGCCGATCCCCGATCCCGACATCGAGCAGAAGCGCATCCGCCTGGAGGGTGAGATGCCCTCGGTCATCAACCCGCCCTCTGGCTGCCGCTTCTCGACCCGCTGTCCGCGCTACATCGGCAAGATCTGCAACGAGAAGGAACCGCCCAACCAGACGTTCGAAGGCGGACACATGATCAAGTGCCACATCCCGCTGGCCGAACTGAAGCAGGTCGAGCCGATCTTCCACCGCAAGGACGCGGCCGAGTAGGGCGCCAGGGTTCCATACGGAAGGAAGCCGGGCATGACCGGTCCACAAACCAGGCTGCCGCCCGGCGGGCGCAGTTTTGCCGGCGTTCCGGTCGTCACCGACCTCGCGCAGCTGGAAGCCGATATCGCGATCCTCGGCATCCCCTACGGCACGACCTACGACACCGAAAGCCCGGTCAACGAAAGCGCGGGTTCGCCCACGGCCATCCGCGCCCGTTCGGCGCCTTCGCACCTCTATCATCACGACTTCGACATCGGTGCGCCGGTTCTCTCGGGCACGGCGGCAGACCCCCGCATCGTCGACTGCGGCGATGTGCCGGGCAGTCCTCTGCCTGCCGACGGGGCGGCCAACCGGGCGATGGCGACCGCCGCGGTGCAGGCGATCCTGCAGGCCGGCGCCGTGCCGATCGTCCTGGGCGGCGACGACAGTGTCCCGATCCCCTTCTTTGCCGCCTACGAAGGGCAGGGACCGTTCACCGTGGTCCAGGTCGACGCGCACCTCGACTGGCGCGACGAGGTCCATGGCTCCCGCTACGGCTATTCCAGTCCCATGCGGCGGGCCTCCGAGATGCCCTGGATCACCGGCATGGTCCAGGTCGGCCTGCGCGGCACCGGCAGCGCCCGGGTCGCCGAGGTGGCCGATGCCCGGGCCTGGGGTTCCAGGCTGGTCACCGCCCGTGCTGTCCGCGAAGGCGGCATCGCCGTAGCGCTCGATCACCTGCCCGATGGTGGCACGTTCCTGGTCACCATCGATTGCGACGGCATCGATCCTGCCGACTTCCCCGGCGTCAGCGCACTCGCTCCCGGCGGCCTGGCCTATCACCACGTGCTCGACCTGATCGCCGGCATTGCCGCAAGGGGCTGGATCGCCGGCCTCGACATCGTCGAGTTCGGCTGCGACTACGATCCGCCCAGCGGCCTGGGGGCGACCGTCTGCTCCCGCATGGTGCTGACCGCGATCGGCGCGATGATCCGTTCCGGCCAACTGCGCGGGTCCTGACCGCAACGCAGGGACCCAATCCGGCAGGCGATGTCGCCTGTGGGCCATTTGGCAAACGGGTCACTCGATAGCTTGCGCTGCCTTTCGCTCTGTGATCGAAAACGCAGTTGCATGCGTATGCGGGACCACCATGGCCAAGATGAAATACTCCATCTTCAGTCTGCTCCGGCAGGCCCGCGACTATCATCGGGGCTGGCCCAAGGCGTGGCGCAGTCCCGAGCCGAAACCCTCCTATGATGTCATCATCATCGGCGGCGGCGGCCACGGCCTGGCGACGGCCTATTACCTGGCCAAGGAACACGGCATCACCAATGTCGCGGTCCTGGAGAAGGGCTGGCTGGGCGGGGGCAACACGGGGCGCAACACCACCATCGTGCGCTCCAACTACCTCTGGGACGAGAGCGCCCACCTCTATGAACACTCGCTCAAGCTGTTCGAGGGCCTCTCGCAGGATCTCAACTACAACGTCATGTTCAGCCAGCGCGGCGTCATCAACCTGGCGCACAACGAACACGACCTGAAGGAACTGTCGCGCCGCGGCCATGCCTGCCGGCTCAACGGCATCGACTACGAGATGATCTCGGCCGAACAGATCAAGCAGATTGCCCCGATCATCAATATCTCGAAGAACATCCGCTATCCCGTCCTGGGCGGCTCCATTCAGCGCCGTGCCGGCAATGCCCGCCACGATGCCGTGGCCTGGGGTTATGCCCGCCGCGCCGACGAGTTCGGGATCGACATCATCCAGAACTGCGAAGTCACCGGCATCGACATCGAGAACGGCCGCGTCACCGGCGTCCAGACCACGCGCGGCCCGATCAAGGCCAGGAAGATCGGCGCCGTGCCGGCGGGCCACGCCACGGTCGTGGGCAACATGGCGGGCCTCACCCTGCCGGTCGAAAGCCACCCGCTGCAGGCCATGGTCAGCGAGCCGATCAAGCCGGTGCTCGACACGGTCATCATGTCCAATACCGTGCACGTCTACATCAGCCAGTCCGACAAGGGCGAACTGGTCCTGGGTGCGGGCATCGACGGTTTCAATTCCTACGCCCAGCGCGGTTCGCTCGACGTCATCGAGCACCAGCTCGAGGCGCTCTGCGATCTCTACCCCATCGTCAAGCGGCTGCGCATCATGCGCACCTGGGGCGGCATCGTGGACACCTGCCCGGACGCCAGCCCGATCGTCTCGAAGACGCCGGTCGAGGGCTTCTACATGAACTGCGGCTGGGGTACCGGCGGCTTCAAGGCGACGCCCGGTTCCGGCTGGGTCTTTGCCCACACCATTGCTCAGGACCGGCCGCACCGTCTCAACGAGGCGTTCGATCTCAAACGCTTCGAGACCGGCTTCCTGATCGACGAACACGGCGCCGCGGCCGTGGCGCACTAGGGGAACGAAAGATGCTTCTGATCGAATGCCCCCACTGCGGCCCCCGCGAGCAGACCGAGTTCACCTGTGGCGGCGAGGGCCATATCGTGCGTCCCGACCCCGCGACCGCAACCGATGCGGAATGGGGCCACTACCTCTTCATGCGCAAGAACCCCAAGGGTCTGCACTATGAGCGCTGGTTCCATGCCCACGGCTGCCGCCAGTGGTTCCATGCCGCGCGTTCGACGGTGACCCACGAGATCTTTGCCATCTACGGCATCGACGAGCCGCCGCCGGCGATCGATGCGAACAAGGCGGGCAGCCGATGACCCAGGCGTTCCGCAACAGCGACGGCGGCCGCATCGATCGCGGCAAGCGCGTCAGCTTCACGTTCGACGGTCAGAACCTCGAGGGGTTTGCCGGTGACACGCTGGCCTCGGCGCTGCTGGCCAACGGCGTGCGCCTGGTCGGGCGAAGCTTCAAGTACCACCGGCCCCGCGGCATCGTCGGTTCGGGGCCGGAGGAACCCAACGCCCTGATCCAGCTCGGTGTCGGCGCCCATACCGAACCCAACACGCGCGCGACCCAGATCGCGCTGTTCGACGGCCTGGTCAGCGAAAGCCAGAACGCCTGGCCGGGTGTCGGCTTCGACGTTGGCGCCATCAACAACATGGTCTCCAAGGCCATTCCCTCGGGCTTCTACTACAAGACCTTCATGTGGCCGGCCGCTGCATGGATGTTCTACGAAAAATTCATCCGCTCTGCCGCAGGCCTGGGCAAGGCACCGACCGAACCCGATCCCGAGACCTACGAGAAGCGCAGCGTCTGGTGCGACGTCCTGGTGGTCGGCGGCGGGCCCGCCGGTCTTGCCGCTGCGCTTGCGGCAGGTGCCACCGGCGCCCGTGTGATCCTGGCCGACGAGCAGTCGGAGTTCGGCGGCAGCCTGCTTGCCTCGCGCGACCGCATCGAGGGCAGGGACGGGGCCGACTGGGCCGGCGACGTAATCGACGATCTGGCCGGCATGCCCGAGGTTCGCGTTCTTTCGCGCACCACGGTGGTGAGCTACCACGACCACAACTATCTGGTCGCCGTCGAGCGGGTGAACGATCACCTGCCGCTGGGGAAACGCCACGGTCCGCGCCAGCGTCTCTGGAAGGTCCGTGCGCGGCAGGTCGTGCTGGCGACCGGCGCCATCGAGCGCCCCCTGGTCTTTGCCGAGAACGACAGGCCCGGCGTGATGCTGGCCGGCGCCGTGCGCACCTATGTCAACCGATACGGCGCCCGTCCGGGCAACCGCGCCGTCGTCTTCACGAACAACGACAGCGCCTATCGTGCTGCGATCGATGCCTCCGACGGCGGCATCGCCATCGCCGCCATCGTCGATTGCCGCGCCCAGCCCGAAGGTGCCCTGGTCCGCCTGGCGCGCGAACGCGGCATCGAGATCGTTGCTGGCAGCGTGATCACCGGCGTGCGCGGGACCAAGCAGGTCTCCGAGGTCGAGGTCGCCACGCTCACCCAGGACGGCAGCGATGTTGCCGGGGCGCGCCGTTCCATCGACTGCGATCTGGTCATGATGTCGGGCGGCTGGAACCCCACCGTCCATCTCTATTCCCAGTCGGGTGGCAAGCTTGCCTGGAACGCGGATCTGGCGACCTTCGTTCCGGCCACGGCGGCGCAGAAGTCGCGCGAGGCCGGGGCCGTCAACGGCAGCTTCAGCCTCATGGCCGCGCTTGCCGAAGGCAGCCGTGCCGGTAGCGCCGCCGCGCGCGATGCCGGGTTCGAGGGCGAGGAACCCGCCGTGCCCGCCTGCGATGCCGGCCCCGGCGATGGCGTCCTTGCCCTCCAGGCCCTCTGGGACGTGCCCTGCGGGCGCAAGGGCGCCAAGCGTTTCCTCGACTTCCAGAACGATGTCACCGCGTCGGACGTCGCGCTCGCCCATCGCGAGAACTACAGCTCGGTCGAGCATTTCAAGCGCTACACCACCACGGGCATGGGCACCGATCAGGGCAAGACCTCGAACGTTAACGGCCTGGCCATCATGGCCGGCTTGCGCGGCGTCGACGTCCCCGAGGTTGGCCACACCACCTTCCGTCCTTTCTACACCGCGGTGACGGTCGGCGCGCTTGCCGGCATCAACAGCGGCCCCGAGCTGCTCGATCCGGTGCGCAAGACGCCGATGCACCACTGGCACGAACAGCACGGCGCCCATTTCGAGGATGTCGGCCAGTGGAAGCGGCCGTACTGTTACCTGCGCCCCGGCGAGACCGTGAAGCAGGCAGTCGACCGCGAGGTCCTGGCTGCGCGCACCTCGGTTGCCATCCTTGATGCCTCGACCCTGGGCAAGATCGACATCCAGGGGCCCGACGCCCTGGAACTGATCAACCGCGTCTACACCAACAACTTCGCCACGCTGAAGGTCGGTGCCTGCCGCTACGGCCTGATGTGCAAGGACGACGGCATGGTCTTCGACGATGGCGTCACGGCGCGTATCGGCGAGAACCGCTACCTCATGTCGACGACCACAGGCGGCGCGCCCAACGTGCTGAACTGGCTGGAGGAATGGCTCCAGTGCGAGTGGCGCGACCTCGAGGCCTATTGCACCTCGGTGACGACCCACTGGGCCGCCATCGCGATCGCAGGCCCCAACAGCCGCCGCCTGCTTGCCGAACTGACAGCGACCGACCTTTCCAACGAGGCCTTCCCCTTCATGACCTGGCAGGACGGCGAGATCGCCGGCATACCCGGGCGCATCTTCCGCATCAGCTTCTCGGGCGAGACCGGTTTCGAGGTGCAGGTGCCGGCGAGTTACGCGCTGGCGCTCTGGCGCGCCCTGATGACCGCGGGCGAGAAGTATTCGATCACGCCCTACGGCACGGAGGCCATGCACGTCCTGCGCGCCGAGAAGGGCTTCATCATCGCAGGCCAGGATACGGACGGCACGACGACGCCCTACGATCTGGGCATGGACTGGATCGTGTCGAAGAAGAAGGGCGACTTCCTGGGCAAGCGCGGCCTTGAGCGTCCCGACACCCTGCGCGACGACCGCAAGCAACTGGTCGGCCTCCTGACCGAGGATCCCAACGAGGTGATCCCCGAGGGCGCCCATGTCTCGCCCTCGCCGCACAGCAACAAGCCGGTGCCGATGGAAGGCTGGGTCACGTCCAGCTACTACAGCCCCAACTGCGGCCGCTCGATCGCCATGGCGCTGCTCCGCGGCGGTGCCGGACGTATCGGCGAAACGGTGGCCATCCCGCTGGAACACAAGGTGGTGCGGGCCAAGATCACCAGGCCGGTGTTCTTCGATGAAGAAGGGGAGCGTCTGCGTGGTTGAGAGCTATCTGCGGCAAAGCCCGCTCGCCCAGCGCGCGCTCGATGCGCGTGCCGGTGCCGAAACATCAGGTGCGGGCCTCGTTCTGGCCGAACTCCCGTACCTGGCCAAGGTCAACCTTCGGGGCAAGGCTGCGTCCGCGGCCGTCAAGGCTGCCGTGGGCGTCGAACTCCCTGCCGAGCCCAACACGGTCGCCGTGGGCAACAACATCACCGCCCTCTGGCTGGGACCGCAGGAATGGCTTCTGGTCGGCCCGGTCGGTGCCGAGAGGGCGATCACGGACGCCCTGGAGGAAGGCCTTGCGGGGACCAGCGTCGGCATCGTCGACGTCACCGAAGGACGCACCACCATCCGCGTGGCGGGTCCCATG
>JAQCLG010000124.1 GCA_027592745.1 Pseudomonadota bacterium | reverse complement strand
CATCCACGGCAGGGGGTTGATCGGAGCACCCTTGCGCCGAAGCTCGACATAGAGCCCCGATGCTGCGGCATCCTGCGACGACATCACGCCGACCGGCTCACTGGCCAGCAGCAACTGGCCCAGAACCACATCCGCACGCGCTAATCCAGCTAACACCGTATGGTAGCCTTCGCCGTGATCAATGATCAACAAATGCCCGTAATCGCGGAACGGACCCGCATAGACCACCCGCCCGTCATAGGGCGTCACGACCCGGCTTCCCGGTCTGGCATCGATCACGATGCCTTCGCTGTCACCGCCGGCCGGGAGTATCTCGCCGAAATGCGTCACGATTGTGCCGGCCACGGGCAGCGTCAGGGTGCCGCGCTGGGCGCTGAAGCTGGTCGCCGCCAAGGCCTCGACGACGGCGGTGCCGGTGGCGATTTCGCTCGGCACGCCGTCGGCGCTGCGCGAGAGGGCATCGAGCAGCTCGCGCAGGTTGCCGGCCTCGCCCGCCAGGCGTTCCTGCTCGGCGGCCAGGGCGCTGTCCTCGCGCCGCACCCCGGCCAGCAGCGCGCGCTTGCGGATGGTCGCGGCTGCGCTGGCGGCGCGCTCGGCGGTCAGGACCTCCAGCGTGGCGATCTGGGCCCGTTCCTGGTCGGCAATGTCCTGCTTCAGGCCCGCCAGCACGGCAATGTCGTCGGCGATCGCGCGCGCCCGGCGATCCAGTTCGGGGGTCAGCGAGGCCAGCAGCATGGCGGTGCGATGGGTATCGGTCGGCGAGGTCGGCATCGCCAGCAGCATTTCGGCGGGCTGTCGCGCGATGCGCTGGAGGGCGGCCAGGACCAGACCGAACTCGTCGCGCCGGACATCGAAGGCCGCCTGCCGTTCGGCCATTTCGCCGTTGAGCGCCTCGAGCGTCAGGGCAATCTCCTCGAGGGCCGCCTCCTGGGCACGCATGGCGGCTTCGGCGGCGAGCAGGCGCGCGCGCAGGCCGTCGATCTCCTGCGCGATGGCGGCGGCCTCGCCGTCGAGCGCGGCACGCGCCTGCCGCGCCTGGTCGATCGCCTGTTCGACCTCGCTCAGGCGGCTGGTCGTCTCGCTTTCCTCGTCGGCGCTTGCCGCCGTCAGCGCCAGGGCCAGCAGCAGGACACCGAGCCGCAGGAAACGGTCAGGATGCGCCACGCAGGCCGGGCCCTTCGACCAGCGAATGGCCGGTCATCTCGGCCGGCTGTTCGAGATGGAGCAGATCGAGCAGGGTCGGCGCCAGGTCGGCCAGGCCGCCCTTTTGCAGGACAATCCCGCCGGTCGCCCCGGCGATGACCAGGGGCACGGGGTTGGTCGTGTGCGCGGTCTGGATCTCGCCGGTGACGGCATCGCGCATCGCCTCGATGTTGCCGTGGTCGGCGGTGACCACGAGCAGGCCGCCGGCATCCTCGACCGCGCGGGCGATCTCGCCCAGGCAGTGGTCGACCGTCTCGACCGCCTTCAGGGCCGCGGCGAAGTTGCCGGTGTGGCCGACCATGTCCGGGTTGGCGAAGTTGCAGATGACGACATCGAAGCTGCGGGCACGGATGGCGCCGACCAGCCGTTCGGTGACCTCGGCCGCCGACATCTCGGGCTTGAGATCGTAGGTCGCGACCCGGGGCGAGGGCACGAGGATGCGTTCCTCCCGGTCGAAGACGCGCTCCTCGCCGCCGTTGAAGAAATAGGTGACGTGGGCGTATTTCTCGGTCTCGGCGATGCGCAACTGGCGCAGCCCGGCCTTGGCGACGAGGCTGCCCAGGCTCTTTTCCATGTTCTGGGGCGCAAACAGGGCCGGCAGCAGCGGATCGAGCGCACTGGAATAACTCACCATGCCCGCGACCGCGGCGAAGCCCGGGCGGCGTTCGCGCACGAAGCCGTCGAAGCCGGGGTCGAGCAGGGCGGCGAGCAACTGGCGCGCCCGGTCGGCGCGGAAGTTGGCCATCAGCAGGCCGTCGCCGTCGGCCATGCCGGCATATCCGGCAATGGCCGTCGGCAGCATGAATTCGTCGCTCCTGCCTTCGGCATGGCTGGCGGCGATCGCTGAGTCGGCGCCGTCTGCCCGTTCGCCCTGGCCCGAGACCAGCGTGCGCCAGGCAAGTTCCGTGCGCTCCCAGTGGTTGTCGCGGTCCATGGCGTAGTAACGCCCGCTGACCGTGGCGATGACGGCGTGGGGGGCGTCGGCCATGAACCTGGCCAGGTAGGCGCGCGCGCTGGAGGGCGGCGTGTCGCGGCCGTCGAGGAAGGCATGAACCAGCACGGTGATGCCGCGCCTGGAGAGGATGTTGGCCAGGGCGGCCATGTGGTCCTGGTGGCTGTGCACGCCGCCGGGCGAGAGCAGGCCCATCAGGTGGCAGCGCCCGCCGCTCCTTGCCAGCGCGGCAACGAGACTGTCGAGCAGGGGCAGGCGCGCCAGCGAGCCGTCGGCGATCGCCTTGTCGATGCGCGGCAGGTCCTGCATCACGATGCGCCCGGCGCCCATGGTCAGGTGCCCGACCTCGGAATTGCCCATCTGGCCGCAGGGCAGGCCGACGGCCTCGCCGGAGGTTTCCAGCACGGTCGAGGGCCCGTGTTCGAGCATGGCGCGCCAGACCGGCGCGCGGGCGCTGAGGATCGCGTTGTCGGGGCCGGCCGGGGCGATGCCCCAGCCATCGAGGATGCAGAGGACGAGAGGTCCGGCGGGATTTCGGTCGGTCATGGCTCCGTCACGGTCGTGTGCCGGGGATGTAGCCCCTGCATCCGGGCATGACAAGGCGCGCCGCCCGGGCGGTCACGCATGGCCGCTGTGGTAGGGGTGGCCGGCCAGGATCGTCGAGGCGCGGTAGAGCTGTTCGGCGAGCATGGCGCGGACCATCAGGTGGGGCCATGTCATCGCGCCCAGGGAGAGGATCATGCCGGCTCTCTGGATCACCGCGGGCGACAGGCCGTCGGCGCCGCCGATCACCAGGGCGAGGTCGCGGCAGCCCTCGTCGCGGCGCTGGCCCAGCCAGTCGGCCAGGGCCTCGCTCGAAAGCTGGCGCCCGCGGCTGTCGAGCGCGACGACGAAGGCGCCCTCGGGCAGGGCGGCCAGCAGCTTGTCGCCCTCGCGCTCGCGCCGCCTGTCGCCGGCGATGTCGGCGATCTCGCGCAGGGTGAAGGGCCAGGGCAGGCGCCGGGCGTAGTCGTCGACCAGCGCGCGCACCGGGCTGTCGCGTGCCCGCCCGACCGCGGCCAGCGTGACCTTCATGGCCTCAGGTCACGCCCGGGCTTCCATGGGTTCGGGCAGGGCGAGGGACCACATCTTCTCCAGATTGTAGAGCTCGCGCATTTCGTGGCGGAAGATGTGGACGATGATGTCGCCGAGGTCGACGAGCACCCACTCGCCCTGGGCCAGGCCCTCGATGCCGTAGGTCGGATGGCCGGCTTCGCGCAGGACCCGCACCAGCCGGTCGGCAAGTGCCGCGACCTGGCGCTGCGATCCGGCGCTGGCGATGATCATGCGATCGGCGAAGGAGGTTTTTCCGGCAAGGTCGATCTCGACGATGTCTTCGGCCTTGCCGTCTTCAAGTGTGCTCACGACGAGCGAGACGAGGTTGCGGGACGAGTCCCTTTCGGCTTTGCGACGAGGAATGGATCCCTCTCCTTGTTCTAGGTGTTGCCGTCGTCCTGTCGGGCGTGACCGAAGGTGGTGTCACCCGCCCTGATGGCCGAGGCCGAGGCGGGGTGACGCGGACCCATGACGTAGGTCCACACCGGCGGCGGTCTTCTTGCCAGCGTCAGCGCCTTGTCCTGATCAAGACGGAACGCCCTGAAGCGGATCGCCGCTCGGCTCGCCAGACAGGAGAAAGAATACGGAGCGCGGTCGAACACCGCAACCGGCACGGTGGTGAAGATTTCGTGCCAGCGATGCCAGCGATGGATCGTGGCCATGTTGTCGGCGCCCATCAGCCAGACGAAACGCGCCGCGGGCGCCCGCGCCTTCAGCCGCCGCAGGGTGTCGCAGGTGTAGTGCGTGCCCAGGGCGGCCTCGATGCCGGTGACCCTGATGCCCGGATCGTCGACGAATGCGCGCGCGGCCTGCAGGCGCCGGGCAAAGGGCATCATGCCGTGGACCGGCTTCAGCGGGTTCTGCGGCGCGACCAGCCACCACACCGCATCGAGCCGCAGGCGGTCGAGCGCCAGCCGGCTGACGAAGACATGGCCCTCGTGGGCAGGATTGAACGAGCCGCCGAGCAGGCCGATCGAGCGGCCGGCGGCGTGTTCGAGCAGGGCGAGGTGTTCGCTCAGGGCCGGGTCTGACCGCTGCCGCGCACGACGTACTTGAACGTGGCGAGCTGCTCCAGGCCGACGGGGCCGCGGGCATGAAGCCGGTTGGTCGAGATGCCGATCTCGGCGCCCATGCCGAATTCGCCGCCGTCGGCGAACTGGGTCGAGGCGTTCCACAGGACGATGGCGCTGTCGACGCGCGCAAGGAAACGTTCGGCCACGGCGCCGTCCCCGGCGACGATGGCATCGGTATGGCCCGAACCGTGGCAACCGATGAAGGCGATGGCACCCTCGACGCCCTCGACCGTGGCGGCCGAGATGATGGCGTCGAGGTATTCGGTGTCGAAATCCTCCGCGCGGGCGGCAACGACGCGGGTATCCAGCGCCTGGACCCCGGCGTCGCCGCGGACCTCGCAGCCGGCATCGAGCAGGGCGGCGACCACGGCCTTGCGCGTCGGGGCGGGCAGGGCCGCGTCGAGCAGCAGGGTTTCGGTGGCGCCGCACACGCTGGTGCGCCGCAGCTTGGCGTTGAGCACGATCGCGACCGCCATGGCCGGATCGGCGCTGGCATCGACATAGGTGTGGTTGAGGCCCATCAGGTGGGCGATCACGGGGATCCTGCTTTCGCGCTGCACGCGCTCGACCAGCGAGGGTCCTCCGCGCGGCACGATGATGTCGATCCAGCGCGTCATCGCCAGCATGGCGCCGACGGCGGCACGGTCCGTGGTCGGCACGAGCTGCACCGCCTCGACCGGCAGTCCGGCCTGCCTGAGGCCCTCGTGCAGGCAGGCGACGATTGCCTTGCTCGAATGAAAACTCTCGGAACCGCCGCGCAGGATCGCGGCATTGCCAGATTTCAGGCACAGCGCCCCGGCATCGGCGGTCACGTTGGGGCGCGATTCATAGATGATGCCGATCACCCCCAGGGGCACGGCGATCCGCGCAATGTCGAGGCCGGAGGGAACGCTCCAGCGGGCGATCTCGCGGCCGACCGGGTCGGGCAGGGCGGCGACGGCCTCCAGGCCGCGGGCCATGCCCTCGATGCGGCCGGCATCGAGCACAAGGCGGTCGATCAGCGGCCCGCTCTGGCCCTTCTCGCGGGCCGCGGCGACATCGCGTTGGTTGGCGGCGATCAGCTCGGGGGTGGCCGCGCGCAGCGCCCCGGCGGCCACTGTCAGGGCGCGGTTCCGGGTATCGGTGTCGGCATCGGCCAACGCCACGGCGGCGCGGCGGGCGGCGGCGCCCAGGGTTTCCATCAGGTCGTCGATGGGTTCGGCACGCGCCGCGGTGGCGACGGGGGCGGCGTTCATGACATCACCAGGTCGTCGCGGTGGATCAGTTCCTCACGGCCACGGTAGCCCAGCAGTCGCTCGATTTCATCGCTTTTGTGCCCGGCGATGCGGCGTGCATCGGCGCAATTGTAGGCGCAAAGGCCGCGGGCAATCTCCTGCCCGTCCGGACCGGCAACGACCACGGCATCGCCGCGTTCGAACTGGCCCTCGACGGCGGTCACACCGGCGGGCAGCAGGCTGCGCCCGGCCTTGAGCGCACGCTGTGCGCCCGCATCGACCGTGATCGCACCGCTGGGCTTGAGCGTGCCGGCGATCCAGCGCTTGCGCGCGGTGCGCGGGTTGGCGTCGGCCAGGAACCAGGTGCAGGGCGCTCCCTCGAGCAGGGCCTGCAGGGGATGCAGGGTGCGCCCGTTGGTGATCGCCATGTGGCAGCCGGCACCCGTGGCGATGCGCGCGGCCATCAGCTTGGTCTCCATGCCGCCCGAGGAATCGCCGGGCAGGGCCTTGCCGCCCATCGCCTCGATCTCGGGCGTCAGGGTCCTGACCTCCGGGATCAGCCGGGCCTGGGGGTTGAGCTTGGGATTGGAATCGTAGAGGCCGTCGATGTCGGAGAGCAGGACCAGGGCGTCCGCACTCGTCATCATGGCGACGCGGGCGGCCAGCCGGTCGTTGTCGCCGAAGCGGATTTCGGCGGTGGCGACCGTGTCGTTCTCGTTGATCACCGGGACCGCGCCCAGCTTCAGCAGGGTGTTGAGCGTGGAAAGCGCATTGAGGTAGCGGCGGCGCCCCTCCGTGTCGTCGAGCGTCAGCAGGACCTGGCCGGCGCCGATGTCGTGGCGGCCCAGGGCCTCCTGGTAGGCGTGTGCCAGGCGGATCTGGCCGCTTGCCGCCGCGGCCTGGCTTTCCTCCAGGCGCAGGGGGCCGGCGGGCAGGCCGAGATGGCGCCGGCCCACGGCGATGGCGCCGGAGGTGACGATCAGCACCTCCTGGCCGCGCGAGCGCATGGCGGCGATGTCGTCGGCCAGGGCGTTGAGCCAGGCGCGGTGGATGCGCCCGTCGGCACCGTCGACCAGCAGGGAGGAGCCGATCTTGACGACGATGCGGCGCGCCCGCGCGAGCCGGCTGGTCACGCCGCGTCCTCGCCGTTGCGCGCGGCCCGCGCTGCCTCGACGTGTTCGAGCAGGCGGAAGAGCAGGGGCTCGACACCGGCGCCGCTGACGCCCGAGATCACCATGACCTCGCCGCCGGAGGCCTCGCGCAGTTCCGACAGCGCGATTTCCAGGGTCTCCTCGTCGATCGCGTCGACCTTGTTGAGCGCCACGATCACGGCCTTGGTCTCCAGGCCGTTGCCGTAGGCATCCAGTTCCTCGCGCACGGTGGCGTAGTCGGCCGCGACGTCGCCCGAGGTGCCGTCCACCAGGTGGAGCATGCAGGCGCAGCGTTCGGCATGGCCCAGGAAGCGGTCGCCCAGGCCGACACCCTCATGGGCGCCCTCGATCAGGCCGGGCAGGTCGGCGATGACGAATTCCTTGTCGCCCACGCCGACGACGCCCAGGTTGGGATGCAGGGTGGTGAAGGGGTAATCGCCGATCTTGGGCTTGGCCCGGGTGATGCGCGACAGGAAGGTCGACTTGCCAGCATTGGGCAGGCCGACCAGGCCGACGTCGGCAATCAGTTTCAGGCGCAGCCAGAGCCAGCGCTCCTGGCCGGGCCAGCCCGGCTCGGCTCGGCGCGGTGCCTGGTTGGTCGAGGTCTTGAAGGCATTGTTGCCGCGGCCGCCGTCGCCGCCGCGCAGCAGCACGATGCGCTGTCCCGGCGTCGTCAAGTCGGCAAGCAGGGTTTCCCGGTCCTCGTCGAACACCTGGGTGCCCGGCGGCACACGCAGGGTGATGGCATCGGCGCTGGCGCCGGTGCGGTTCTGGCCGGCGCCGCCGGCGCCGCTGCGCGCCTTGAAGTGCTGCTGGTAGCGGTAGTCGATCAGGGTGTTGAGGTTGGCGACGCATTCGAGCACGACATCGCCGCCGCGCCCGCCGTCGCCGCCGTCCGGACCGCCGAACTCGAGGAACTTGGCGCGGTGGAAGCCGACGCAGCCGGTGCCGCCGTTGCCCGACTTCACGAAGATCTTGGCTTCGTCGAGAAACTTCACGGGACGATCCTTCCGCCCGTATCGGGGCCATCGAGCGGCCTCTCGCCGATATCCTGGCAGAAGCGCAGCAGATAGCCGTCCGGGTCCTGCACCAGGAACTGGCGCTGGCCGTAGAGCCGGTCGTGGCCGGCGTACCAGGCTTCCTCCGGCGCGCGGTAGAGCGCGTGGCCGGCGGCTTCGAGGCCGTCGAGCAGGGGTTGCAGGGCGCTTGCCTCGATCTGCAGGTTGATGCCGCGCCCGAAGGGCGCCTCCATCGTGCCGGTCAGCCAGCTCTCGGGCGTCATCTCTTCGAGCATGATCTGGGAGTCCTCGCGCTCCAGGTAGGCAAAGGGCGGATCGTTGCGGCCGTAGAGCCGCGCAAAACCCAGGGCGCCGCAATAGAACGCCAGGCTCGTTGCCAGATCGCGGCAGACCAGTTCGGGCACCAGAGCGTTGAAACGCAGTTCGCGGGCGGCCATGAGAGTTCCAGTATTCAGAAACGCAAAGGGGGGAATGGCGAACCATTCCCCCCTTGCAGCCATGTCTGCGGGAATGGCGCCTATTCGGCAGCCATCGCCGGGACGATGTCGATGTAGAGGCGCTTGGCGTTGGCGCGGCGGAAGCGCACCTCGCCGGCGGTCGTGGCAAACAGCGTGTGGTCCTTGCCGATGCCGACGTTGTCGCCGGGGTGGAACTTGGTGCCGCGCTGGCGCACGAGAATGTTGCCGGCGATGACCTGCTCGCCGCCGAAACGCTTCACGCCCAGGCGCTGTCCGGGAGAGTCGCGACCGTTGCGTGAACTGCCGCCTGCCTTCTTGTGGGCCATGGCTTGCGCTCCTTCTTGTTCAGGAGGCCTTGGACGCGGCAGCCGCGCCAAGGATCTCGGTGATCTTCACCACCGTCTGGTACTGGCGATGGCCAGCCCGGCGGCGGTAATGCTTGCGGCGCTTCTTCTTGAGAATCAGCACCTTGGCGCTGCGCTTCTGCTCGAGGATCTCGCCCTTGACGAGCGCGCCCTCGATGGCGCCGGCGCCAACCTCGATGTTGTCTCCGTCGGCCATCATGAGCACGCTGTCGAACGAAACGGCGTCACCGGCTTCGCCCTCGAGGCGCTCCACGGCAACGATATCGTTTTGCGCGACGCGGTACTGTTTGCCGCCGGTCTTGATCACTGCGAACATGTCGAAATCGCCTTGGTTTTTGTGGTCCGCGTCGAATCGAAACGCGGGGACTCGCCCTGCGCGCGGACCGGCGGAATATAGGGATCGCGCCCTTCTTGTCAACAACGACACCCGCCCGGCCCGCCGGAAGCGAAACCGGCCGTCTGCAGGACGTTTTTTCGCGGCCGCGCCCCTTCCCGGGGCGGCAGCCGCGTGTATCGGCTCAGGCGCGGTAGAGGTAGTCCCAGCAGAAGATGGTCGTCAGTTCGAACACCAGCACGGTGTAAAGGACGGTGGTGACGACTTCCTCGGTGTTGCAGCCCAGGAACGCCATGCGGCCCTGGTCGTCGCGGCCGAACATGGCGTTGGCGACGCCGCCTTCCTTGCGCAGGATCAGGGCGCCGATCACCGGGACGAAGCCGAAAAGGAAGCCGAAGTAGGCCCACTGGCTGATGTTCAGCGGCGGATAGAAGGCCGTCGCGGCGAGTGTTCCTGTGGGCAGCACGCACCACCAGAAGCCCATGTTGGCGAGGAACTCCGGGCTGATCTCGGTCGCCTTGCCGATGCCGCGGCAGAGCATGGCTATGCAGCATGCAAAGGCAAAGCCGCCCAGGATCCACAGGGCCAGTCCGATTCCTTCGAGTTCCATGATCGCCCGCCGTATCGTTTTTGCTTGGTTCGCCTGCCCTCAGGCGCAGGCATTATAGGAGGCGCTTGCAGCCGGGCGCAAGCCGCGATGGCCCGGTCGGCCGTGGCCGCCGGGGCCCGCTGAGTCCGCTTGCCCCCCGCTGGCGCTTTGCGTATGGTCCGCGCCCGCGCCACAGTGGCCCCGGTCGCGGGGCCAGCACACCGATTGCGGAGGGGTGCCGGAGTGGTCGATCGGGGCGGTCTCGAAAACCGTTGTGCGCGTGAGCGTACCGTGGGTTCGAATCCCACCCCCTCCGCCAACCTAGCCTCCGGCACAGTCCGGCAGGGTCCGTGTAACCCGCACGACACAGCCACCGTTCTATTCTCGTTCCTCCGGCATTGTCCATTGAACTCCGACGCCATCCGACATACTTTGTGGGATGGTACGGGGGACAGGATCATGAAACCGGCTGGCCGTCATCCAGTAGACGCACTCAGCGCAGTGCAGGTGCGCAACATCAAGGAGCCCGGCAAGTACGCTGACGGCAATGGCCTCTATCTGGTCGTTGACCCGAGCGGGGCCAGGCGTTGGGTTCTGCGCACGGTGGTTCAAGGAAAGCGCCGCGACATCGGCCTTGGCTCCACCCGCCTGGTCAGCCTTGCCGAAGCGAGGACGAAGGCGCGAGACATGCGGAAGCTGGCCCGTGAGGGTGGCGACCCGTTGGCCGCACGACGCGCAGAGCAGGCCATCCCGACCTTCAAGGAGACTGCCGAGACGGTCCACGGCATCCGGGCCGATGGCTGGCGCAATCCCAAGCACGCCGCACAGTGGCTCAAGACGCTGGAAACCTACGCCTATCCCGCCATCGGAAGCCGCCGCGTCGATCACGTCGATACCGCCGACCTTGAGGCCATCCTTCGCCCCATCTGGCTCGCCAAACCTGAGACGGCCCGCAGGGTGCGCCAGCGCATCGGCACGGTGTTGGATTGGGCGACGACAGCGGGCCACAGGACGGGTGCAAACCCCGCCACTCTGGTTGGCCCCGGCCTCGCCCGCCAGACCGACATGAAAGCACAGAAGCACCACGAGGCTCTGCCCTACGAGGAGGCCCCTGCTCTTGTGAAGGCCCTCCGCTCCGGCCCCCCCGACATCACGCGGCTGGCGCTTGATTGGACCCTGCTGACGGCGGCCAGGACCGGCGAAACAATTGGCACGACGTTCGATGAACTGGACTTGTCGGAGGCCGTCTGGAACGTGCCTGCGGAGAGGATGAAGGGCGGCAAGCCCCACCGTGTCCCGCTACCGCCCCGCTGCATTGAGATCGTGCAGCAGGCAAAGGACCTAGGCGCACACGAGCACCTGTTCCCCGGCGCTCGCAGAGGCAGGCCGATCAGCAACATGGCGATGCTCATGTGGATGCGTCGGGCTGGGTACACAGCGACCGTCCACGGGCTGCGCTCGACGTTCCGCGATTGGGCGGCAGAGCAAACCGGCTTCCCTCGCGACATCTGCGAGGCGGCCTTGGCCCATGCCCTCAAGGACAAGGTGGAGGCCGCCTATCGGCGCTCCGACCTGTTCGCCAAGAGGCGCGACCTGATGAACGCATGGGCGGCCTATATCGAGGCGCGCGGCGATACCGTCGTGCAACTCCGGGCGGCTCAATGAACCGGGCGGCAAGCGCCTCCCGTGGCGTGGCTAGATCGACGGATCGAAAAGCAGGGCACCGCACCCTGCCTGCAGCGCCTTTCCTTCCCAGCGGCTCGCCAGCGGAGGCGAACATGACATGGACTCCCCGACCCATTGCACCGTCGCGCGGAGGGATTGGCTGGAGCGATCAACCTCAGTTTGAGCGCCGACACTTTGCCAAAGCTAGCCTCGACCCGGCCCGGATTGCGTATTGGGCGGCGATGGGCAGGTTGGAACTCGACGAAGCCGTGGCCCTTAGCCTTGGCTGGGACCCGGACATAATTCGTTGGCACCCCCTCCAGGCAAAAACCAA
>JAQCLG010000123.1 GCA_027592745.1 Pseudomonadota bacterium | reverse complement strand
CGCGCCCTGGATGCCGGCCACCGTGTCCGCGAGGGCGCCGGCCAGGTCGCCCACAAGGCGAGCGATGCCTTCGAGAGCCAGCCGCTGCTGATCGGCGCGCTGGGCCTGGCGGTCGGCGCCGCGATCGGCGCCAGCATCCCCGCGACGCGGCGCGAGAACGCCGTGGTCGGTCCGATGCGCGACCGCCTGCGCGACGAGGCGGTCGACTACGGCCGGGAACAGGTCGCCCGCGCCAGCGATGCCGCCCACGAGGCGATCGAGGGCGCCCGCGAGGAAACCCGCAAGGCGATGAAGGACGTCAACGCCGAAAGCGGCAAGACGGACGGGGCGAGCGGCAACAAGAACGGCGCGGCCAAGACCGGCTGACGGCCGGCCGCATCCGCGATGCACCATGGGGCGGTCCTTCGGGGCCGCCCCATTTGCTTGTTCTCAGGCCGGGCGCAGCCAGACGGCGGTATCGTGGAACAGGCCGCCGCCGACCGGGGCGCCGGGGTCGGCCGAGACCAGCAGGTTGATGCCAATGCCTTCCTCGAAGGCGGCGTTGGGCCAGACGCTTTCGACGATCAGCGTGCCGGGCACCAGCCCCTCGAACAGTTCGGCGTGCAGCACCAGGCTGCCCTTCCGATTGCCCAGGCACACGCGGTCGCCCTTGCCGATGGCCAGGCGTGCGGCATCGTCGGGGTGGACCATCACCGTCGGGCGGCCCTCGTGGGCCAGCGAGGTCGGCGTCTCGGTAAAGCTGGAATTGAGGAAGTTGCGCGCCGGGGCGGTGACCAGGCGGAACGGGTGGCCGGCATCGGCGCGGTCGATGACGTCCCAGTGGTCGGGGAAACCCGGCATGTTGCCCGGCGTGCCGGCGGGGCCGAAGCGGTTGAGCGGGTGCGACCAGTCGGCGCGGAAATGGAATTTCCCGTCGGCATGGCCGAAGCCGTCGAGGAAATGGGCGGTGCGGAACGCGGGCTGGATGTCGATCCAGCGCGCCGCCTCCAGGGCCGCCAGATCGCCATGGCCGGAATCGCGCAGGGTGCGGTCGGCCAGTGCGCGCGGGGTCATGGCAAACCCCTCGTGGTTGTCGGCGACACCCAGGCGACGGGCGAGGTCGCAGATCACCTCGTGGTTAGAGCGGCAGCCCGCGGGCGGCTCGACCAGCCTGGGGCCCCACAGGATGTGCTGGTGGCCGCCGCCCTGGTAGAGGTCGTCGTGTTCGACGAACATGGTCGCGGGCAGCACGATATCGGCCATCCTGGCCGTCTCGGTCATGAACTGCTCGTGGACCGCGACGAACAGGTCCTCGCGGGCGAACCCCCGGTGCACCAGGCCCAGGTCCGGGGCGACCATCATCGGGTTGGTGTTCTGGATCAGCAGCGCGGTGACCGGCGGGCCCTCGCCTAGGTCGGCGCGGTCGCCGGTCAGCACCGGGCCGATGCGCGACTGGTCGAGCACGCGGATCTCGCGGTCGCGCAGGTCGAGCCCCTCGATCACGGTGCGGTCCCAGCCGTAGATCGCGCCGTTGTTGTGGAAGGCGCCGCCGCCCTCGTGCCGCCAGGCGCCGGTGACGGTGGCGATGCAGGCCGCGGCATGCATGGCGACCGCGCCGTTGCGGCCGCGGCAGAAGCCGTAGCCCAGGCGGAAGAAGCTCCTCGGCGTCGTGCCCACGAGGCGGGCGAAGGCCTCGATCTCCCCAGCCGGCACGCCACAGATCACCTCGGCCCATGCCGGGGTGCGGCTTTCCAGATGCGCGGCAAGGCCCTCGGGATCGTCGGCGTACTGGCGCATGTAGTCCCAGTCGGCCAGACCCTCGCGCAGCAGGACGTGCATGATGCCGCAGGCCAGCGCCGCGTCGGTGCCGGGCCGCACGCACAGGAACATGTCGGCCTGGCGGGCGGTGCCGGTGCGGTAGGTGTCGACGACGACGATCTTCGCGCCGCGTTCCTTCCGGGCCGCCACGGCGTGGGTCATGACGTTGACCTGGGTGTTGACCGGGTTGGTGCCCCAGATGACGACGACGTCGCTTTTGGCCATCTCGCGGGGATCGACGCCGCGCAGGGCGCCGGTCGCGGTGATCCAGCCGGTCCAGGCGAGCGTCGTGCAGATCGTGCTGTGCTGGCCGGAGTAACGCTTCGCATGGCGCAGCCGGTTGATGCCGTCGCGCATCACGAACCCCATGGTGCCGGCATAGTAGTAGGGCCAGACGGTCTCGCTGCCGTGGCGCGCCTCGGCTTCCTGGAAACGCCCGGCGATCTCGTCCATCGCAGCCTCCCAGGAGACCGGCGCGAACTGCCCGGACCCCTTCGGCCCGTTGCGGCGCATGGGCTGGGTCAGGCGGTCGGGGTGGTGCAGGCGCTCGGCGTAACGGGCGACCTTGGCGCAGATGACGCCGGCGGTATAGCTGTTGTCGGCGGCGCCGCGCATGCGCCCGATCCGATTGCCGCCGAGCAGTTCGACCTCCAGGGCGCAGGTCGAGGGGCAGTCGTGCGGGCAGGCGCTGTAACCCAGGGCAATCGCATCCGGCGCCATGGCCTCTCCCCCTACCAGCGCAGCAGCGGCAGGACCCCGATGGGGCGCACGCCGTGTTCGGCGCAGGCCGCCACGACCCGATCATGGGGCGGCGGGGCCTCGGGCGCCACGCCCCAGAAATGGGCGGGCAGGCCGCCGGTGATCCAGAGCGCGTCGATGCCGGCGTTGCGTGCGCCCAGGATGTCGGTCTCGATGCCGTCGCCGATTGCCAGCACCCGCTCGGCCGGGATGCCGCCGAGTTGCGCCAGCGCACGGCGATAGACCGCGGGATAGGGTTTGCCCTCCTGGCGCATGGCGCCGCCGCGGGCGGCGTAGTCGAGCGCAATGGCGCCGGCGCAGAGTTCGCGCGAGGGGCCGCGCAGCACGAATCGATCGGGGTTGGCCGAGACCATGGGAAGCGCGCGCGCGAGGCTGGCCGCAGTTTCCCCGGCGAAGGCCTCCAGCGTGTCGCCGGCGGCGCGGATGCCGCAGCAGAGCACGAAATCGGCCTGGTCAGGCGCAGCGACACGGCGGAAGCGCAGGCCTTCCAGCAGGTTGGCGTCCCGCTCCGTGCCGATGTGGTGGAAACGCTCGCCCAGGGCGGCGTACCAGGGATCGCTCGCCTCCTCGATCTCCAGGCGCAAGGCCTCGCCGGCGGTCATCACGGCGTCCCAGGCATCGGCGGGCAAGCCGAAACCCTCGATCTGGTGCATCACCGCGGCGTTGCGGCGCGGCGCGTTGGAGACGAGCACGACCCGCCCGCCGCCGGCGCGATAACGCTGCAGGGCATCGACCGCATCGGCATAGGCGGCAACGCCGTTGTGCAGGCAGCCCCAGAGGTCGACCAGCAGGGCGTCGTAGCGCCCGGCCAGTGCGCCAAGGCCCGCCACGAGCGGAATCGGTGCGTTGTCGTTCCAGGCGTTCATCGTGGCGCCTTCCGGGCGGTCGGGGCGATGTCCATGGCGGGCCTCGTGCCACAGGCGCCGCGGCCGGGCAAGCAACACGGCGTGCCGCGCACGCCTCACTGGCGCAGGCCGAGCAGCACGCGCAGCGCGCGAATCATCGCTAGGCGCCCGGCAAGACCGGTTTCCTCCGGTTCGACATGGGAGAATCCCGGAATGAGGAAGAGCCGCGTGCCGGCAACCGCATCGGCCAGATGCAGGCTCTCGCTGAAGGGGATGACCGGATCGTGCTGGCCGTGGACCAGGACGAGGCGCCCCTCCAGGGCCGACAGGTCGCGCCGCGAGGGCGACAGCGCGACGAGATCGTCGCGGGCACCGGCAGGCAGCGCCTCGATCAGGGCCGGCACGCGGTCGGGTTCGGCATTGGCGACCAGGGCCAGCAGGGATCGCGCCGCCGGGCCGGCCTGGGCCATCGCCTGGCTCGTGGCGACCAGGCCCGGCGTGCCGGCCATGCCCTGGCGCGCCAGCTCGCGCAGGTTGGCGCGGTCCTGGACCGAACGGACGTGGTCGAGCGTGGCCAGCAGCAGCAGCCAGCGGGCGCGCGGATCGGGCACGCCCATGCGGGTGATGCCGTCGCGCGGGTCGGTGTAGGCGCCGGTGGTGGCATAGGTGACGATGGCCTGGCCGTCGAAGTAGCCGCCCAGGCCCAGCACCATGTCGAGGCCGCGGGCGCGCGCGGGTTCGGCGGCAGCGTCGAGCGCCGGCCCCAGGCCGTAGGACACCGCGATCATGCCGAGCGGCAGGCCATTTGCGGCACGCTCGCCGACCAGGTGGTCGAGCAGCGCGGCCAGCACCCGGGCATCCTCGCGTCCGGCTGCGAGGGCGATGGCGCCGGGCAGGTCGGGGGTGACGACGCGGAAGCCGGCGGCGGCAAGTTCGCCCGAGACGCCGACCACCCTGCGGTCCTCGCGCCCCGCGGAGGTGAGGCCCGGAACGAAAAGCAGCACGGCGCGCGGGACGGCCGGTTCGTAGATGTCGGCCACGACGATCGTGCCGCCGCTTTCCAGGGTCAGGGAGCGGCGCGTCACGTCCGGCGGCAGGGTTTCGCCCGAAGCGGTCACCAGGCCTTCGAGCACCCGCACCGATTCGCCGTAGAAAAGCCAGAGCGCGACCGCCCCGGCGCAGACCAGGACGAGCGAGAAGACGGGCAGGAGCAACAGGCGGCGTATCCGGGTCATGCGATCGTCGCTCTCCGCTGGATCGGACCTATTGTCGGCGCAGGAGCATGGCGAAGTTGCGGCAGCGGGCGATCAGGAGGCCTTGTCCCGGTTGTGGTCGAAGTTGCGCCCGGTGAAGGCAAGGATGTGGTCGAGGTAACGGATCGGCGCGTGGCGCGGCGGATTGTCCGGCCCCCGGCAGGTCGGCAGGCAGGCGATCTCGGCCTCGAGATCGGGGTCGAAGAAAAACGGCATGGAATAGCGCTGCCGCCCCGCAAGGTTGATCACGCGATGCGGGGTCGAGGGGTAGAGATCGTTGCTCCAGCGCGTCAGCATCTGGCCGATGTTGACGAGGAACATGCCGGGCAGGACCGCCGCCTGACGCCAGCTTCCGTCGCGGTGCAGGATCTCCAGCCCCGGCACCCGGGCCTGGGCCAGCATGGTCATGAAGCCGGCATCGGTGTGCGGCCCGGTGCCGAATTCCTCGCCGTCGAAGGCGTCCTGCGGCGGGTAGCTGGATATCCGCAGGGTGATGCTGGGCTCGCGGAAGGCCGCCTCGAAGAAGCCGTCGTCGAGACCCAGGCTGCGGGCATAGAGCGGCAGCATGGCAAGGCCCAGGGCCTCCATGGCGTTCATGTAGGCCAGCATCGCGGGGCGGAACGCGGGCAGTTGCGGCGGCCACTGGTTGCGGCCGCGCAGGGGCAGGCCGGCGACGACCTCGGGCGCATCGGCGGCACGCTCGCGTTTCATGAAGAAGGAGGCGACGAGATTGGGCCTGGTCGCCGTGTGCACGGTCGAGCTGCGCTGCATGCTGGTGCGCGATGCCATGTAGCCGATGTTGTGGCGGTTGATCGCCAGGGCCGCCTTGTCGGCCTCGGGCAGGCCGTGGAACGCCTCGGTCTGGGCGAAGGCGGCATCGACCAGCGCCTGTTCGACGCCATGGCCGCCGACGTAGAAGAAACCGACCTCCAGGCAGGCCCGGCGCAGTTCGCCGGCCAGGCGGTCGCGCGCACCGCTCTCGCCGCGCCGCCAGGGAGCCAGATCGAGAACCGGGATGCCGTCGCAATCCTGGACCATGGAAGTCCTCCTTGCCGCCCGCCGGCCGGGCCGTCGCCGAACGAAGCTACGCCGCCTGCAGGCAGTCCATCAGGCTGCCGCCCGCGATGAGGTCGCCCACGGCCAGGACATCGAAGGTGAAGCTGCGGTCGTCGTCGAGCGGGGCGACGACCTCGCGCACACGGTCGCGCAGGGCACGGGCCACGGGCGAGCAGCGCGCGAGATCGCGCATGTCGAGCGCCTGGGCGGCGACCATCATCTCGCAGGCCGCGATCTGGCGCAGGTGGCCCAGGATCTGGGTCGCCTTGCGCACGGCAAGCGGCGTCATGGGGGCGTGGTCCTCGACGTTGTAGCCCGAGGAATCGAAGATGCTGGCGGGCTGGCAGAGGATGTGGATGTCCTTGGACAGGGTGTCGGCGGTGTGGCTGAGCAGGCCCAGGCCGGCATGGGTCGGCCCGTGACCGCTCAGACGGTCCGGCAGGTCGGTCATGGTGTTCTGGAGCAGGCGCGCGGTGCGTTGCGAGGACATCACCGCGGTCTGGCCCATGGCCAGCGCCAGGGCATCGAAGGCGACCGCCATGGCGGGCGTGTGGAAGTTGCCGTTCGAGAGGATGAGGTCGTCCTCGGCGATGACCAGCGGGTTGTCGCCGGCACCGTTGAGCTCGACCTCGACGTTGGGCGTGCAGAAGTCGATCGTGGCGCGCAGGCTGCCGTGGACGTGGCTGGCGCAGCGGATCGAGATGGGGTCCTGCACCCGGCGCGGCTCGCCCTCGTCGAACAGGGCCGACCCGGCGAGCTTCTGGCGCATGCTCTGGGCCGCGCGCGCCTGGCCCGGGGCGCCGCGGGCCCGCACGATGCGCGGGTCGATCGGGCTGGGGTTGGCGCGGAACGCCTCCATGGTCAGCACGACGATGCCGTCGAGCAGTTCCATCAGTTCCGAGAGATCGGCAAGCAGGAGCGCGCCCATGCCGACGGAAATCGAATTGGCGCTGCACAGCGCAAGGCCTTCCTTCTCCTGCAGGGCGACCGTGGCGATGCCGGCCCGCGCCATGGCCTCGGCCCCGGCGATCAGGTCGCCGCCGTATTCGGCCCTGCCCTCGCCGATCAGCGGCAGGGCGAGGTTGGCGCAGAGCGTCAGGTCGGAACCCCCGAACGAGCCGATCGAGGGGACATAAGGGTGGACTCCGCCGGCGAGCATGGCGCACTGGGTTTCCACGATCAGCGGGCGCACCCCCGCACCGCCGCGCGCCATGGAAGCCGCACGCGCGAACTGGGCGGCGCGCACCGCCTCGCGCGGCAGCGGGTCGCCGCCGCCGCAGGCACGCGCCAGCACCACGACACGGCTGTAGTCGGCCCGTTCCTGCGGCGAGATCTCGTTGACGACGCGCCCGCCCAGCCCGCGCGTGACGCCGTAGGCCGGGATGTTCTGCGCCGAATAGCGGTCGACCACGGCGCGGCCGGCGTTCATGCGCGCCAGGGCCGAAGCGTCCAGGGCGACCCCGGCACCGTGCCGCGCGACGGCGACGACGTCTTCGATGCCGATATCCCGGTTGCCCAGGGTGATCCCGGCCATGGCAAGCTCCCGCACTGTTCGCGCGCACCTTGTCACAGGCCGGCGCGTCGCCGCCAGTGCATTGGGCAAAGCACCGGCAGGTGACCGGGGTCACTGGAATTCCGGTCCCGCCAAACCCATGTTCGAATCATCAGACGAACGTTGCAGTCGCGAGTGCGCAAACCTCCCGGACTGCCCTTCATGAGCCCCGCTCCGGCACCTCAATCCGGAACGGGGTTCGGTCGTTTCGGGCCGCGACTCAGTTGATCGCGACGCGGCGGACCTCCGACTGCAGGGCGTAACCGCTGGAGCGGACGGTCACCAGAAGGCGGGCCGTGCGCGCATCGTCGCCGATCTTGCGCCGCAGCCGGCCGACCAGGACATCCACGGTGCGGTTAGTGGGAGAGAACTGGCGGCCCATGCCCTCCAGCAGGGCTTCCCGGCTCATCGGCTGGCCGGCGTTCTCCAGCAGGATGAGGAGGAGCTGTGCCTCGCTCATGGTCAGAACCTCGGCGTCGGCATCCTGGCGTACCAGCGTGCGGCGGATCGGATCGAACAGGCGGCCGGAAAACTCGAGGCCGAAATCGTGCACCGCCTGGCTGCGAGCCCCGGCATTGCGCCATTCGAGCTTAAGGCACTGGATCTTGACCGCGCCGACCAGTTCCTCGGCCGAGAACGGCTTGGTGATGTAGTCGTCGGCGCCCATCTCCATGAAACGGCGCTGCCATTCGCGCTCGGCCAGCGCGGTCAGCATGATGATCGGCGTCAGCCGGGTCTCGCGGCGCGAGCGCAGCAGCCCGACCAGGTCGAGCCCGTCGCTCTGGGGCATCATGATGTCGCTGATGATGACGTCGGGCAGGAACTCCTAGGAAAGCCGGATGCCTTCCCGAACCGAGCGTGCCCCCTGCGCCTCGAAGCCCTCGAATCCCAGAATCCTGATGATGCGATCGCGGATGCCGTCCTCGTCCTCGACCACAAGCACCCTCGATGCCTGTTCCGCCACTGCCCTGCTCCCCGAATGCGGACTCCACGCCGGACCGGCGCAGCGCCGATCCGAATCAAGACTAGCAGAATTGGCGGGGAAACGAGTCCGGCAACTGAAGGCTTGCATCAGGGCGCCCGAGCGGCAATTTCCAAGCTCGATATCGTCGCCGGCCGGCGCCAGGGGCGTCGCCGAACATCCCGGTCGAGGAGGCCCGATCCGTCATGCGCAAGATCATCATCGCCATCGCCGCACTTCTGGGCGTCCTTGTTGTCGCCGCGCTGGTGGCGCCTTTCCTGATCCCGCTCGACTGGGTCAAGGACAAGGCGGTGGCCCAGGTCGAGGCCGCGACCGGACGCACGCTGACGATCGGCGGCGACGTCGGCCTGTCGATCCTTCCCAACGTGCAGGTTGAGGTCTCCGACGTCCGCTTCTCCAACCGGCCCGGCAGCGATGTCGCCGACATGGCGACGCTTTCGGACCTGAGGCTCGACGTCGCACTGATGCCGCTGCTCAGCGGCGAGCTGGTGATCAACGAATTCGTCCTGATCGATCCCGTGATCCAGCTGGAGACCGACGCCTTGGGCACGGGCAACTGGGAAATGATGGGCGCGACCGGGACCGACACCCAGGCGTCCTCGGGCAGCGGCGAAACGACCGGCGAGGGCAGCGGCCCGGCAACCGGCCAGCTCAACGAACTGCGTCTGGGCGACGTGCGCATCGAGAACGGCAGGGTCACCTACCACGACGGCCAGACCGGCGAGACGACCGAACTGTCCGAGTTCAACGTGACGCTCTCCCTGCCCGGCCTCGACAGCCCGTTCGAGGGCAAGGGCAGCCTGGTCTACAAGGGCCAGGAGGTCGATCTCGACACCGGCGTGGGTTCGCTGCGCGCGTTGATGGAGGGCCAGAGCACCAATGCGCGTGTCGCCCTCGAAAGCGCGCCGATGACGGCCAGCTTCGACGGCGACGTCAGCAAGGGCGGCACGCTGGACGGCAGGGTCGAACTTTCCATCGCCTCGCTGCGCGGCCTTGCCGGCTGGCTGGCGACCCCGCTGGCGGAGAATTCCCCGGCGCCCGAGACGGTGACGGTCACCGGCCAGCTGGCCCTGGCCGGCGACACCATCGCCTTCACGGGCGCACAGATCGCCGCCGACGCGCTCAAGGCCTCGGGCGACCTGGGCGTCGACCTTTCCGGCGCGCGGCCCGCGATCAGCGCCCAACTGACCTCCGACATGCTCGATCTCAACCCCTACCTGCCCCAGACCCAGAGCGAACAGGCCGCCGCCGAGAGCGGCAGCGGCGGCTCGGGCGAATCAGCGGGCGAGGGCGCGGCCGCCGAGGGCTGGAGCGACGAGGCGATCGACTTCTCCGGCCTCGACCTGGCCGATGCCGATCTCTCCTTCACCCTGGCGGGCCTCAAGGTGCGCGCCATCGAGATCGGCCAGAGCACGCTCAACATCGTCGTGCAGAACGGCTCGGCCAGGCTCGATCTCGTCGAGGCCCAGCTCTATGGCGGCAGCGGCAGCGCCGACATCGCCATCGACCGCAGCGCCGACCGTCCGGCGATCAGCGCCGACATCGCGGTCAAGGGCATTGCCGCCGAACCTCTGCTGACCGCGGCGGCGGGCTTCGACAAGCTGTCGGGCACCGGCGACATCGCCCTCGACGTAACCACCACCGGCGACAGCCAGCGCCGGCTGGTCGAGAACCTCGCGGGCAACGGCGCGGTCCTGTTCCGCGACGGCGCCTTCAAGGGCGTCGATCTGGCCGCCATGGCGCGCGACGTCTCGCTCGACAGCGTCATCGGCGCGGCAAGCGGCGGCGGCTCGACGGACTTTGCCGAGCTCTCGGCGACCTTCGCGATCACCGACGGCGTCGCGCGCAACGACGACCTGTTCCTGGCCGCCCCGCTGCTGCGCGCCGCGGGCAAGGGCAACGTCAACATGCCGCCGCGCACCCTGGACTACACCCTGTTCCTGAAGCCGGTCGCGAACCTGGAAGGCCAGGGCGCCAGCGCCGACGAGGCGGGCGGCGGCATCCCGATCCTGGTGCGCGGCCCCTGGAGCGACCTGTCCTACGAACCCGACATGGAGGCGCTTGCCAAGGGCCTGCTCTCGGACCCCGACGCCCTGGGCGAGACCCTGCAGAACCTGGGCGGCGGCGACGGCGAGAGCGGCGGCGGCCTGCTCGAAAGCCTGGGCGGCGAGGGCGGCGATGCCGCCGACGCGATCAAGGGCCTGTTCGACTGAAGGGGGCGGGGCGGGCGCTCAGAACAGATCGCCGCCCTGGGTTTCGGCCCAGGCCTGCCAGGTTTCCCGGTCGGGGCCGAAGTCCTGGCCCGTGATGGTGCGCAGCGACCATGAGGCGAACCAGCGGACATCGTCGGATTCGTCCTCGAGCACGGCGATGAGATCGGGGATGGCGGCGGGATCGCCGATGCGCCCGAGCGACCAGGCCGCTTCCCAGCGCACGCGTTCGTTCTCGTCGGCCAGCGCATCGACCAGGTCGGGGACCACGGCGGCATCCCCGATATCGCCCAGTAGCGAGGCGACGTTGTAGCGCAGCGCCGGGTCGCGCTCGAACAGCGAAGGCGCGACCGCCTCGATGCCCCAGATCCGGGCAACCGCGGCCGCCAGTTCCCGCACGAAACCGCCCGGCTGCAGCAGGGTCGTGTCGAAAGGCGCGTTGGCCGGGTCCTCGTAACCCAGGTTGAAGGCAAGGCGGAACGGCCGCTGCGTTTCCGAGACGAAGCGCGTGACGACCGGTTCCTCGCCGGGCTGCGAAATGACGACCTGCCCGGCCACCCGTGCGCCGGTGTAGAGGTAGTCCTTGACCGGTTCGAGATAACCGCCGCCGATCGCCCGGCCCTCGACCACGACGCGGAGCACGGCATCGGCCTCGCCCTCGTCGCCGGCGAGCAGGGTGTCGATGCCGGCGGCAAACAGCATGTCCTCCACCAGGTCGCCGACCGGCAGTTCGTAACCCTCGATGGTTTCGTAGCTCAGCGTCGATGCCCGGCGGAACTCGTAGCTCTGCTCGATCTCGATGCGCACGAGTGCGGGCGTCTCGGCGGCCCGCAGCGGCAGAACGCCGGCAACCAGCGTGGCGGCGGCGGCCAGACAGAAGATGCGTGGACCCTGGAACGTCATGGCCGCGGCAGCCTAGAGCGTTTCCTGTTTGTGGGGAATCGAATGGGGATTCCCGAGGTGTTCTGGATGTGATTCAAGATGCTGTCTGGAGAGGAG
>JAQCLG010000122.1 GCA_027592745.1 Pseudomonadota bacterium | reverse complement strand
GCCATGACCCCATTGTCTCGCCTTGCCCGCATGTTCTGCCCGTTTGCCCTGGTGCTGGTGCTGGCCGGCGCGCCGGCGCTCGCCCAGACCGCCGAGCAGATCGCCGCCGTCCAGGCTTGGCTCAACGAGCAGGGCTACGACGCCGGCCCGGCCGACGGCATGATGGGTGCCCGCACCCGCAGCGCCATCAGCCTGTGGGAGAGCGAACACGGCCAACCCGAAACCGGCGAGGTTTCGCCCTGGATGATCGACATGGCCCTGGGTTCGGGCGGTGAGGCCGGGGCAGGGCAGGGTGGCGATGATGCGGCGGGCGGCGATACGGGCCAGATCGCGGTCGATCCCTCCGCCGAATCGGCGGTCAGCGCGCTCGACGGCGACATCGCCGCCTTTTCGGGCACCGGCGCCCTGGAGTTCAGCGAACGCGACGGCGGAGCCATCCTGATCACCGACGGTTTCCCATGGCGCCCGGGCATCCCGGTGGCGCCCCGCACCATCGCCATCGTCGACACCGCTTACGGCATCTTCACCGCCGCGCCCGACAGCCAGGTGCCGGTGCCGCTCGAAAGCAATGTCGTGGACGTGCCCGGCTCGACCTTCGTGCCGCTCTTCCTGGCCTTCGACCGCGACGCCGCGGCCCGCAGCTCGCTCGCCGATGCCAGCGGCATCGTCTGGTCGTTCCGCCAGGGCGGCCTGCGCTTCGAACTTGACGGCTACGTCCTGGAAGCCGCCGATCCCGGTGCCACCATCGCCTTCAGCGACGACGGCGTGCTCCTGACCGGCTTCACCCTCTCGCCCCTGTAGGCCGCACCTTCCCGTTGCGGTTGTGCAGGAGGGAGCAGCACTCCTCCCCCACTGTCATTCCAGGCAGGGCGCAACGCATCGCGCCCTACAGGATCGGGGCATCGGGATCCCAGAGGCGGGCGGGGTCCTCGATCTCGACGATCCAGAGGTCGGGGTCGAAGTCGAGTTGGCGGGCGAGGTAGGCTTCGGCCTTGTCGTCCTCCACCGGTTCTGGACCGGTCGCCCGGCGCCAGGCCAGCGAATCGTCGTCGCGGCGCTCCGGTGTGAGCACCTCGGCCCGTCCGGCTTCTCGAATCAGCTTGATGAGGACCATGCCGGCGTCGGCATCGCCCCGGCGCACGACATAAAAGGGGATCGCCATGCCGCTGCAGCGGCGCGACTGGGCATCGACCCACAACTGGGCTCTAAGGCGCGGAATC
Organism: Pseudomonadota bacterium; assembly: GCA_027592745.1. Classification (GTDB taxonomy): domain Bacteria; phylum Pseudomonadota; class Alphaproteobacteria; order SP197; family SP197; genus CALGGB01. The sequence continues at coordinate 10,369 of JAQCLG010000122.1, read as the reverse complement.
ACTGGGATTTCCCTTCATGCGGCATGGCTCCTCACGGGCTCCTCACCGGACAGGCTGACAATCTGCGCAACGGCTTGAGACGCTGGCTGACCGTAATGGGACGGCGAGCGGCGCTGCGGCGGCGAATCACCCATGTTCATCCCAGTTCGGGTGTGTGGGCTTTTGAAGTTCTGGCGAGTTGGTCCCGAAGCAGCGCGCAACTCCGGCCAGAGTCGTGCGCTGACGCCCGCGCAACCGGATGGCGATCCCCCAAATCGCCGGGGCGGACCTCGATCGCAGCTCGGGTCCGCCCCTTCCTTTTGGGGCCATCCCCCGTCTATTCCTCCACGTCATCGACATCGAGCTGGCCCGACACCCGGCGCCGCACATGCGACCAGGAAAGCCCCACCGCCATCACGGTGGCGATCGCGACCAGCGCGACCCAGGCCAGCGCATCCGGGCTGTCGACCGCCAGCAGGCCGAAATCGATCAGCGCCCAGATGCAGGCGCCAAGGAAGGCGCAGGCCAGCACCACGCCCAGCAGGCCAAGGGAGCGCAGCGTCGCGCGCAGGTAGATGACAAACAGGATCAGCAGGCAGACGCCGGCCAGCACCTTCAAGGGAAGCTGCCCGGAGCCGGCGATCACCCAGCGGTAATAGGAATACGGCGTAGGGTTGAAGGTTGCGAGCACGGCGGCCAGCGCCACGATCCAGCGCAACAGGAAACTGCCGGCGGTAAAGGCGCGCTGGGCCATGCTCGAAACTCCCGCAATGTGCGGGCGCGACTATAGCTGCACGCGCCGACTCGGGCGACCGGCCAGCACGATCGCGGCCGCAAGGACCAGCACGGCCGCGGCGGCGCCGAAACCCTGTCCGTAGCCGCCATGGGCGGCAAGCCAGCCCATTGCCCCGGGTCCGAAGGCATAGGTCACCTGGGCGACCGCCACCACCAGGCCGACGACCCGGGCGAAGTCGGCGCGAGAGAACTCGACCTGCACGATCAGGCCCGACAGCGTCACCTGGTTGCCCACGCCCAGGCCAAAGAGCAGCCAGCCGGCCCACAACAGTGCGGTGGAATCGGCCAGCACCAGGAGCACCAGGGCGCCGGCCTGCAGCACGAAGTTGCCGGCAGCGACCGCGCGCCGGTCCAGCCGGTCGACGACAAGGCCGGTGGCGAGGCGCCCGGTCACCGCCATGACGCCGGTCAGTGCGATCACCGGCGCGGCGTGGGTCGCCGTCATCGCCAGGCTGAGCGAGGCAAGCTGGTGGGTCAGCACCGCGACCTGGGCCTGCAGCGCCAGGGCGAAGGGTGCCGCGACCGACCAGAAGGCCCAGGAGCCCAGCAGGGCGCGGCGGGTCGCACGGGGCGCGGCTGCCGTCGGGGCCGCCTGCGGAGTGTCGCCGTCGGGCGCCAGTCCCCGTTCGGCCGGGCCGCCGCCCAGGGTCAGGACGGCAAAGACGCCCAGTGTCATGAGCATCAGGAAAACGGCGATTGCCATGGCTGCCGTCGTTCCGAAGGCTGCGGCCAGCAGCACGATCATCGGGGCGATCAGCACGCCGCCCAGGCTGGCGCCGTTGAGCGCCAGGGAGACGACCATGCCCCGGCGCCGCTCGAACCAGGGGGCAAGCACGATGTTGACCCCTGCGCTGCCCAGCATGGCCCAGCCGAAGGCCATGACGAGGAAGGCTGCGGCGGCCTGCCAGGGGGCGGTCAGCAGCGGCATGGCCAGCGCGCCCGTACCCAGGGCCGCGACGCCGCCCAGCACGGCACGGCGATGGCCCAGACGGGCGAAGATGTCGCCGGCGCAGAAGACGATGGTGGCCGAGGCGACGTAATAGAGGGTGATGGCCGCCGAGACTCCGGCCACGGGCCAGCCGTGGTCGCGGGTCAGCCAGAGCAGGTAGATGCCGGGACCGTAGAAGCCCAGGCCCCAGGCAAACAGCGCCATCAGGAAGCCGGTCCAGGCGACCCACCAGCCGAAGAACGGCCTGTCGCGGGCCAGTCTCACGGCCGGTACAGCCGCTTGAGGCGGGCCACCGCCCGCCCGTCGATGGCAACGAGGCCCAGGCCGACCAGCACCATGCCGGCGAGCTGCTCGGCACTGACCGGCTCGCCCAGCACCAGGACACCGAGCAGGATGGCGCTGGGCGGCACCATCAGCGTCACCAGCATGGCATTGCTGCCGCCGGCTCGGCGCAGCACGGCAAAAAACAGCAGGTAGGCGACCGCGGTCGAGAAGAACCCCAGGCCCGCGAGCGCCGCCCAGACCTCGAGCGGCGGCATCGCCAGATCCCATGGGTGGTCGAAGGCCAGCGCCAGGGGAATCAGAATGGCGGCCGAGCAGCTGGCCTGCCCGGTCGCGGCCGAAAGCGGCGGCAGATGGCGCAGCCGCCTGCCCCACAGTCCGGCGGTGGCATAGGACATCGCCGCCAGCAACACCATGGCGCTGCCCAGCGCCTGCTCGCCGATGTCGCCCAGCACGGCAGGACCGATCAGCACCACGACCCCGGCCAGCCCGATGAGCACCCCGGCCAGACGGTTGGCGGTCAGGCGTTCGTCGCGGGTCACGTAATGGGCCGCGATCACCCCGAACAACGGCGTCGTGGCGTTGAAGACGCTGGCAAGGCCGCCCGAGATCCAGACCTGGCCCGCGACGATCAGGCAGAACGGCAGGGTGTTGTTGAGCACGCCCATGACCAGCAGGTCGCGCCAGGTCCGCCGGTCCTTGGGCATCGCCGGGCGCAGCGCCAGCACGATGGCCCACAGGCAGAACGCCCCGATCGTCATGCGCGCCATGACGATGGTGAAGGGCGGCAGGACCGCCAGCGCGACCTCGACAAAAAAGAACGACCCGCCCCATACCAGCGAAAGTCCCACCAGCATGAGCCAGGCGGTGCCGTCGAGGGAAAGCTGGCGTTGCGTCATGGCGGCCGGACGTTACGGGAGGCCGCCCGCCCCGTCATTCCGGTTCTTGCGGCCATGGTTGCGCGAGGCAGGGCGGCCTTGCGCAACCCCGCCTCGCAATCGGTGTTGCGCCGTCCGGTTTTGCTTCCCGCCTGCTTTGGCGTCGTATTAAGGTTCGCCGGTCAACCTGCCAGATTGTCTCACAACATGGTCCAGCACCGCCTGCAGCCCCTCCTGGCGCCACGCTCCGTGGCGATCGTCGGCGCTTCGCCCAAGCAGGAGAGCTTCGGCTGGACCTCCTACAGGGCACTGGCCGACTGCGGCTTCGAGGGCCGCATCGCCCTAGTCAACCCCGGCTACGCGGAGATCGACGGGCGGCCCTGCTTTGCCAGCCTGTCGTCGATTCCCGGCGGCGTTGAACACGCCATGCTCAATGTCGCCAACGTGCGCCTGGAAGGGATCTTCGACGAGGCGATCGCCGCGGGCATCCCGGCGGTCACGATCTTTGCCTCGGGTTACCTCGAGGGCGACAGCGACCCGCCCCTGCTCGCGCGCCTGCGCGCCAAGGCCCGGGCCAGCGGGCTGCTGGTCTGCGGCGGTAACGGCTCGGGCTTCTACAACCGCGCCGAGAAGGTGCAGATCACGCTGGCCGGCGGGCGCGGCGGACCCGATGTCGGCCCGATCACGCTGATCGCGCAGTCCGGCTCGATCTATCTCGGCATGATCCAGACCGACGGCCGGCTCGATTTCAACATGACCGTCTCCTCGGGCCAGGAGATCGGCACTTCTGCCGCCGAATACATGGACTACGCGCTGGAACTGCCCTCGACCCGCGCCATCGCGCTGTTCCTGGAGACCATCCGCGATCCCGCCGGTTTCCGCGCCGCGGCGGCCAAGGCGCTCGAGCGCGGCGTGCCGGTGGTCGTGCTCAAGGTCGCGCGCACCGAGGAAAGCGCGAAGATGGCGGTCAGCCACTCGGGTGCGCTGGCCGGCAACGACGATGCCTACAACGCCGTCTTCGAGCGTTACGGCGTGCAGCGCGTCCACGACCTCGACGCCATGATCGCCACCCTGCAGATGGCGATCCAGCCGCGTCCCTTCGTTGCGGGCGGCCTCGTTGCGATCACCGATTCGGGGGGCGAGCGCGAACATCTGGCCGACATGGCCAGCGACGCGGGCGTGCCCTTTGCCCAGATTGCACCGGCGACGACCAAGAAGCTCGCCGCACGCCTGGAATACGGCCTGGACCCCGTCAATCCGCTCGATGCCTGGGGCACGGGCAAGGATTATGCGCCGATCTTTCTCGACTGCTGGCAGGCGCTGATGGAGGACCCCGACTGCGGTGTCGGCGTCTGGGTCGCCGACCTGCGCGACGGCGAGAAGTACCGCACCGTCTTCACGCAAACCGCCCATGAGATCGCCGCGGCCGCGGGCAAGCCCATGGCCTTCGCCACCTGCGTGCCCAACGGCATCGGCCACGAGACGGCGCGCCGCCTGCGCGAACTCGGCACGCCGCTGATCGACGGGCTGGACCCCGCGATGACCGCGGTGGCCCGCTTGATGGCCTGGCGTGACCGATCCGCCGCCCCGGCCATGGCGATTCCCGCAACGCCCGATGACGCCGTTGTGGCCCGCTGGAAGACCCGCCTGGCCCGGGGCGCGAACCTCGACGAGGCCGAGGGCCTCGCGCTGGCCGCCGACTTCGGCCTTGCCGTCTCGCCCAGCGCCATCGTCACCGATGTCGCCGAGGCGATCGTGGCGGCCGAACGGCTGGGTTATCCAGTGGTGCTCAAGACGGCGCAGGAGGGCATCGCCCACAAGTCCGACGTCGGCGGCGTCCGCCTCGGCCTTGCCGACGGCGATGCCGTGGCCGAGGCCTACGAGGACATGGCCCGCCGCCTGGGTCCGCGCTGTCTCGTCAGCCCGATGGCCGGGCAGGGCACCGAGATGGTCTTCGGCATGGTGCGCGACGCCACCTTCGGGCCGCTCGTGCTGGTCGGCGCCGGTGGCATCTTCGTCGAGGTGTTGAAGGATGCCCAGCTTGCGGTGCCGCCCTTCGATGCCGCCTTCGCACGCCGCCTGATCGACCGCCTGCGTGCCCGCCCCCTGCTCGACGGCGTGCGCGGGCGTCCCGCCGCCGATGTCGACGCCCTGGCGCAGGCCTTCGCCCGCTTCTCGGTGCTGGCCGCGACCCTTGGCCAGGACATCGCGGAGCTCGATATCAACCCCGTCATTGCCGGGCCCGGCGGCGCAATCGCCGTCGACGCCCTGGTGGTGCCCTCCGCTGCAACGAAAAGAGAGGAGAACGCCCCATGAGCGACGAAGTGCTCTACGAGGTGAAGGACAAGATCGCGCGGATCACGATCAACCGCGCGAACAAGATGAACTCGATCAACCCGCCGCTGATGGCCGAACTTTCGGCGACCTTCCGCAAGGCCGACGAGGACCCCAAGGTCTCGGTCGTGATCCTGACCTCGGCGGGAGATCACTTCGGCGCGGGCTACGACCTGAAGTTCCCCTGGAGCGAGACCTACGGGCGCGGCCCCATGGGCACACGCAAGATGCTGAAGGACTGCGCCGATTTCGAATATGGCCCCTGGGACTGCTCCAAGCCGGTGATCGCCATGGTGCGCGGCTACTGCCTGGCCGGTTCCTGCGAGCTCGCCATGATGTGCTGCATCACCTACGCGGCCAAGAGCGCGAACTTCGGCGAGCCCGAGATCCGCTTCTCCACCGCGCCGCCGGCTATGATCATGCCCTGGCTGGTCGGCCTCAAGCGCTCGCGCGAACTGCTCTACACCGGCGACATGATCGGCGCCGAGGAAGCCCGTCAGATGGGCATGATCAACAAGGTCTTCGACGACGACAAGCTCGAGGAGGAGACCCTGAAGTATGCCCGCCGCGCCGCGGCGATCTCGGTCGAGGGCCTGCAGACGACCAAGGCCTCGATCAACCGCGGGGCCGAGATCGCGGGCCTGAGGAGCGCCGTCGCCTATGGCGTCGAGGTCGGCGGTATCCTCGATGCCAGCGAGACCGAGCAGTACCTGGAATTCTCCAAGGTCAAGGCCGAGAAGGGTCTTTCCGCCGCGATCCGCTGGCGCGAAAGCCAGTTCGAGTAGGCTGTGACGCAAGGGCACCCGTGCTGCGGCACGGGTGCCCTTCGTGCACATGAGGGCCCGACATGAGCGACGAGGTGCTCTACGAGGCGGCCGAACGCATCGCGCGGATCACGATCAACCGCCCGGCCAGGATGAACACGCTGAACCCGCCGATGATGGCCGAACTTTCGGCGGCCCTGCTCCGCGCCGAGGCCGACGATGCCGTCTCCGTCATCGTGCTGACCTCAACGGGCGACCACTTCGGCGCGGGCTACGACCTGAAGTACGACTGGAACGGTCACTACGGCCACGACCTGATGGGCATGCGCCGGGCGCTGAAAGCCTCCGTCGACTTCGAGTTCGGCCCCTGGGACTGCGCCAAGCCGGTGATCGCCATGGTGCGCGGCTACTGCCTGGCCGGTTCCTGCGAGCTGGCCATGATGTGCTGCATCACCTTTGCGGCGAGATCCGCCAAGTTCGGCGAGCCGGAAATCCGCTTCTCCACCGCGCCGCCGGCGATGATCATGCCCTGGCTGATCGGGCTGAAGCGCACGCGCGAATTGCTCTACACAGGCGACATGATCGGTGCACAGGAAGCCTGCGAGGCCGGCATGGTCAACAGGGTCTTCGACGACGGGGCCCTGGAAGACGAGACCGTGCGCTACGCCCGGCGCGCCGCGGCGATCTCGCGCGAGGGTCTGATGACCACGAAGGCGGCGATCAACCGCAGCGCCGAGGTCGCCGGCCTGCGCGAGGCCATCGCCTACGGCATCGAGACGGCCACCATCCTCGACTGCTCGGAGACCGAACAGTTCCTGCAGTTCGAGGCGGTACGCAAGGAGCAGGGCCTCTCCGCGGCGATCCGCTGGCGCGAAAGCCAGTTCGCCTGAGGCCGGGCGATCTGGCGACTCAACCGCCGGCGCCATCCTCGGGATAGACGCCCCAGAGGTCGTCCATCGCCATCCAGCCCTTCACGCCCGAGATCTCGACACGACACCAGCCGGGTTCGCAACCCAACCACAGGCCCTGCACGCCCGGAGCGGCGCGGAAGACCGGGCGGCCGTCGACGGAGGGTTTGTCGTAGCCGGTGCGGGGGGTTGCGCCGGTCACCTGGATGGTGCGCTGGCCTGAGAGCATCACCCGGTGGACCCAGCCCTTGGTGCCGTCGACATCGCGCACCTCGCGCCACTGGTCGTATTCCTTGACGATCTCCACGGGCAGGCCCTTGCGCGTGTAGACCCATTCGACGGGATAGGATTCGCCGGGGCCGGCGCGCATGTTGACCTCGTTGGCCTTGAGCGAGACGAAACGCGGAAGAGGCAGGACCTCCTGGGCCGATGCCGGTGGTAGGATGGCCAGAACCGCCACCGCGAAGGCGGCAAACAATGTCATCGCTGCGACGTTGCGTTGTTTCGCCCCTTCGTATTTGCTAGACATCGCCCGCCCCGGGGACCGGCCGGGCTCCATCACGGCAAAAAGCACGCGCATGGCCCGCAAGAAACCAATCGTCATCGTCACGCGGAAACTCCCCGACGTCATTGAGACGCGGATGATGGAGTTGTTCGACACCAGGCTCAACGATGACGATCACCCGATGACCCGCGAGGAACTGGTCGAGGCGGTAAAAGCCGCCGATATCCTGGTTCCCACGCTGACAGACCGCATCGACAAGGGGATTCTGGCACAGGCCGGGGAAAACCTGCGCCTGATCGCCAATTTCGGTACCGGCGTCGACCACATCGACCTTGCCGCCGCGCGCGAGCGCGGCATCACCGTCACCAACACCCCGGGTGTGCTGACCGAAGACACCGCCGACATGACCCTGGCCCTGATCCTCGACGTGATTCGCCGGGTCAGCGAGGGTGCCCGACTGATCCGCAGCGGCGAATGGAGCGGCTGGAGCCCGACGCACATGCTGGGCCACCGCCTGTGGGGCAAACGCTTGGGCATCGTCGGCATGGGCCGCATCGGGTCGGCCGTGGCGCGCCGCGCCAAGGGTTTCGGCCTCTCGATCCACTACCACAACCGCCGCCAGCTTCCCGAATACGTCGAGCAGGAGCTCGATGCGACCTACTGGGAGAGCCTCGACCAGATGCTCGCCCGCATGGACATCATCTCGGTCAACTGCCCGCACACGCCTGCGACCTTCCACCTGCTCTCGGCGCGCCGCCTGAAGCTGCTTAAGAAGACCGCGGTGATCGTCAACACCTCGCGCGGCGAGGTGATCGACGAACAGGCGCTCACGCGCATGTTGCGGGGTGGCGAGATCGCCGGCGCCGGGCTGGATGTCTTCGAGCACGAACCGGCGGTGAACCCCAAGCTGCTCAATCTCGGCAATGTCGTGCTGCTGCCGCACATGGGTTCGGCCACGATCGAGGGTCGTGTCGACATGGGCGAGAAGGTCCTGATCAACATCAAGACCTTCGTCGACGGCCACAAGCCGCCCGACCGCGTGATCGACACCCTGCTCTAGCCCGATGGCCGCTCCGTCGCGCACCATGGGCCTGCCGGAGGCGCAGGCCCTTGCGCGCGAACACGCCCAGGCGGGCCGCACCGCAGAGGCCGAGGCCGTCTGCCGCGCAATCCTGGAGGCCAGCCCCGACCACGTCCCGACCCTGCACCTGCTTGCCCTGGTGCTGAAGAACACCGGGCGCGATCAGGAAGCGCGCAGCCTGCTTGCCCGCGCCCGCGCGCTGGCACCCCTGCAGCCGCTGGTCGCCACCGATCTCGCACTGATGGACCTGGCAGCCGGCGCACCCGGGGGAGCGGCGGCGGCAATCGCCGCGCTCGCCCTGGCGCGAACTGATGGCGTGCAGGCGATGCGCATCGCACGCGCCGCCGAGGAGAAGAAACAGCCCGGCCTCACCGAGGAAGCCTGGCGCACCGCCATTGCCCGCGGCGACGTGGACGCCAGGGCATGGTCGGGTCTGGCGCGCGTGCTTGAACGGGCCGATCGTCTGGAGGAGGCGCGCGAGGCCTGCGACCGCGCGATCGCGGCGGGCGCGGGCGACGGCCTGCGCTTCCGCCGGGCGACCATGCTGCCGACCGTCTATGAGTCGGTCGCCCATGTCGCGGCGGCCCGGCGTGACTTCGCCGAGGGCATCGCCGGCCTGCGTCGCGAGGGCCTGGACCTTCCTGATCCTGCTGCCTCGATCAGCCGGGTCGCCTTTGGCCTCGCCTACCAGGGCTGCAACGACCGCGATCTCATGGTCGAACTGGGCGCCCTGTTCCGCGATGCCTGCCCGGCGCTCTCCTTCGTTGCACCCCATGTCCAGGCCGCACCGAGCCCGGACGGGCGTCGCAAGCTCGGCTTCGTTTCCCGCTTTCTCTGCGAGCAGACCGTGGGCAGCCTGATGGAGGGCCTGATCGCGGCCATCGATCCGGCCCGCTTCGAAGTCCATGTCATTGTCCCCCTGCGCCCCGGCGACCCGACCTGGGAGCGCATCGCCGCGGCGGCCCACAGGGTCCATGCCCTGCCCGGCACGCTTGAGGCCGCGCGCCGGGTGCTGGCGGCTGCCGAACTCGATGTCTGGTCTTTGCCGGCATCGGCATGGACAGCTTTCTCTACTTCCTGGCCTTCGGCAGGTATGCGCGGGTCCAGGCGGTGACCTGGGGTCACCCGGTGACCACAGGGCTACCAACGCTCGATCTCTACCTGTCGGCGCGCGATGCCGAAACGGCGGATGCCGACAGCCACTACAGCGAGGCTCTCGTGCGCCTGGAGCGCCCGTCGATCCGCTACGAAAGGCCCGCGCACGACGCTGCGCGCAACAGTCGCGCGGCCTTCAACCTGCCCGAGGGCGTGACGCTCTAAGGCTGCCTGCAGACGGTGTTCAAGTACCATCCCGAGTTCGACGCCGTGCTGCGCGCCGTGCTCGATGGCGATCCCGAAGCCAGCCTGGTGCTGCTCACCGATCCTGCCGATCCGCTCTACGAACGCCTGCGCGACCGTCTCAGGCGCAGCCTCGGGGATGCCGCGCGGCGCACGATGATGATCCCGCAGATGGCACGTCCGGCTTTCCAGAGCCTGCTCGGGCAGATCGACGTGCTGCTCGATCCGCTCCACTTCGGCGGCGGCCAGACGACGCTGGAGGCGATCGCGGCGGGCACCCCGGTCGTCACCCTGCCCTCGCCCTACCGGCGCGGCCGCCCGAGCCTGGCCTACCTGAGCCAGGCCGGGGTCACCGACACGGTCGCGGCCGATGTCGACGACTACGTCGCCATGGCCCATGCCCTGGGCCGCGACCCGGCCGCGCGCGCCGCGCTGGGCGCCCGCCTGATCGCGGGCAGCCGTCGCGTCTTCGACAACGATGCCGCGGTGCGCGAGTTCGAGGATGTCATGCTTGGCGACTAGAGCAAATCATCCTTCTGCGGAATCGCTTCGCGAT
>JAQCLG010000001.1 GCA_027592745.1 Pseudomonadota bacterium | reverse complement strand
ATTCACACGATTAGCCGGAACCGCTCGGCGGTTCCGGCTAATCGTGATCCGCTCTAGATCGGGCCCTGTCTGCCTCAGCCGTGGAGATCGTAGCGGCTGTAGCGGGCCGGCTGGTCGTAGGGTGCACGTGCCAGCCACATGTGGCCGGCCGTGGTGTCCATGATCAGCGAGGCGACGGTGGAGGTCGGTGCCCGCTCGTTGGTCTCGGGCGTGGGTGAGCGGCAGACGCCGCGCGGTGCGCCATAGGTGTCGGCAAAGGCGGCCTGCAGGTCGCCCTGGGTGACCTGCCCCGCGCGCTGGCGCAGGTGGGCCTCGACGCGGCGGTCACGGTAGATCGAGTCGGGCGAGGCCATCAGGCCCGTGTCCTTGACGCGGGCCCGCGCCGCTTGGGTGCGGAAATGGTTGGAATGGACCAGCATGCCCTGTTCGGGCAGTTCCCAGAACGCCTCCTCGGGCGTGGTCTCCAGGTCCACCGCCTCGCCGGCGGCATCGCTGATCATCATGTTGTTGCAGAACGAACGGGGCGAGTTCAGGACCTCGCCCACCGCCCCGAACAGCGTTGCCGATTCCAGCACGCGCCGGCGCACCAGCGGGATCGGCACCGCACCCTCGGCGGGGCGCGAGGGCGTGTTGAGAAAGTTGCCGGTGACCGCGATGCCGTGGCTGTTCATGCCCGCGCGCGCCAGGATGCCGGCCTCGACGAAGGTCAGCAGGCGCATGCCGTCGGGATAGGTCATGCGCACGACCACCGCGGAATCCTTGCAGGCATCGAGCCAGTCCCAGTTCTGGCCGTGCAGCATGTGGCCGTCGGCGGTGGTGCCGGGCAGGGCGATGGCGCCCGTGCAGCCATCGGGCGGCAGGGTGTCGAGGCCCTCGCGCAGCGACTTGTCGTAGAGCAGTTCGGTGCGTGCGTTCAGCGCCACGATGTCCTCGACCGGCCGTTCGCAGCCGGCCGCGATGCCGCGAATCTCCTCGGTCAGATCGCCCGAAAAGGCTTCCAGGCGCGGCAGGTAACGCCCCGCGATGGCGCGCACGGTCGACCACGGCAGGCCCTGGCGGGCCAGGGGCTCCTCGTAGATCGCGACCGAGACCGCGATGCGCTCGGCCGCGCCGCGACCGTAGTCGCGACCGCGCTCGAAGGGCGAACCCGTAGCGTCGATCAGGGGGAAGGCAAGGTCAGCCTGACTCATGGAGGCGTCTCCCGTTGGCCGGTGCAGTCTGCCCTGCCGAGAGCACCCGGCGGAAGAAGTCCTTCACCGGGGCGATGACCGGCGCGGCTTAGGCGGATGCCGTGTTCCCTGGGACGTGCCATGGGCGAAAGTCTGATGTTTCTCCCGGCGCCGTCAATCCGCCGGCTTCTGGTTCCTCCCCTCGAGCCAGCCCAGCATGGTCGCGGCATCCGACACGGCGAAGGGGTCGTCCGGCGTGTCGCGGTCCTCGCTCCAGATCTGCTCGATCACGCCGTCGTTCACCACCATGGCGTAGCGCCACGAACGGTCGCCGAAACCCAGGTCGTCCTTGTTCACCAGCATGCCCATGGCGCGGCTGAAATGGCCGCTGCCATCGGGGATCATGACGACACTGTCCTCGGTCGCGCCCTGGTCGGCGGCCCAGGCGTTCATCACGAAGGAATCGTTGACCGACAGGCAGTAGATCGCATCGATGCCCGCCGCGCGCAGCTTGTCGGCATGGCCGATGAAGCCGGGCAGGTGGGTCGACGAGCAGGTCGGCATGAAGGCGCCGGGAAGGGCAAACAGCGCCACGCGCCTGCCCGCGAACAGGTCGGCCGTGGTGACGTCGTGGAAGGCATCGTTGCGGCGCACGCGGAAGGTCACGTCGGGCACCCGGTCGCCGGCTTTGCGTTCCTGCTGGCTCATGTCGAGATCTCCTTTTGGTTGGGATTGGAATTGCGTGCGAGCGTGTCGGTCTCCGATGGCCGGGGCCGACCGGGGCGGCCCCAGCTGCGGCAGCGCGGCGGCGCTGCATCGAGCGGCACCGCCAGCGGCACGCCCGCGCCGGAGAGGTACTGCGCGATGGCCGCGAGATCCCTGGCGGCAGCCTGGCGCCAGGGTGCGGGCAAGCAGGGTCACGAGGCGGATGTCGACCTCCTCGCCATGACCGGACTGCGCGGCAGCCAGCAGGGCCAGGACATGGCGTTCGGTGACCGAGGGCAGTGGGCTGCGCGGATGGCCGACGACGAAGGGCCGCCGGCCGTGGCAGCACAGGGTCATCACGAGCGCCAGCAGCGAGTGGAAGCAGGCCGCTCCCCGCTCGTCGCCCAGCATGGCGACGAAACGCCGTTGCGCCACGGCTTCGGTATCGAGGTCGAGCGCGACGTGGCGGATCGCCTGGAGTACGTCGATGCGGTTGAGCCGCCCCTAGCGGCGTGGCGGCGGCAGGGCGCGGCGCTGAGTCAGCACGGAGACAAAGGTCATGGTCCGTTCTTGTCCGCCCGTTCAGTGCAGCGCCGCGGGGGCGGCGTGGGTCGGGCTGGCCAGGCGCGTTGCCGGCCGGCTCATGCGGCGGTGCAGCGGTACCATGAGGCCGGCGGCAACCAGGGCGCTGCCGAAGATCGTGGCGTGAACCACGGCGGCTCGCGCGGCCGTGGCGGGCAGCCAGTGGCCCAGGGCGAGTTCCGTCAGGTCGCTGCGGCCCATCTGGGCGTAACCGGTGAGCTGGAGCATCCAGGCCTCGTCGGCGCCCAGGCGGGTACAGCGCGGGCAGCGCACATCGAGCACGTGGTGGCCGCCGGCAACCACGATCCAGAACAGGGTGTCGAAGGCGTGGGCGCCGTCGCTATTGACCCCGGCGGCGCGAAAGCCGCCGCGCCAGTCGGGATGGGGATGCCAGGGGTCGCGATGGGGCGCGGCCCACAGGCGCGTGGTGGCAAGAACGAAGGTCTCTGCCGTGTCGAGATCGAGCACGGCGAGTTCCTCGGGATAACCCGGACGAAACGGTGGCGGGGACATGGGCACTGGCTCCTTGCGTCGGAGGAGTGGAGCCTAATGAGAGTAATTTGCAAATGCAAATCATTCTCATTAACACTTGCGCATGGGCAGCCCGGTCGACGCACGCGAGCGTGGGGCGAGTCCTTCTAGAACTGCGCCTCGATCCGATCACAGAGCGTCTCGAGCACCTTGATGCGGGCGTGATGCTTGTCGTTGGCCTCGACCAGGGTCCAAGGCGCGATCGTCGTGCTGGTGCGGTCGACCATGTCGCTGACGGCGTGGACGTAGAGGTCCCACTTGTCGCGGTTGCGCCAGTCCTCCTGGGTCAGCTTGAAGCGCTTGTAGCCGGTGTCCTCGCGCGCCTTGAAGCGGGCCTCCTGTTCGTCCCGGTCGATCGCCAGCCAGAACTTGGCGAGAATGCAGCCGTGGCCGGCCAGTTCCTCCTCGAAATCGTTGATCTCGCCGTAGGCCCGCATCCAGTCGTCCTCGGGGCTCAGCCCCTCGACCCGTTCCACCAGGACGCGGCCGTACCAGGAACGGTCGAAGATGACGTTGTGGCCGTGCCTTGGGATATGGCGCCAGAAACGCCAGAGATAGGGGTGCAGGCGCTCCTCCTCGCTCGGGGGGCGACCGGCACGACGCGGTAGAAACGCGCGTCGAGCGCGCCGGTGACGCGCCGGATGGCGCCGCCCTTGCCCGCCGCGTCGTTGCCTTCGAAGACGGCGACCACGGCATGCTTGCGGAACCGCTTGTGCCGGCTGAGGCCGTTGAGGCGTTCCTGCAGTTCGAGCAACTGGCGTTCGTAGGCCTTCTTCGAAAGCGACTGCGACAGGTCCAGGGCACCCACGACATTGCGTCCGTCGACACTGGGCAGGGGCGGGGGTGCGGCGGCCGCGGCCGGCGATTCGGGCGTCCCGTCCAGGCGTTCGCGCAGCGCGGCAAGCAGGGTGCGCCCGACGGTGAGGTTGCGGAAGCGCTCGTCGACCCCCTCGATGACGTGCCAGGGCGCGTGACCCTTGCTGGTCCGGCGCAGGGCCAGTTCGGAGACCTTGCGGAAGCGGTCGTACATCTCGAAGCGCTCCCAGTCGGTTTCCTGCACCCGCCAACGGTTGACCGGGTCGTTTTCCAGGGCCTTCAGACGCTTCTTCTGGGCCTTCTTGGAGAGGTGGAACCAGAACTTCAGGATCAGCGCGCCTTCGGCGGCCAGCATCGTCTCGAAGCGCTCGATCTCCTCGATGCTGCGCTCGAGGTCGGTGTCGCGGGTCTCGCCGTAGACACGGCGGACGATTGGCTGCGTGTACCAGGACCCGAAGAAGATGCCGATCTTGCTGGCCGGCGGCAGGGCGCGCTAGAAGCGCCACATGGGGGGCCGGTCGGCTTCCTCGTCGGAGGGGGCGCCCATGCCGTTGGTCTCGATCAGGCGCGGGTCCATCCAGGCGTTGAGCACGTTGACGACCGGACCCTTGCCGGCACCGTCGACGCCGCCGACCAGGATGATGACCGGAAACTTCCTGGCCTGGGCGAGGTCGAACTGCGCCTCCAGCAGGGCGGTGCGCAGTTCCGGCTCCTCGGCCTCGTAGGTCTTCTTGTCGACCTGGTGGCCCAGTTCGGCGGATTCGAACATGGCGTGCTCCCGATTCGCATGCAGAGCTTCAGTCTGCCATGGCCGGCGTTGCCATGCTCTTGATCCAGGACAAGGGAGGCGTTTGCCGCTGGCGGTGCGGGGCGGGGCTGTGTATGGGAGCGACAGGCCCACCCGGAGCCAGATCTTGGCCGTTCCACGCACGCCGCTTGCCGCGGCCCTCATGCTTCTGCTGCCCGCGGTCACCATCCTTTCGGTGGGCGACGGCTTTGCCAAGCACCTGGCCGACATCGGCTTCTCGGTGCTCCAGATCGTCTGGGCGCGTTACGTCTTCCAGACCCTGCTGGTGGCCCCGCTCGCCGTGCGGCGCCATGGGCTTGGCCTGCTGCGCCCGCCCGAACCCTGGGCCCAGGTCGCGCGCAGCCTGCTGCACATGACCTCGACCTTCCTGTTCTTCATGGCGATCGCGCGCATTCCCCTGGCCGATGCCATCGCCATCTTCTTTGCCTATCCCTTCCTGGTGACTGCGCTGGCGCCCTGGCTGCTGGGCGAACGCACCGGCTGGCGGCGCTGGTCGGCGGTGATCGTCGGCTTCTGCGGCACGCTCTTCATCATCAAGCCGTCGCTGGGCGCGCTCGACACCGGTGCGCTGCTCTCTCTGGCCGGCAGCGTCGCCTTTGCCTTCTACATCGTGCTCACCCGGCGCATCGCGACGCGGGCCGACCCGCTGATCTCGATCTTCGTCCAGGGCATCGTCGCGGCCATGGTGCTTTCCTGTTTCGTCGCCCTGGACTGGCGTACGCCCGATCCGGCGACCTGGGCGATGCTGGCCGCGATCGGTGCGGTGACCGGCGCGGGCCATTACATGACGATCCGCGCCTACGGCCACGTCTCGGCCTCGCTGCTGGCGCCCTTCGGCTACTTCGAGATCGTCGCGGCCACGATCATCGGCCTGTTCTGGTTCGACAACTTCCCCGATGGCTGGAGCTGGCTGGGCATCGGCATCATCGTGACGAGCGGCATCTACATCTCCCTGCGCGAGCGCAGCCGCCGCGGCGCCTGAGCGTCAGGCCGCTGGACCCCGGACCCACTTGGGGCAAGACTGCGCAGACAGGGCGAGGAGGGGGGCATGGCAGAGCAGCAGCAGGACGGTGCAAGCGAGGCGTTCACCAACCTCACGCACCTTCCCTTCGAGCTCGACGGCGGCATTGCCGCCCGCGCGCGCATCGGCGTCATCGTCCTGGCCAGCGACCACACGGTCGAGCACGAGTTCCGCGCCATCCTCGACCTGCCCGGTGTCGCCTTCTACGAGGCGCGCATCGCCAACGACCCCTCGATCACGCCCGAAACGCTCAAGGCGATGGAAGGCCGGATCGCCGGCACCGCCGATCTCATCCTGCCGGGCGTGCCGCTCGACGTCGTCTGTTACGGCTGCACCTCGGCCTCCATGGTGATCGGCGAGGAGCGCGTCTTCGAACTGGTTCGTCAGG
The DNA here is from genome assembly GCA_027592745.1 of Pseudomonadota bacterium. GTDB lineage: Bacteria > Pseudomonadota > Alphaproteobacteria > SP197 > SP197 > CALGGB01. The sequence continues at coordinate 49,158 of JAQCLG010000001.1, read as the reverse complement.
CCCGCCCGGAAGCCCGGGTGACGACGCCGATCACCGGCGCCTTCGCGGCCTTCCGCGCCTTGGGTGCCAGGCGTATCGGCGTGCTCACACCCTACCGCGACGACATCAACCGCTTCATGCGCGACTACATCCAGGCGCGCGGTTTCGAGGTCCCCGTCTTCGGTTCCTTCAACGAGGAGAACGACAACCGGGTTTCCTGCATCGCACCGGCGAGCATCCGCACGGCGCTGCTGGAGATCGGCCGGCGCGACAATGTCGATGCCGTCTTCGTCTCCTGCACCAGCCTGCGGCTGGCCCAGGTCGCCGCCGAGGTCGAGGCCGAACTGGGCAAACCTGTCACCTCCTCGAACCACGCCATGGCATGGCACGCGCTGCGCCTTGCCGGGATCAAGGAGGCGCTGCCCCGCTACGGACGGCTCTACGAGCTGGATATCTAGAGCAAATCATCCTTCTGCGGAATCGCTTCGCGATTGCGCAGAAGGATGTGAATTTGCTCTATCTTGTTGATGTAGAGCGGATTCACACGATCACCCGGAACCGCTGAGCGGTTCCGGGTGATCGTGATCCGCTCTAGGCAGGCGTCTCCGTCTCGATCAGGTGGAAGTCACCCTCGGCGTAGAATTCGCCGTAGTCGCAGGTGATCTCCTCGCCCTCGGCGATGTCGCGCGAGGCATAGGAGATCCAGACCGTGTTGCTCGTGTTGGGCGTGTCGCTGTGATTCATGAAGCGGCCGTTGTCGCCGTCCAGCAGCAGGTTGCCGGCCACCAGTTCGGACGGATAGGCGTACATCTTCAGGAAGTCCTGCATGGCCGCCGGCAGCATGTCGGCATAGTGGCGCATGACGACGATGTCGAACTGCGGGTGGTAACGCCAGACCTCGGTGCCGGCCGCGACCGGCTCGGCGGCGAAGATGCCGGTGCCGTGGATGGCGGAGGGACCGGCAACATTGCGGATCAGCATCATGGGCGCGATTCCTCGGGGCACGGCCCGCGGCCGTACCAGGATGGTGGACGACGAACGCCCGCCGTCTGGCAGCAGCCGGCATGACGGGCGTTGGTGGAAAGGTCAGGAGTTCGCGGGAACAGGCACGCCGCGGACGCGGGCGAACGCTATGCGATTCGCTGCGCTGCGCAAAGCGGCAATTGCGACGGCGGCGGCAGGATTACAGGATCGCCAGGATCGCCTCGGGCGGGCGCCCCATGGCGGCTTTCTTGCCGTTCACCACGATCGGCCGCTCGATCAGCACCGGATGGTTGACCATGGCCTCGATCAGGGCCTCGCGGGTCGTTCCGGGGTCCGACAGGCCCAGTTCCTTGTAGGGCGCTTCCTTGGTCCGCATGACCTCGCGCGGTTCCTTGCCCATCAGCGTCAGCAGGTGGTCGAGCGTAGCGGCGTCGGGCGGCGTTTCGAGATAGAGCACGACCTCGGGCTCGATGCCCCTGTCCCGGATCAGCGCCAGCGTCTCGCGCGACTTCGAGCAGCGCTGGTTGTGGTAGATCGTCACGGTCATGGGCTTTCCTTTCTGTGGTCGGATGGGTTCAGCGCCGCCTGTCGGGGCTGAGCAGGTCGGCGTTGACCCAGTTGCGCAGGGGTTTGCCTTCCAGGTAGTCGGCGATCAGGTGGATGGCGTTGGTGCGCATGTCGACCACGGCGTCGGGCGAGAAGAACGCGGCATGGGGTGTCAGCACCAGGCGATCGTCGATCCAGGCCTCGCGCGCCAGCCAGGCCTTGATCAGGGGATGTTCGGGATCGGCCGGTTCGACGGGGAAGACATCGAGGCCCAAGCACTGGATCGGCCCGTTTTTCATGCCTTCGTAGGCGGCATCGAGGTCGATCACCGGGCCGCGCGAGGTGTTGATCAGGAAGGTGCCCGGGCGCATCGCCGCAATCGCCTCGCGGTCGATCATGCGTTCGGTCTCGGGCGTCAACGGCACGTGCATGCTGACGATGTCGCAGGCGCCCAGCAGGTCCTTGAGCGAAGCAACACGCGTGACGTTGAGCGACAGTTCGGCGCCGCTCGGCAGGTAGGGATCGTAAGCGATCACCTCCATGCCCAGGCCCTGGCAGCGGCGCGCGAAGGCGCTGCCGATGCGTCCCAGGCCGACGATGCCGACCCGCCGCCGGTAGGTCCGCCGGTTGAAGGCATTGTCCCAGGCCCAGCCCTGTGGCAGGCCCGCCTGCATGCGCGTGCTGTAGAAGCGGATGCCGCGGGTGAAGGTCATTATCAGGGCGAGCGCGTGGTCGGCGACCTCGTTGATGCCGTAGTCGGGGACATTGGCCACAGGGATGCCGTTGCGCGCGGCGGCGGCCAGGTCGACATTGTCGAAGCCGACGCCGGCGCGCACCAGCAGCCGGCAGCGCGTCATGCGGTCGATGACGTCGGCGCCCATCGGCTTGACGTTGAACATGCAGAAGGCATCGCAGGCCGCGAGTACGTCATCGGGGAAGTCCGCGGGCATGCCGATCTCGCGCAGGTCGAAGGCGAGGTTGCTGCGGCCCGCAGCCTCGAAGAGCTTGAGGTCGCCGATCTTGGGATCGGATATCAGGACGCGGAAGGTCATGGCGGCGGGCTCCCCCGGATCGTGTGAATCCGCTCTACATCGACAAGATCGCTTTGTTTCAGGCGGCCCATCCGTTTAGAGCAAATCATCCTTCTGCGGAATCGCTTCGCGATTGCGCAGAAGGATGTGAATTTGCTCTATCTTGTTGACGTAGAGCGGGCGACGCTGCCAGCCGCCACGTTGGGCCGTGGAGCGCGTGACCTCCGTCACGCAGGCCGCGTTTCGTGCTGGCCTGGCCGGGCGCGTGCGTGGATGCTGACTGGGTTGGAGCATCGCCCGGCGGGGCCGGGTGGCAGGCTCCTCAACAACGGCAAACCGTCGGCAACGGCGGGACGCAAAACCTCCGGCCCGTCGCGTGCGGGTAGCGGGGTTACCGAAGGGAGACAGACGATGCCGCAGGCCCAGTCCTTCATCGATCACGACGACACCAACATCGCCGCCTTCGAGGTGGCACGCCGGCCGTCCGAGTACAGCGACCGCGAACTCGCCCAGGACGTGACCGCGACCATGCTCGCCTTCCAGGAAGCCATGGACCGCGCGATCCTGGCCGGACTCATCGTCGAGCCCAGCTTTCAGGCCGTCGGCAACCGCTTCTCGGCGGTCGGCGTCTCGGCCGGGTCCTATCTGGTCAAGGCCAGGATCCTGCGCCGCCTGTCCTGAACGTCGGTGAGGCTCAGCCCGCCGGTCCGCCGGCGGGCAGGTCCTCGATCAGGTCGATGATGATGCCCTCGGGGTCGCAGACATAGGCCGCAAGGCAGTCGGTGTTGTGGCCCTGGGCCGCGCAGAAGGTGATCTCGCCGAGCATCGTGCCGCCGGCTTCGACGATCCTTGCCGCCATGGCGCGCAGGTCGTCGGTGTAGAAGGCGACATGGGCCGCACCGGGACGTGTCGCCGCACCGAAGACGTTGTCGCCGGCAAAGCCCGCGTCGTAGGCGATGAACTCCATGTGGCAGCCAAGACCGGTCATGTGGGCGATCCGGCAGGTCGCGCCCGGGCGACCCACGACCTTGCCCAGCCAGGGCTGGGTGCGGGGCGAAAGATCGTCCAGCGTCAGGCCCATGACGTCGCGCCAGAAGGCGACGGTGCGGTCGATGTCGGCGACCGTGAAGCTGGTGTGGTCGAAGTGGGTGATGCGGGCCATGGCGGCCTCCTGGGACGGGGAGGGTGGCGATGCTGCGCCGCGTGCGTTCCTCAGTCCACCGAGAAGGCAAGGATGCGCGAAAGCTGGCAGAGCGGCAGGCCGGTTTCGCGCGCCCAGCCGTTGAAGGCCACCTGGACCCTGGTGAGGTCGGCCTTGCCCGTTGCCTTCTTCTCGATGACGCCGGCCTCGATCAGGGCGCGGGTGACGTCGTCGGTCAGAACGAAGGTGTCCTTGCCGACCATGCGCAGGAAATAGGGTCCGGAATTGCCGCCGAGCTGGCTGAAGTTCCTGGCCAGCACGGTCCACAAGCCGACCGTGTCTTCTGCGGGCCAGTCGGCCAGCCAGCGCCCGAAGCTGCCGTGTTCGCGTGCGATCGTCTGCATCGCCGCGGCATTGTCGCGGATCGCCCCGAGTTTGGCCCAGTGGCGGATCAGCGCCGCGTTGCCCATGCAGCCCTCCATCTCCTCGTCGCTCATCAGGGTGATGCGCCCGGGGGCGAACCCGTGGAAGGCCTCCTCGAAGGCTGGCCAGCGGGCATCGACCAGGGCGTGGCGCAATCCGGCGCGGAAGATGCGCAGCGACATCTGGGAGAGGTAGCGGTCGTCGGGCACGGCGGCCAGTTCGGCGGCGCTGCGCGGCGAGGGAAGCTGGGCCTCCAGCCGCTCCTGTCCGCCGGTGCGCTTCTGCGCCCGCTTCAGGATCGGTGCGAAGGCTGCCATGGTGGCCTCAGCGGTCGGCGTGGGCCTTGACCAGGGCCACGGCGGCATCGCGCAACAGGGCATGGTCGGCCGCGGCGATGACCAGGTCGTAGCCGCGCGCGAACATGTCCATGGCGCTGTCGCCCGGGCCGGGAATGCCGCCCATGAATCGGCCGCTCTCCTTGATCAGGCGCTCGGCTTCCTCGCGCAGTTCCCTGGAGGCCAGCGCGTTGAGGTCGGCCAGGCAGCCGATCGAGCTCGCCAGATCGTTGCGGCCGATGAACAGCATGTCGATGCCGTCGACCGTGCCGATCTCGCGCAGGTTCCTGACGGTGAGTTCGCTCTCGACCTGGCTCATGACGAAGACGTCGCCGCCCTTGGCCGCGACGAAGGCGTCCTTGTCGTAGCCGTAGCGCGCCGCGCGCACATTGCCTGGCGCCACGCCGCGGATGCCGACCGGGGGGAAGCGGCAGGCGGCGGCGACACGGGCCGCGCCCTCGGCAGTTTCCACCAGGGGCACCATCAGCCCGTCGATGCCGGTGTCCAGCGCCTGCTTGATGAGCTGGGTATCGTTGTCGCGCACGCGCAGGAGGCTGGCGCTGTCGCCGCCAGCCCGGATCGCCTGCTGCTGCAGGATCGCGTCCATGTTGTTTCCGGGACCGTGCTCCTGATCGATCATGATCACGTCGAAGCCGGCGCCCGCGACGATTTCCGTGGCGATCGGGCTGTTCATGTTGACCCAGCCGCCAAGCAGCTTGCGGCCGGACTTCAGGGCATCACGGATCGCAGCGCCACGGGCCATGGTCGTCACTCCTGTCGCAGAGAGGGATCAGCGTGCGTCGACGCCGTTGGGGAAGGCCGAACGAAGCAGGAAGGCCGGGACCTGATCGGTATCGCCGAAGGCGACCCGGCCGTCGGACGCGGACTTGTCGTTCCGGGCGGGGGTCTTCTCCGGCCTCGGATCGGAGCGGCGGGCGGGCTTCTGTGCCTCGGCGGCGGCCTCGGCCGCATCCTCGCTCGCGCCGTCGGCTTCCTCGGCGGCCGCTTCGGGTTCGGTCCGCTCGGCTTCGGCGGCCTTCTTGCCACGGCCGCGGCTGCGGCGGCGCCGGGGCGCCTTGGCCTCTTCGGCAGGAGCCTCGCTCTGCACCTCTGCCGCGACACTCTCGGGAACTGCCGTCTCGGTCGCCTCGGCGACGACTTCTTGGGCCGGCGTTTCCGCAGCGGCTTCGGCAGGTGCAACCTCGGGGACGACGGGTACCGCGGCACCACCGCGGGGCTTGTTGGCCGCACCCGGGGTGAATCCGGGAATCTCGGCGGTCTTGATGCCCTCGACGTCGACCACGGGCAGCGAACGCTTGATCAGGCGGGTAACGGCGGCAAGGCCCTTGGCATCGTCGGGCGTGGCGAAGGTGAAGGCATGGCCGCGATGGCCGGCCCGGCCCGTGCGGCCGATACGGTGGACGTAGTCCTCCGCGCTCACCGGCACGTCGAAGCAGAAGACATGGCTGATGCCGAAGACGTCGATGCCGCGACCGGCAACGTCGGTGCAGACGATGATCTTGGCCTCGCCCGACTTGAAGGCGCCCAGAGCCACCTCGCGTTCGCGCTGAGCCATGTCGCCCTGCATGCGCACGCAGTTGTAGCCGTAGCGCTTGAGCGAGCGGTGCAGGCTGTCGACGTCCTTCTTCCGGTTGGAGAAGATCATCGCGGAGGTCACCGGCTCGTGCTCGAGCAGGTAACGCAGAGCCTTGCCCTTGTCGCGCTCGTTGGCGACCGCGACCAGGACCTGCTCGACCGTCTCGGCCGGCGAGGCGGGCGGCGCCACGGTGACTTCCTTCGGGTTGTGCAGGAAACGTTCGGCCAGCTTGCGGATCTCGCGTGGCATCGTTGCCGAGAACATCAGGGTCTGGCGCAGCGGCGGCAGGCGTTCGACGATCTTCTCGATATCGGGGATGAACCCCATGTCGAGCATGCGGTCGGCCTCGTCGATGATCAGGTGCTTGACGCCCATCATCAGGACATGGCCGCGCTCGACCATGTCGAGCAGACGGCCGGGCGTGGCGATCAGCACGTCGATGTTGCCGTTGAGCGCCTGTTCCTGCTTCTTCATGTCGCTGCCGCCGATCAGCAGGGCGGGGGTCAGCTCCACATCGGCGGCGTAGATCTCGAAGTTCTCCATGGTCTGCTGGGCCAGCTCGCGCGTCGGCGACAGGATCAGCGCCCGGGGCATGCGCGCCTTGGCGCGGCCGCCGGCCAGGATGTCGATCATGGGCAGCACGAAGGCCGCGGTCTTGCCCGTGCCGGTCTGCGCGCATCCCAGCAGGTCGCGTCCCTGGAGCGCGATCGGGATGGCCTGTCGCTGGATCGGCGTGGGTTCCCGGTAACCGGCCTTCTCGACGGCCGCCAGAATTTCGGGGCTCAGGCCCAGATCTTCGAATGTCATTCGGTGGGTGTGCTCCAGCGCGGCAGGCGCCGGTGTGCCTTGTGTTCTTTCATGTGCGCGCGTGATACCCGCCGCAGACGCCATAGTCAACGCAAGAGCGCATGACGGGGCGTTGTGTGCAGCCCGCCGGAGGGGCCTCGACAGGCAGTGTCCGAAGGGCGTTGACTGGGGCCGTCCGCCCGCCAACCGCCCGGAACGCGAACCATGCGCATGGAAGCCCGCCGCAGCGCCCTCGTCCTGATCGACCTGCAGGAACGGCTGATGCCCGCGATCGAGGGCGGGCCAGGTGTCGTGGAACGTTGCGCCATCCTGCTCCAGGCCGCCCGCCGTCTCGACGTGCCGGTCCTGGCGACACGCCAGTATCCCAGGGGGCTGGGCGCCCTGGTGGCGCCCTTCGACGAGGCCCTGAGGCCGCGGGAATGCCACGACAAGCTGGCGTTTTCGGCCTTTGCCGAGGATCCCGCCCGCGCCGCGCTGCGGGACCTGGGGCGCGACTGCTTCGTGCTCGCCGGGGTCGAGGCCCATGTCTGCGTGCTGCAGACCGCACTGGACCTGCTGGGGGAGGGTTACGGCGTCGCCATCGTGGCCGACGCGGTGTCCAGCCGGACCGGCCAGAGCCGCGAACTCGCCCTGGCCCGCCTGCGGGCGAACGGGGCGCTGATCGTCAACGCCGAGATGGTCCTGTTCGAATGGCTGGAGCGGGCCGGCACCGACGCCTTCCGGGACCTTTCGCCCCTGATCCGCTGAAACGCCGGTTCAGGACCGCCATCGGGGCGTCCGGACGGGCAGGAAGGGGCGACGTCATGACTTCTTGCCTTGTCCCGCCACCCCGGTGAAAATCCCCGCATGCGCACGACCGCCAGATGCAACGTCCTGGGGCTGCTTCTGGTGCTGACCGAGACCGGCGCGCATGCCCAGGAATCGGTCAGTCCACAGCGCCTTGGGGAGTTCCTCGGCTTCGTCCTGATGTGCGAATGCCTGCCCTATGAATCGGACCACCAGCAGGTCGCCTTTTACGCGATGATGGTGGAGGAATCCGGCCCGGATTATGCCGACACCGCCGCCGGCTACATGCGCCCGACCATGGACGGTTTCTACCGCAACACCGCAAGCGTCTGTTCGGGTTACGTCTGCGTCAACGACTACACGCTCTATCTGGGCGAGGTCCTGGCGATGATCGAAGCAGAACCCGACGACGACTTTCTGACCCGGTACGGGGCGGGTTACAGCCTGCCCCGGGAGGACAAGGCTCCGGCTTCCAGCCCGCTTCCTTCCTGGTGCGCCTTCAGGCCCTTCCATCCGCAATGCCGGACCTCGCCATGATGCGCCTTGCTGTCGCTCTCCTGCTGCTGCTTGCCTGCAGCCGCCCGGTCCTTGCCGCCGAACGGCCCGATGCCGAAAACATGGGCAAGCTGCTGGCCTATACGGTCAACTGCGGCTGCGTGGTGGGGGAAAAGGCCTGGATCATCGAAACCTACCGTGCAGCCTTCGCCGATGCCTACGGCCAGGGTTATGCCGATGCGCTGCAGCCCCGCTCGAGGGTGCGCTCATGGACGGCTGGGACCGCAACATGAGCCTGTGCAAGCGGATCTGCGATCAGCCGGTCACCCGTGAGCTGCAGATAACCCTGGCTCGGGCCGATGGCGGTGTGGTCGACGGTGCGGCCCTGCGCGCGCTCCTGGGACCGGCGCCGGCCGATGAACCGGTGGCGGACGATGTCGTTGCCGCCGGCGGGGAGATAGCCACCGTGCCCGTCGAGGCTGCCGCCGGCGTCGCCGCGCCCGAGGCGGCCGAAGACGAGGTGCCGGTCGCCGTCGCAATTGAGCCCGCCGCCGATGCCGAGGCCCTGGAAGCCGCCGGAACCGCGGACGGCGCCGATCCAGCCCAGGCCGAAACGGTTGCGCCGGCGCCCGCGGAGCCGGAGGAGGTGGTGGAGGCCGAGACCGTTGCCGCCCAGTCCGTCGAGGCCGCCTACCAGCCCCCCGCTGCAGAGGCCGATACCTCCTCCGGCGGCGGCATCGAATCGCTCTATGTGACAGCGGGGTCGGGCGACAACTGGTCGACCTCCATCTGCCGGGCCAGCCCCTCGCGGCCGGATTGCCGCAAGCCCGGCGCGGAATGAAGGTGCATTGGCCTTCTGTAAAAGGTGATAAAATCTAGATAATACCGTGTTATTATTGGGTAATTGTTTTTTTATTGAATCTTCTTAGAAGCGGAAAGCCGATGGGTGCACCTCCAGGATGTCTTGCGGCAGGATTGCCACCCGCCAAGGCGGTCGGCAGGTTCCTGTTTGCTGCGGGGTTCCTGCTGCTTGCAACCACGGCCACGCCGCGCGCGCAGGAGCGCCCCGAAGCCGGCGACATGGGCAGACCCCTGGGCTACACGATCCTGTGCGACTGCGTGCCGGGGGACCCCGACTGGCTGATGAGTGTCTATTTCGCCATCATCGAGAACGCCTATGACCGGGACCTGGCCGAAGCGATGAGCGGCCATATGCGCGTCGCGCTCAACAGCGGCTGGGACAACGAGATGAGCATCTGTTCCCGGGTCTGCGGCCTGGAGATCACGCAGGACCTGCGCGAACTGGTGGCAGGCATAGACGGCGTGGTGGGATCGCCCGAGTTCCAGCCCTACATCGCGCCGGCGACGAAGGACGGCGGTGGGGCGTCGGCCCAGACCCAGCCCTCGCCCGAACCGGATCCCACCTGGTGCGCCTTCAGGTCGTTCAATCCCCAGTGCACCCAGGAGCCGTGATCCGCGGCCGTCCCTGCTCAAACTTATTGAGATAGTTCGGATTCTCGTCCTCACGTGGAACCGCGCGCGGTTCCACGTGAGGACGATCCACTCTAGACGTCCAGTTCCTCGACCTCGGTGGCGTGGTCCTGGATGAACTTCAGGCGCAGTTCGGGCTTGCGCCCCATCAGGTTCTCGATCTGGACGTGGGTGTGGCGTTCCTGGCCCTCGGGGATCTCGATGCGCAGCATCTGGCGGCTCCTGGGCGACATGGTCGTGGCCTTGAGTTGCGCCACAGGCATTTCGCCCAAGCCCTTGAAACGGCTGATTTCCACCTTGCTGCTGCCGTTGAAGCGTTCTTTCATCAGGCGGTCCTTGTGGGCGTCGTCCTGGGCATAGGCGACGTCGCCACCCCGGCTCAGGCGGTAGAGCGGCGGCACCGCCAGGTAGAGGTGGCCGTCGGCGATCAGGCCGGGCAGTTCGCGGTAGAAGAAGGTCATCAGCAATGCTGCGATATGGGCGCCGTCGACGTCGGCGTCGGTCATGATGACGACGCGGTCGTAGCGCAGATCCTCCTCGCGGTAGTTCTTGCCGGTGCCGCAGCCCAGCGCCTGCAGCAGGTCCTTGATCTCCTGGTTGCCGTGTTTCTTGTCGTCCGAGGCGCTGGCGACGTTGAGGATCTTGCCGCGCAGGGGCAGCACGGCCTGGGTCTCGCGGTCGCGCGCCTGCTTGGCCGAGCCGCCGGCGCTGTCGCCCTCGACCAGGAAGATCTCGGTGTCGTTGCTGCCCGAACGGGTGCAGTCGGCGAGTTTGCCCGGCAGGCGTAGCCGGCGGGCGGGCGCCTTGCGCTTGATGTCCTTCTCGGCCTTGCGCCGCTGCCGCTCCTCGACCTTCTCCAGGGTCAGCTCGAGCAGCATGTTGGCGCCCTCGGGGTCGCCGGTCAGGAAGTGGTCGACATGGTCGCGCAGGGCCTGTTCGACCTGACGCTGAACGTCGGTATTGACAAGTTTTTCCTTGGTTTGCCCCTGGAACTGCGGGTCACGGATGAAGACCGAAAGCAGGATACCGGCGCCACCCGCGACGTCCTCGCCGGTGATCTTGTCGGCCTTCTTGTTGCCGACGCGCTCGCCGTAGGCGCGCAGCCCCTTGGTCAGGGCCGCGCGCATGCCTGCCTCGTGGGTGCCGCCCTCGGGCGTGGGCACCGTGTTGCAGTAGGTCGAGGAAAAGCCCTCGCCGTCGAGCGGCCAGGCGATCGCCCATTCCACCTTGCCGACCTCGTCGCCCAGGCCTGCGGTACCCAAGAAGGGCTTGGGCGTTGCCGTGGGCCGTTTCTCCAGGGTCGCGGCCAGGAAGTCGCCCAGACCGCCGGGGAAGTGGAAGACCGCCTCGGTTGGTGTCTCGCCCGCGTCCTTCAGCAATTCCTCGGCGCAGCGCCAGCGGATCTCCACGCCCCGGTAGAGATAGGCCTTGGAACGCGTCATGCGGAACAGGCGGGCAGGGCGCATGCGCGCGCTCTGGCCGAAGATCTCGGGGTCGGGATGGAAGCTGATCGTGGTGCCGCGCCGGTTGGCGACCTGGCCGGCGTCCTGCAGCTTGGTCGTGGGCTTGCCCCGGCTGTAGCTCTGGCGCCACAGCCGCTTGTCGCGCGCGACCTCCACCGTCAGCTTGTCCGAAAGCGCGTTGACGACGCTGACGCCGACGCCGTGCAGGCCGCCGGAGGTCGCATAGACCTTGCCGGAGAACTTGCCGCCCGAATGCAGCGTCGTGAGGATGACCTCCAGCGCCGAGAGTTTCTTGTATTTCGGGTGCGGGTCGGTCGGGATGCCGCGCCCGTTGTCGGCCACGGTAACGGTGCCGTCGGCGGCGATCTCGACCTCGATGCGGCTGGCATGGCCCGCCACGGCCTCGTCCATGGCGTTGTCCAGGACCTCGGCGAAGAGGTGGTGCAGGCCGCCCTCGTCGGTGCCGCCGATGTACATGGCAGGCCGTCGGCGGACAGGCTCCAGGCCCTCCAGGACCTCGATGTCCTTGGCGGTGTAGCTCGATTTGCCGTTGGAGGGGGTGTCGAAAAGGTCGTTCATGGCGGGCGGACTATAGTGGGAACAAAACGGTGACGGCAAGCAGATGGTGGGGTGACTCGGACCGACTCATGCCAGATATTGTAATGCATGGGAGGCGACGTGGGCGACACCCCGTGGCACCATCGGTGGTTGAGGGGGAAGCGCGATTGATCCCGACAACATGCATGTGCCATGGACGTGGCGGTGACCACCTGGCCTGCGGCCGAGCCTGCCGTGGGCGCGATGCTTCCCGCAACGAGGCAACCCGTCGCCCGTTGGTGCCGCGAGATGGCCAGAAGCGCGGTGCCATGACGGGAGAGGGGACATGACAGAGCGCGCATTTGTCAGCCCGAGTGAGCGGATTCTTGCAAGGCTCCGCCCGGCGCTCGTACGGCTGCCGGACGCTGCAAAGGTCGTGGCGCTGCCGCTCCTCCTGTTCTGGGCCGTCGACGAGGGCCTTGGGGCCGGCATGGGGTGGGTCTACCGCGACCTGCTGGACGTCGTCTCGCCCTCCGGCTTCCAGCAGGCCGTGATCGCCGTCATCTGGGTGATCCCGGCCGCGGTTCACGCGCTCCTCGCAGCCATGCTGTTGATCGGCTGGCTGCGTGTTCTGGCAGGCCTGGAGCCGGCTGGCTGGCTCTCCGGCCTCGTCTTGAACCGGCGGGTCATGCGCGCATGGGCACTCGCGCTGGTCATGGGCGCCGGCCACGTCTTCGTCGAGCAGGCGCTGTTCCTGCTCGAGTTCGTTCAGGCCGGCAACGCGGGCCTGATCACCGTGGCGGCCAATCTTCCTGGCGTTCAGGGGCTCGTCTTCGTGCTGCTGTCGCTTGTCGCCTGGGCACCGGTGCTGCCGCTCGCCCTGGGGTTCGTGCCGATCGCCCTCGGCGAGTCCCTTGGCCTGCGCCGGATCGTGGCGCGCCTGCGTGGGCGCTGGTGGCGCACGGCCGGGACGCTTGTCGCCCTGTTGGCACTCGCGAAGCTGCTCGCCTGGGCCGTGAACGGGCCGCTGTACGTCGCCATCGGGACGCCCTGGCTGCAGGACGTCCTCTACGAGATCAGCGTATTCTGGCGCGTCCTGGCCATCATGCTCGTCGCCTCCGGCGTCGCCGTGCTCGAACGCCGGCTGCCGCCGGCTCCTGGGGCGAGTTCGCCATGACCCGCCTGCCGATCTGGACGACCACCTTGGAGAGCTACCGGCTGGTGCTGGGCCAGCCGCTGACCTTCCTGCGCCTGGCCTTTCCGGCCCTGGTCATCCTGGTGGTGTTCCAGGCGCTGGCCATGTGGCAACTCGCCGATGTCTGGGACACACTTCTTGCGGAGATGGAGCGGATGGCAACCGGGGACATGCTCTCCGAAGCCGAGGTCGAGGCCCTGGCCCTGGGCATGCAGGAGCCCGGGGCCCTGATGGTGCTGGTCCAGGTCCTGAGCCAGATCGTCTTCCTGCTGCTGACCGTGCTTGTCCTGACGGCATGGCTGCGTCTTGCCGTCCTCGGCGACCTCGGCAACGGGCGCTGGCTGGTGCCGCGTTTCGGCGCGACGGAAATCGAGATGATCGCCGCCATGATCATCTTCGGAATTGGGGCATCGATCGCCGGTGTCGTGGCCTTTGCGCTTTCCCTGGCTGCCGTGGTGGCCATCGGCAATGGCGGCCAGGCCGTCATGGTCGTCCTGTTCACGGCCCTGTTCCTGGCGGTCTGCCGGTTCGCCCTCTACCTGCCCCAAGTCGCCAGCGGCGGCGGCCTCGATCCCCTGGCGGCATGGCGCCTGGGCCGCGGCAACACGCTGCGGATCTTCTCCATCTACGGCCTGATCGGCCTGCCGTGGCTGTTCGTGACGATGGTGCTGCAGGCGGTGACGCTGGCCGCGATCCTTGCCTATACCGGCTTTTTCGCCGCTCCCGACCGGATGCATGAGCAGATGATGGCGCTGATGCGTGAGATGGTCGCGCCTTGGGAGGCGGGGGCCGGCTTCTTCCTCTGTTCGCTGCTGGTGGTGGTCCTCTGGGCGGGTGTCATGGGCCTGGGCATGGCGCTGCAGTGTGCCGCGCTGGGCCTGTGTTATGCAGGCCTGCGGCGGGACAGCCCCGGCACCGGCGCAACCGCAACCGGCGGGGCCGCATGATCCCGTCGGTCGACATCGGCAAAGCATGAAAGTTGAAGTTATTTCCTATGGATAGATGCGTTAAATGATGCAACGTATGAATTCACGCTCGTGCTCGGAAGCGATGCCCGTCGTTCCCTGCGGCATCCTACCATGACCGAGCCATCCTCCAACCGCCCCCGAATCGCGCCGCTGCCCGTGGTGCGCCAGGGTTTCGTGACGACCGCCGCCGGCTTCGACGCGCTGCTGCGCATCGGCTGGCTGCCGGCCCTGCTGATGACCGCGGCCGGTGCGCTGCTGGAACCCCAGGCGCCCTACATCGACGCCCAGGGCGAGATCGTCACGACGCCTCAGGCGATGTTCGTCTTCATCCTGCTGGCGCTGCTGGCAACCGCGCTCAGCACCATGGTCGCCACCACCTGGCAGCGCATGCAGCTGATGCCGGCCGCCGAGCCGCCCCGCCGCTGGTACCTGCGCCTGGGCCGGCGCGAACTGCTCTACATGCTGGTCTCGTTTTTCCTGCTCGGGCTCGTCTTCATGGGGCTGGCGACCGCGCCGGGCGCGGCCCAGGCCTTTGCCGCCGGCCAGGCGGTCGGCGGCATCGTGTTGCTGATCGGCCCGGTGGTGGCGACCATCGTGGTCGCCCGATCCGTGATGGTGCTGCCGGCAATCGCCCTCGACCGGGGCGCCGACATCGCGCGGGCCTGGCGTGCGGCCGAAGGCAACACCCTGCGCATCGCCATCGCCCTGGTCCTGGTGACCCTGCCGATCCTGGCGGGCGAACTGCTGATGCTGGAGGTCTCGGCCGCCGTCATCGGCACCGAACCCGGCCTTGTCGTCGAACTGGTCCTGCGCTTCGTGAAGGCCCTGGTCTCCTTCGTGCTGGCCGCCCCTGCGGTGGCGGTGACCGGTGTGCTATACGTGCTGCTGATCGACCCGGACCTGGGCAGCGCCCTGTCCCGGCCCGCCAACCGCTACTTTGCCGTCTGAGGGCGCCGGTCAGACCGGGCGGTCGCCGGCGAAGGGGTGCCCCGAGCCTGGCGAGATGGCGGCGGCGCATCTCCAGGATGGTGCGGCCTACCGGGACAGTTCGGGCGGGTTCCGGCGGCGGGCGCTGTCGGGCACGGTGAGATAACGCCAGGTGCCAAAGCCGACAAAGGCGGCGGCCGACACGGCCATGGCGACGATGAATCCGTCGGGATTCCACAGGTCCATGCCGACACCGGCCATGACCGGGCCGGCGATCGAGCCGATGTGGGTGGTCATGACGAAGGCCGCGGTCGCCGCGCCGAGCTGGGCCGGGCCGAACAGTTCGCCCAAGCGTACCAGCCCCAGGGTATAGAGCCCGCCGCCCGCCCCGCCCCAGATCATCAGCAGGAACCAGGCCAGCAACGTGTTGTGGAAGACCAGCGGCAGCAGCAGCACGGCGACCAGCATGACGGCGCCGCAGACGATCAGCAGCAGGCGCCGGTCCATGTGGTCGGCCAGCCAGCCGATCGGCACCGGCGCGATGATGCCCCCGACCACCAGGGCCGAAAGCAGGGTCACCGCCTCGATCTCGGGCAGGCCGCTCCTCAGGCCGTAGATCGGCAGCTGCACGAACAGCGCCACGAACAGGATGCCCTGGATGAAGGCCGAGAGCATCGGCGTGGGCGCATGGCGGATCGCGGCCAGCAGGTTGGTGCGGTGTTTGCCGCCGGCGTCCGGCGCGGTGCCGAAGGCCAGCAGCAGCGGGGCCATGGCCGCGCAGATCAGCCCGGCGCTGACATAAAAGGGCAGGTTGCCCGACGAACCGATGTAACCCAGCACCAGCGGGCCGCAGACCATGCCGACCGAGAAGAGCGCGCCGTTGAGGCCGATGATCTTGCCCCGGTTCCGGTCGGTCACCGCCGCGTTGACCCAGATCTCGCTACCGACCCAGTGGAACAGCATGCCCAGGCCCATCAGGAACCGCAGGCCCATCCACACCCAGATGTCGGCCGAAAGCGTGAATGCCAGGATCACTGCGACATCGATCACACCCGCCAGCAGCAGCACGCCGAGCAGCCCCATCCGCGCGGCCAGGCGCGGCACCAGCGGGGCAAAGAGGATCGCCGCGATATAGGGCATCGCCGCGTTGATGCCGTTGAACGTCGTCGAGACCCCCTGGTTCTCCAGGTTCAGCGCGATCAGCGGGTTGAACAGCCCGACGTTGATGCCGATCACCGTCATGCCCATCAGCACGGCTGTGAGGCCGCGCCGGCGCTGGGCGGGCGTCAGGGCATGGGCGTCGCCGGAGGCTGTCGTCATGGCACCACAGTCGTGGAAGGGCAGGCGCGTCGCCTGCGGGAGGGCGCCATGTTTGGAGGCGGCGCTCGCGGTTGTCCAGCATCGAGGCTGCCTCCCGCAAACGAAAAAGGCGCGGACCCTTGCGGATCCGCGCCTTTCGTCAGCATTCTGATGGGAGGATCAGACGCTGTAGTACATGTCGTATTCGATCGGGTGGGTGGCGGTCTCGAAGCGCATGACCTCCTCCCACTTCAGTTCCATGTAGGCGTCGATCAGGTCGTCGGTGAAGACCTCGCCCTTCTTCAGGAACTCGCGGTCGGCGTCCAGGCTCTGCAGCGCTTCGCGCAGGCTGCCGCACACGGTCGGGACTTCCTTCAGCTCCTCGGGCGGCAGGTCGTAGAGGTTCTTGTCCATCGCGTCGCCGGGATGGATCTTGTTCTCGATGCCGTCGAGACCGGCCATCAGCATCGCCGAGAAGGCGAAGTAGGGGTTGGCCGTGGGATCGGGGAAACGCACCTCGACACGCTTGGCCTTGGGCGAGGTCGCGAACGGGATGCGGCAGGAGGCCGAACGGTTGCGCGAGCTGTAGGCCAGCAGCACCGGCGCCTCGTAACCCGGGACCAGGCGCTTGTAGCTGTTGGTCGAGGGGTTGGTGAAGGCGTTCAGCGCCTTGGCGTGCTTGATGATGCCGCCGATGTAGTAGAGCGCGGTGTCGGAGAGGTCGGCGTAACCGTTGCCCGCGAACAGGGGCTTGCCGTCGCGCCAGATCGACTGGTGGACATGCATGCCCGAGCCGTTGTCGCCCATCACGGGCTTGGGCATGAAGGTCGCGGTCTTCCCGTAGCTGTGGGCGACCCGGTGCACGACATACTTGTAGGTCTGCACGAAATCGGCGCAGTCGAGCAGGGTGCCGAAGGTCATGCCCAGTTCGTGCTGGGCGGGTGCGACCTCATGGTGGTGCTTGTCGATCGGGATGCCCATGTCGGCCATCACGGTCAGCATCTCGCCGCGCATCTCGCTGGCGGTATCCATCGGGGCGACCGGGAAGTAGCCGCCCTTGGTGCGCGGCCGGTGGGCAAGGTTGCCCTCCTCGTAGTGGGTCGCGTCGTTGTAGGGGCCTTCCGAGGAATCGAGATGGTAGAAGGTGTGGCGCGGATCGTTGGAGAACCGCACGCTGTCGAAGACGAAAAACTCCAGCTCGGGGCCGAAATAGGCGGTGTCGCCGATGCCGCTGTAGGCCAGGTAGGCCTGGGCGCGCTTGGCGGTCGAGCGCGGGTCGCGGGTGTAGGGCTGGCCGGTCGAGGGCTCCAGGATATCGCAGTTGACGATCAGCGTCGGCTGGGGCTCGAAGGGGTCCATCACGGCGGAGCTGGCGTCGGGCATCAGGATCATGTCGGACTCGTTGATCGCCTTCCAGCCGGCGATCGAGGAGCCGTCGAACATGATGCCGTCGGCGAAGGTGTCCTCTTCGATCATGCGGGCGGCCATGGTCAGGTGCTGCCACTTGCCCTTGGCGTCGGTGAAACGCAGGTCGACGTAGGGAATCTCTTCATCCCGGATTTTCTTCAGAACGGCTTCGGCGTCGGACACAGGGGTTCTCCTTGATTGGAACGGAAACGCTCGTGGCCCCTCGGCGCGGGGGCCGGACGGGCTCTAGACGGCGTCGGGGCCGCGTTCGCCGGTACGGATGCGGATGACATCCTCCACCGGCAGGATGAAGATCTTGCCATCGCCGATGCGGCCGGTACGGGCGGCGTCCTGGATCGCCTGGACGGCGCGGTCGACCAGGTTGTCGTCCACCACCAGTTCGATCTTCACCTTGGGCAGGAAGTCGACGACGTATTCGGCGCCCCGGTAGAGTTCCGTATGGCCCTTCTGGCGCCCGAAACCCTTGGCTTCGGTCACGGTCAGGCCCTGCAGGCCGACTTCGTGAAGGGCTTCCTTCACCTCGTCGAGCTTGAACGGCTTGATGATGGCTTCGATTTTCTTCATGACGATCCCCGATACACACGCGCGTATGAGCAGGACGCGTGCCAGTTGAAGTGTGGATGACGAAAGACGCTAAATCATGATGTTACGGCAAAATCATGATGCATCTTCTAAGCAATTTGTGCTCAAGAAACAGGCAGTTGCTCAACGATTGTGCTCGGGGCAGCCGGGGTGCTCGCCGTCGAGCGCGGCCAGGGCGTCGGCAAAGGTCTCCAGCGCTGCCCGACCCGCCGGCGTGATGCGGTAGACGCCGCGTTCCACCCGTTCGAACCAGCCATAGACGTCGTCGCGCAGGATCGTTCCGGTGCGCGCCACGCCCGTGGCGTCGCGCAGGGCGGCAGGCCCCATGGGGCCGGCGGCGGCAAGATGGCGGGCGCAGCGCAGGGCGTCCTGGCGGTAGGCGGTCATCACCGGTCTGCCGCGTCCTCCGCCCATGGTCGGATCGCCGACCCGGCGCTGGAACTCGCCGAGCAGGCGTTGCCTTGCCCTGGGCTGCTTGCGCGGCTGGTAGGGGGCGGGGTCGAGATGGACCTCGACATGGCCGGTGCCCGGGTCGACGGCCATCAGGCCCAGGCCGAGCAGGCGGCAGAGCTTGACGATGTCGCGGCGCTGGCGTTTCCACAGCCCGCCGCCGGTCGCCGGCACGGCGAGGTAGACCAGGTCGCTGACCGACTGGCGCTGCAGGCCCTGGAAGACCAGCGGCAGGCTGAAGGTGGTCTTGAGCTCGACGATCACGGGATCGGCGCCCTCCGACACGGCGACGACGTCGCAGCGGCCGATCTCGCCCTTCACGGCATAGCCCTGGCCTTCCAGGAAGGCCTTCACCGGGCCGTAGAGGTCGGTTTCGCTGATGGCCGCCATGGCTTATCCCCGTCTCGGCCGTGACAGCCGTTGCCCCGTCCCCGCGCCTCCGGCAATGTCGCGCCGGCGCAGGGGAGAAAAGCATGAAACCGGCCAACCAGACCATGGCGGCGCTCGGCACGACGGTGTTCGAGGTCATGTCGCGCCTTGCCATCGAACACGGCTCGATCAACCTCGGCCAGGGCTTCCCCGACGAGGACGGCCCCGCCGATGTCCGCCAGGCCGCCGCCGATGCCCTGATGAAGGGTCCCAACCAGTACCCGCCCATGGCCGGCCTGCCCGAACTGCGCCAGGCCATCGCCGCCCACGGCCGCCGCTTCTACGGCCTCGACTACGACTGGCAGAGCGAGATCGTCGTCACCTCCGGGGCCACCGAGGCGCTGGCCGACTGCCTGATGGGCCTGCTCAACCCGGGCGACGAGGTCATCCTGCTCGAACCGCTCTACGACAGTTACGCGCCCATGGTGGCCCGCGCCGGCGCGGTGCCGCGCTACGTCCGCCTCGATCCGCCCGAATGGCGCCTGCCGGTCGAGCGCCTGGAGGCGGCGTTCAACGCACGCACACGCCTCATCCTGATCAACTCGCCGATGAACCCGGCTTCGCGCATCATCCGCCGCGAGGAGCTCGAGACCATCGCCCGGCTGTGCATCGCCCACGATGTCGTCTGCCTGTGCGACGAGGTCTACGAGCACCTTGCCTTCGACGGGCAGCCCCACGTTCCCATGGCGACCCTGCCGGGCATGCGCGAGCGCACCCTGCGCATCGGCTCGGCCGGCAAGATCTTCTCGCTCACGGGCTGGAAGGTCGGCTGGGTCGTGGGCGATGCCGCGTTGCTCGCCCCGGTGGTCAAGACCCACCAGTTCATGACCTTCACGACGCCGCCCGGCCTGCAGAAGGCGGTTGCCTTCGGCCTTGCCAAGGAGGACGGCTACTTCACCGGGCTGGCGGGCGCCATGCAGGCCAAGCGCGATCGGCTGTCGGCGGGCCTGGCCAGGGCCGGAATGGTCGTGCTGCCCTCGGAAGGCACCTATTTCGTCAGCGCCGATTTCCGGCCCCTGGGCTTCGCGGGCAGCGACGAGGACTTCTGCCGCCTGATCACGGTCGAGGCCGGGGTCACGGCGGTGCCGGTCAGCGCCTTCTACCGCGAGCCCGGCGGCCCGACCCATCTCGCCCGGTTCTGCTTCTGCAAGCAGGACGCGATCCTCGACGAAGCCGCGGCGCGCCTGGCCCGGCGCTTCGCCGGGACGGCCTGAGCACCAGCCAGCGGGCGCCTACCAGGTGCGTACCGGCCCGGTATCGATGTGCACGAAGTCCGACCGGCCGTAACGGCTGGTGCCGCCGGCCTGCATGTTCAGCGCGACCTGGAAGATCTCGCGGGTGGTGCGGTCGTCCATGCGGATGTCGATCGCCTGACCGCGCAGGTGGTAGCTGTTCTTGGCGACGCCGCCGTTCTGGGCGGCCAGCATCGCGTTGGTCTCGGGCGAGCGATAGGCCGAGACGATGGTTACCGGCGAGGTCGTGCCGAGGCGCTCTCGCAGCACCGTCAGAACGTCGAGCAGCGCCGGATCGATGTCGTGTTCCTGGTCGTTGCGGTGGTCGCGCATGATGTGCTTGACCGCCTGCAGGGCGTCACGGACGTACCGGCCATTGTCGAAATAGGGAACGGTCAGCTTCTCGCCGGTGTGGGCGGCCTCGAAGGCCAGTTCGCGCACGTCCATGGAGAGTTCGGCGGGCGGTTCGGGGCGCAGGCCGGGCAGCGGCGGCAGGTCGGCGAAGGCGCGTGTCGAGTTCATCGCAAGGCCCGAGGCGGCAACAAGCCCCGCACCCGTCACAAGCTTCAGAAAACCCCGTCGATCGCGCGCGACCGCACGCTTCCCCGTCGCATCCAGCATCCCCGAATCCCCGTCGTTTCGTATCGTTGGACAGGGTGGATACCAACCGGGGACGGATGCGTAAAGCAGCCATCATGCAACAGAACAAAACACGAATTGTGTGGCTCGAACGCTACGAAACGGCCCCGGAAACGGCCTCAGAGTGGCAAGTCGGCATCAACGCTGCCGGAGAGGGCGACGTCCTCGGGAGCCGGATGGTCTTCGGCGCCCAGCAGCAGCGGCAGGTCGATGACCGGTTCGGACGCCGCCTCCAGGGCGGCAAGGACCATGGCATCCAGGCCGTAGAGGTCGCGACGGAACTGCATGTGGCCGTCACCGTCGACCCAGGCCGTGACATAGAAGAAATCGACGGGCACCGCCGCTTCCAGGCGGTGATAGTCGGTGTCCTCGGCGTGCATGGCCGCCTCGATCCGCTCCCTGTCCCAGGGCTGGCTTTCGCCTTCCAGCACGAAACCGGCCAGCGCCAGGGGATCGCCCACGCGCACGCAGCCGTGAGAGAGGCCGCGATTGGCCCGGGCGAACAGGTTCCGCGAGCCGGTGTCGTGCAGGTAGATGTCCTGGGGATTGGTCAGGGAGAAGCGGATCAGGCCCAGGGCACTGTAGGGGCCGGGTTTCTGCTGGAGCATGTAGCTCCAGGTCTGCGGTGTCTCGCGCGACCAGTCGATCGCCATCGGGTCGATCTCGAAGCCGCGGCCCCAGTCGCTGATCAGGATGTAGTCGTTGGCCGCCAGCCAGGTCGGATCGGCCTGGATCTTGGGCAGCAGTTCGTTCTTGGTGATCTTGAACGGCACGGTCCAGTTGGGCGCGAACTTCAGGTTGACGATGCGGTCGCTGATGATCGGGGTGGGGTGCTGGGCCTCGCCCACGATGACCGGCATGTTGAGCACCGGCTGCCCGTCCTCGTAGGCCACGAGTTCAAAACCCGCGACGTTGACTTCGACATGGCGGCCCGGCTGGCGTTCGCTGGCGGGCATCCAGCGCAGCTTTTCCAGGTTGGCGACGATCGTGCCGGCACGCTCGCCCGGCGAGACGTTGATCTGGGCCAGCGTGCGGCTGCCGACGATGCCGTCCGTCTCGAGCCCGTGGCGGCGCTGGAAGCGCTCGACCGCGGCGACCGTGGGTTCGTCATGGGTGAAACGCGCGACATCATGCAGCGACCAGCCGGGCACGCTGGCAAGGTCGCCCAGCATGACCAGGCGCGCGCGCAGTTCAGGCAGGCGCGTGTCGCTGTCGCCGGGATGGATGCTCTCGCCGCCGTCGATCGTGGGCCAGGGCAGCAGGGCCATGGCGCGGAAATGGTCGAGCTGCTCACGCAGCGCGGCGTAGCCGTCGCGCTCGGGCGCCAGGTGGGCGAGCCAGTCGGCCAGGGCGCCGCTGCGCAGTCCCTCGGCAAGCAGCGCGGCGGCATCGACCGCCTCCGGTCGCCGCGAGTGCCAGCCCAGGGCCAGTGGATCGGCCAGGCCGTTCTTGCTGTCGCGGATGTAGGCCAGCAGCGCGGCGGTCAGGGCGATTTCGGTATCGGCGATGGCGTCGATGCCGCTGGCCGCGGCAAAGTCCTGTTCCATCGCACTCTTGAGCATCACCGCGCCGTAGCGTGTCGGGTTCAGCCCCGCGTCCTGGGCCCGGTCGAGCACGCCCAGCGCTTCGCGCGCCTGCTGCGTCCAGGCGCCATCGCGCCACCAGACCGGCAGGTAGTCTTCCCGGACATAGAAATCGCGCAGGGCCTCATCGTGGCGCTGCTCGCCGGCCGGGCCATAGAGCGTCGCCAGCATGCTGGTGACGACCGCGCCGTCGTCGGCCCGCGCGGGCAGCACGAAGCAGCCGATGAGGGCGGCGGTGCAGGCGGAAGTGATGAATTTCTGCAACATGACAGACGCGTACCCCTTGGAAACGCGAATGGACAACGCAACAGGTGGGGGCAGGTTCCCCCTTGAATCAAGGCAACCGGGCCATGCCGGTGTCCGTCGTCACGTCCTTGCCGATACTATGGCGGTTCAGTGACATCCTTGCAACGATATGTGGTGTTTCTGCGACAGTCTCAGCGGCGTGTCGCCAGCGCCAGGTGGGCGGCCAGGCCGATCATGATCAGCCCGGTCGCGGTGCCCTGGATGCGCTGCCACAGGGGATGGCGCGCCAGCACCGTGCGCATGGTGCCGCTGGCCAGGGCGATGCTGCAGAGCACCACCAGGCCGCAGCCGATCAGGATCGCGGCCAGGGCCACGATCTGGAGCGCCAGGGGACCGTGCGCGGGATCGGCGAAC
Organism: Pseudomonadota bacterium; assembly: GCA_027592745.1. Taxonomy (GTDB): domain Bacteria; phylum Pseudomonadota; class Alphaproteobacteria; order SP197; family SP197; genus CALGGB01. Next base: position 26,151 of record JAQCLG010000001.1, on the reverse strand, counting down.
TGCGGCAGGAAGGCGAGGAAGAACAGCAGAATCTTCGGGTTGAGCAGGTTGACCAGCAGGCCCTGGACGTAGATCGCGCGCCAGGTGAGCGGCCGCGGCGCCTTGCGCGCCTCGCGCCGGTTGCCGGCCGCGATCATGCGCAGGCCCATCCAGAGCAGATAGGCCGCTCCGGCATAACGCAGGACGTCGAACAGGAAGGGCGAACCCGCGACCACCACGGCCAGGCCCAGGGCGACCAGGGTGGTGTGGACCACCAGCCCCGTGGCGATGCCGGCGACCGAGACCAGGCCCGCGGCGCGGCCCTGGGCCAGGCCGCGGGCAAAGACATAGGTCGTGTCGGGACCCGGCGTCACCGAAATCACCGCGCTCGCGCCGATGAAGACGGCGAGCGCGGCGGGATCGGGCAGCAGGTCCATGAGGCTCAGGAGAGGTAGTTGCCGATGCGCTTGCAGGCCTCGCGGATGTTCTCGGTCGAGGCGGCGTAGGAGAAGCGCAGGAAACCCTCGCCCATGGCGCCGAAGCTGGTGCCGTGGACGACGGCGACGCCGCAATCCTCGAGCAGCGCGGTGCCCAGTTCGCGGGCGCTGCGCCCGGTGCCCTCGATGTTGGGGAAGGCATAGAAGGCGCCGCCCGGCATCGTGCAGCGGAAACCCGGCAGTTCGTTGAGCAGCTTGTGGATGACGTGGCGGCGCTCGTCGAAGGCCTGGCGCATCATCTCGACGCTGTCCTGGGGGCCTTCCAGCGCGGCGATGCAGGCAAACTGCGTTGCCGCGTTGGTGCACGAGTTGGCGTTGACGATGAGCTTGTCGATGTGGGGCACCAGTTCCTTGGGCCACACGCCGTAGCCGGCGCGCCAGCCGGTCATGGCATAGGTCTTGGACCAGCCGTCGAGCAGGATCACCCGGTCGCGGATCGACTCGTAGGTCAGCAGGCTCTTGTGGCGGCGGTTGTCGAACAGCAGGCGGCAGTAGATCTCGTCCGAAAGGATCGCGATGTTGGGGAACTTCTCCAGGCCCGCGACCAGCTTGTCGAGTTCGTCGTCGTCGATCGTGCCGCCCGTGGGATTGGCCGGGCTGTTGATGATGATCAGCCGGGTGTTCTCGTTGAAGTTGGCGATCACCTCGTCGGCGCTGAAGGAGAAACCCTTGTCCTCGTGCAGCTCGATCGGCACCGCCTTGGCGCCGGTGTACTTGATCATCGACTCGTAGATCGGGAAGCCGGGGTTGGGGTAGAGGATCTCCGCGCCGGGTTCGCCGAACATCATGATGGCAAAGAACATCGTCATCTTGCCGCCGGGCACGACCATGACCTGCTCGGGGGAAACCTCGACGCCGCGGTACTTCAGGACATCGGCCGCGACCGCCTCGCGCAGCGGCATGATGCCGGGGGCAGGGGTGTAGCCGTGGTGGCCGTCGTGCAGCGCCTTGACCGCGGCCTCGACGATATGGGGCGGCGTCTTGAAGTCGGGCTGGCCGATGCCGAGGTTGATGATGTCCTTGCCTTCGCGCATCAGCTGCGTCGCCCGGGCGAGGATGGCAAAGGCGGTTTCCGAACCCAGGTTGGCCATGTTGGCGGCAAGCTGCATGAGGTGCGCTCCGTAAAGACAGGTTGGCGGTGGGCCGGGCGTTCGTGATTGTTGACCCGGAGGGCGGCTTCATCGTACAGACGCGCCCTCGACGCAAGTCCGATGGTGGCTATAGCTCAGCTGGTTAGAGCGCCTGGTTGTGGTCCAGGAGGTCGTCGGTTCGAACCCGACTAGCCACCCCACTTGCAAGCACCATGGGCCCGAACCATGGATTTCCGCCTCCAGGCACGCACCGCAGTCCTCCTCGTCCTGGCGCTGACCGGCGCCGGGCCGGGCGCGGCCGTCGCGTTCTGGGATCCGGTCGCGGCTGCCTGCGAGGGCGCCGCGCTGGAAGGCGCCGGCACGGCGATCGACGGCGACAGCCTCGAACTGGTGGGCCCGGACGGCAGCCGCACCGTGATCCACCTGCTCAGTCTGTCGGCGCCCGAGCTCTTCCAGGATTGCCGCGATGCCTCGGGGTCCTGGTCCTGCGGCCGTCAGGCACGCAGCGCCCTGAAGGCCCTGCTGGACGGCCGCGGCTTGTCCTGCACGCCCTGCGGTTCCGATGGCCGGGGCGAGCTGGAAGCGCTCTGCCGCGACGGCGAGACCGACATCAACGCTGAAGTCGCGCGCAGCGGCTTTGCCACGACCAGCGCCTTCTTCAGCAATGCCATGCATTCCGCCCAGGTCGAGGCCCGTCTCGCCGGCCGCGGCCTGTGGCGCGGCGACTGGGTGCAGCCCGGAGCCTGGCGCAACGGCGTGCGCCTGGGGCAGGGACCCTGCCGCGGCTGCGTCCTGCCGCCCTGATGCGCCTTGCCTCTGCCTTGATGCGGTGCGGTAATGGCGCCATGAAGATTCGAACCGTCGCCAGCGTCCTTGTCCTGGCCGTCGTCGTCCTTGCAGGCAAGCCTGCCCTGGCTGACTGCAACGACCTGCCGCGCGCCGGCGTCAACTGGCGCAGCTGCAACCTCTCGGGGTCGAACTTTCCCGGTGCCGAACTGCCCGGCGCCAACCTGCGCAACGCCTCGCTCAGCAACAGCGACTTCAGCGATGCCGATCTCTCTGCAGTCGACGGCTACAGGGTGCGTTTCGTCGAGGCGACGCTGGTCGGGGCGAGCTTCGACGGCGCCTCGCTGACCGACGCCCGGCTCGACCGCGCCGATCTCACCGGCGCCTCGATGCGTGGCGTGCAGGCGCGCAACGTCAGCTTCCTCTTTGCCACCCTGATCGACGTCGACTTCTCCGGCGCCAACCTCAGCAGGGCCGATTTCACCGGGGCCGACCTTTCCGGGGCGATCTGGACCGACGGCGTCAAGACCTGCGCCCAGGGTTCGGTCGGCGCCTGCCGCTGAAGGTTGTTCAGCGCCGCCGTGCGAAGGCGCCGGCGGCAAAGGCCAGTCCCGGCAGCACTAGGATCATGCCGGCGATCGTCAGCGGCCCCGGCGCCTCGTCGAGCAGGAGCCAGGCCATCAGGGTTGCCAGCACGGGCACCATGACCATGACCAGGGCGGCCCGCTGCGGCCCGATGGTCTGGATCGCGCGGGTGTACATGATCGGCGCCAGCACGCCCGCCATCAGGCCCTGGTACCACAGCTGCAGGGCCGGCTCCTGCCAGGGCGCGGTGAAGATCGCCGTGGGATCGAAGGCCAGCACCAGCGGCACGTACCAGGCTAGCGAGGTCACCGAGATGACCGCGACGTTGGTCAGCGGCCGCAGCCCCCAGAAGCGCGTCCCCACCGTGAACGCCGCCCACATGACGCCGGCCAGCAGGAACAGCGCGTAGCCCTGCCAGGTGCCGGTATGGGCGCCCTCGATGCCGATCAGGGCAAGCGCCAGGGCGACCAGGGCCAGCCCGATCCAGCGGTCGCGCGCCGGCCGGTCCTTGAGCCAGGCCCAGCCGATCAGGGTGGCAAACAGCGCCAGCGCGCCCGGAATGACGACGGCGCCCTGGGCCGTGGGCGCAAAGACCATGCCGCCCACCGAGATCACGCTGTAGGGCGCCCCGCCCATGATCGAGAGCACCAGCACGGCGCGCCAGCCCGCCCGTGCGATCTCGGCGCGCCGGGCGATGAAGACGGGCAGGGTCAGCAGCCCGGCCCCGGCAAAACGCAGCAGCGCGACGTCCGAGACCAGCAGGTGCGAGGTCGCCCCGATGCGCGAGACGACCATCCAGCCGCTCCACAGCGTCGCCACCAGCCCGGCCAGCGCAAAGCCGATCAGGATCTGGCGGGGCGTGACGATGGGCGCAGGTTGCGGATCGGGTGCCATGGGTCGGCTTCGAATAGAACCTTGCGCCGGGCGCGTCCATCGCCGTGCGCAGGTCCGCCGGCGTCAGGCCCGCCGGCGTCAGGCCTTGGCCAGCGACCGGTCGAGGTCGCGGATGATGTCGCCTGCCGTCTCGATACCGATGGAGAGGCGGATGGTGTCGTCGCCGGCGCCCGAGGCGGTCCGCTGCTCAGGGCTGAGCTGGCGGTGCGTGGTGCTCGCGGGGTGGATGATCAGGCTGCGCGTGTCGCCGATGTTGGCGAGGTGGCTGAACAGGTTGCAGGCCTCGACGACCCGCGTGCCTGCATCGAAGCCGCCCTTGACGCCGAAGGTGAAGACGCTGCCGAAGCCGTTCCTCAGGTATTTCTTCGCAAGCTCGTGGTAGGGGCTCGATTCCAGCCCGGCATAGCTCACCCAGGCGACCTTGGGATGGCCCTCCAGGAAACGCGCCACCTCCATGGCGTTGTCGCAATGGCGCTGCATGCGCAGGGGCAGGGTCTCGCAGCCGGTGATCAGGTTGAAGGCATTGGTCGGCGACAGGGCCGGTCCGAAGTCGCGCAGCGCCACGGCGCGGGTCTTCATGGTGAAGCCGAAATCGCCGAACGACTCGGCAAAGCACAGGCCGTGGTAGGCCGGCTCCGGTTCCGTCATGCCGGGGAACTTGCCGCTGGCGAACCAGTCGAACTTGCCGCTCTCGACCACTACGCCGCCCATGCTGTTGCCGTGGCCGCCGATGAACTTGGTCGCCGAGTGGATGACGATGTCGGCGCCCCAGTGGATCGGCTGGATGAGCCAGGGCGTCGCCATGGTGTTGTCGACGACCAGTGGAATCCGGTGGGCGCGCGCGATGGCGGCCAGCATCTCCAGGTCGACCACGATGCCGCCCGGATTGGCCAGCGCCTCGACGAAGATCGCCTTGGTCGTCGGCCCGATGGCGGCCTCGACCGCCGCGGCATCGCCCGGCTCGACCAGTGTCGCGTGCCAGCCCAGCTTGGCGAAGGACTTGGTGAACTGCGTCACCGAACCGCCGTAGAGGTAACGCGAGGCGACGATGTGGTCGCCCGGCTCCAGCAGGGTGAAGAAGGCGAGGAACTGCGCGGCATGGCCGCTGGCGCAGGCGACCGCGGCGCGGCCGTCCTCCAGGTTGGCGATGCGCTCCTCCAGCACCGCCACCGTCGGGTTGGTCAGGCGCGAATAGATGTAGCCGAAGGTCTGCAGGTTGAAGAGCGAGGCGGCATGGTCGACGTCGTCGAAGACGTAGCTCGTGGTCTGGTAGATCGGCGTCGCACGTGCCCCCGTCGTGGCGTCGGGCCGGGCGCCGGCATGCACGGCGCGCGTCTCCAGGCCGTAGTCGTCGTTGCGTTCGCTCATGTCGTTCACCAGCGCGTATGGGGGTCGCCGTCGGCGTCGTAGCTGCAGTGGCTGACGCCGTCGCACAGCGAACCCAGCCAGAGCTGGCCCGTGCGGTGCCAGTCAATCTCGACGCAGGCCGACAGCAGCAGGGCGGCGGCCAGCAGGATGCCGGCCCGCAGGATGCCGGAACGGTTCATACCTTCAGCGCCTTGGACGAGATGATGCCCGAATTGATGCCGCCCCAGGAGAGTTCGCCCGAGAGCCGGCCGTATTCGATCTTGGGGCAGCGGTCCATCACCACCCGCAATCCCGCGGCCTCGGCGCGGGCGGCCGCTTCCGGATTGACGACGCCGAGCTGCATCCAGATCGTCGCGATACCCTTCTCGTCCTTGCAGGCGATCGCCGCGTCGACGATGGCGCCGGCCGCCTCGGAATTGCGGAAGATGTCGACCATCTGGAAGGGGCCGGGCACCTCGGCCAGGCTGGCGTAGACCGTCTCGCCCAGGATCTCCTGTCCGGCCGCGACCGGATTGACCGGGATCACCCGGTAGCCCTTGCCGATCAGGTACTTCATGGCGAAGTAGCTGGGCCGCACCCAGTTGGGGCTGGCCCCGACCATGGCGATGGTGCGGCTGGTCCGCAGGATGTCGCGGATATAGGCGTCCTCGTAGCGGGCGTGGTCCATGGTCACTCCCCGCGCCAGACCGGCGTGCGTTTCTCGATGAAGGCGTCGATGCCCTCCTCGGCGTCGCGCGACAGCATGTTTTCGGCCATCACGCGGCTGGCGTAGGCATAGGCCTCCTCCAGCCCCATCTCGTGCTGGCGGTAGAAGGCCTCCTTGCCGGTCCGCAGGGTCAGGGGCGACTTGGAGGCGATCCTGGCCGCGAGCGCCGCCACGGCATCGTCGAGACCCGCCTCGGGCACCACCGCGTTGACCAGGCCGATGCGTTCGGCCGCCGGGGCGTCGATCATGTCGCCCGTCAGCAGCATCTCCATGGCGTGTTTGGGCGCCACGTTGCGCGACAGCGCCACCATGGGCGTCGAGCAGAACAGGCCGATGTTGACCCCGGGCGTGGAGAAACGGGCGGTATCGGCCGCGATCGCCAGGTCGCAGGTGGCGACGAGCTGGCAGCCCGCGGCCGTGGCGATGCCGTGGACGCGGGCGATCACCGGCTTGGGCAGGGTGACGATCGACGTCATCAGGGCGCTGCACTGGGCAAACAGGGCGTCGTAGTGCTCGCGGCCGGGATGGGCGCGGATTTCCTTGAGGTCGTGGCCGGCGCAGAAGCCCGGCCCCGCGCCGCGGATCACCACGACATGGACGCCCGGATCTCGCGCGATGGCGCCGAGCGCCTCCTGCAGGACCGTCATCAGGCCAACCGACAGCGCATTGCGCTGGGCCGGCCGGTTGAGGGTGAGGTGCGCGACCTTGTCGCGGTCTGCACGCAGAAGGATGGCTTCGTTCATGTCGGCAAGGTGGCCCCTCTACCCTCGGACGGCAAGGCGTGCGGCAATTTCGGCGCGCTCGTCCCGCAGGGCGCGTGCGATGCCATCCAGCAGCGTGTGGCTGGTCGGATCGACGCTGCCGCTGACCGGCTGCCGGGCCGACTGCAGGGCCGAAAGGATCGCATCCATGGTGGCGACGGCGGCTTCGTCGGAGCCACGCGGACCCTCGCCGATGCTCAGCATGCCGTGGCCGCGGCCCTCGGGTATGCCGCCCAGGTCGAGCAGCCGCTCCAGCAGGGCCTCGCTGCGGTACATCATGACCAGCGCCTGTTCGAGCTCGCGCTCGGCAAGGGGGTTTTCCCCCTGGTGCCGGAAGATCAGGCTGTGATGAAAGACTTGGCTGACCGAGGACGCCAGGGTGGGCAGCACGGCGTTGATCGTCGCGATGGCGGTTTCGGCGCCGCCGGGCTTGGGCAGCAGGAACTTGGCGTTGCGCGGCGCCTCGCGGGCCTCCGGGCCTGACGACCAGCGCTCCAGCCGCGCCAGATCGTCACGTTCGGCGGCGGCAATCCGCTCCAGGAGCGCGCGGTCCTCCCCTTGGCAGTCGGCCATGGCGTCCTCGACCACCGAAACGAACCACCGTGTCTGTGCGGCATCTGCGGCTAGAATCGCTGCAGGAGCGTGCCCGATGGCCAGATCGCGGGTCTCCCGGCTGGCCGGGCTGGCCCCGTGACGGTGGAGCGCCGCCGCAAGCTGGCCCGTCCGGCGCATCTTCTCGATCCACTCCCTGTCGCGTGCCATGCCCAGGCTGTGGCCCCAGGCACGCAACATGCGGGAATGCAGGAAAAGCTGGTTGATGGGGTCGATCATGGCGCAAAGTACGGATCGGAGTGCCCGAACGGTGCCGTCGTTGCCTTGGTGTTTGTGCATGGCCCAGTCTGCCCTTCCGGCGCGTGCCGGGAAAAGCTGATTCTCCGGGGCGATCGGGCCCGGCAGCCCTCGGGAGACAATGTCTTGGCACCCTGTTTGTCGGCGTTGACACGCCCCGAACCTGTGGTAAGTTCCGCGCCCCTTGGGCTGCGGCTGCCGATGGCATTGCGGCCCTTATAGTAATGAGAACACCTTCATGAAGACTTACGTCGCCAAACCCGCCGAGGTCGAGCGCAAGTGGTATGTCGTGGACGCCGAGGACCTGGTTCTCGGGCGCATTGCCTCCCAGATTGCCAACATCCTGCGTGGCAAGCACAAGACCACCTTCACGCCCAACGTCGACACCGGTGACTTCGTCATCGTCGTCAACGCCGAGAAGGTCCACCTGACCGGCAACAAGAAGGACGGCGAGTCCTTCTACTGGCACACCGGCTGGCCCGGCGGCATCAAGGGCCGCACGCTGGCCCAGCGGCTCGAGGGCAACTACCCCGAGCGTGTCATCGAGAAGGCGGTCGAGCGCATGATCACGCGCAGCCCCCTGGGCCGCCAGGTCATGAAGAAGCTGAAGATCTACGCCGGACCCGAGCATCCCCACGAGGCCCAGCAGCCCGAGGTCCTCGACCTCGCCACGCGCAACGTCAAGAACAAGAGGGCCGCCTGATCATGGCCATGACCGAGTCTTTCGCCGAAGCCACCGCCGCCGCCGAAGGCGCGCCCGTTGCCGTTGCGCAGCCGGTCGTCCTGCCCGAGCCGCAGATCGACAAGCAGGGCCGTTCCTATGCCACGGGCAAGCGCAAGGACGCGGTCGCCCGCGTCTGGATCAAGCCCGGCGCCGGCCGCGTCATCGTGAACGGCCGCGAGCTCGACCAGTATTTCACCCGTCCGACCTGGCGCCTGATCCTCAACCAGCCCTTCCAGGTTGCCGGCCGCGTCGACCAGTACGACGTCTTCTGCACGGTCAAGGGCGGTGGCCTTTCGGGCCAGGCCGGCGCCGTGCGCCACGGCATCTCCAAGGCCCTGACCTACTACGAGCCGGCCCTTCGCGCGCCGCTCAAGAAGGAAGGCTTCCTGACCCGCGACCCGCGCGTCGTCGAGCGCAAGAAGTACGGCCGCCGCAAGGCCCGCCGCAGCTTCCAGTTCTCCAAGCGCTGATCCGGTCGCAACAGTCTTGCGGCACCAGGGGCCGGGCAGCATTGTCCGGCCCCTTTTGTTTGTGCCCCGCTCCGGGCCAGGATGACGGGGCGATCCAGCGCGCCGGTCGCGCGGCGCCGACGGGAGGAAGACCATGAACGCCAACGGAAAACTCAACGTCGCGGTGCTTGGCGCCAGCGGTTACACCGGCGCCGAGCTGATCCGGCTGCTGGTCACCCATGACGGCATCCGCATCGCCGCGCTGACCGCCGACCGCCGCGCCGGCGAGCCGATGGGCGCGGTCTTCCCGCATCTGGCCCACCTCGACCTGCCCGATCTTGTCGCCATCGATGGGCTCGACTGGAGAGGCATCGACGCGGTGTTCTGCTGCCTGCCCCACGGCACCACGCAGGAGGTCATCGCTGGCCTGCCCGGACATCTCAAGGTCGTCGACCTCTCGGCCGATTTCCGGCTCTACGACGGTGCTACCTATGCCCAGTGGTACGGCCACGAGCATCGCGCCATGGAGCTCCAGGCCAGCGCCGTCTATGGCCTGACCGAGGTCAAGCGGGCCCAGGTGAAGGCGGCGCGGCTGGTCGCCAACCCCGGCTGCTACACGACCGCAGCCGAACTGCCGCTCATTCCCTGCCTGGCCGGCGGCCTGATCGAGACCGGTGACATCATCATCGACGCCAAGTCGGGCGTCAGCGGTGCCGGCCGCGCGGCCAAGGAGGGTATCCTCCACACCGAGGTCTCCGAGGGCATCCACGCCTACGGCATCGCCAGCCATCGCCACACGCCCGAGATCGAGCAGGAGCTCTCCGAGGCCGCCGGCACGGCGATCACGGTGAACTTCACGCCCCACCTGATGCCGATGAACCGCGGCATCCTGGCGACCACCTACGTGCGCATGAAGCCTGGCGTTTCCGCCGAGGACCTGCGCGGCGCGATCGCCGAGGCCTATGACGGCGAACCCTTCGCCCGCCTGGTGCCCCGGGGCGAGGCGCCGGCGACGCGCCATGTGCGGGGTTCCAACCTCTGCCTGATGGGCGTCTTTGCCGACCGCATCCCGGGCCGGGCGATCCTGGTCTCCGCGCTCGACAACCTGGTCAAGGGCGCCTCGGGCCAGGCCCTGCAGAACCTCAACGTCATGGCCGGCTTCGAGGAGACCATGGGCCTGCCACAGGTGGCGGTCTTCCCGTGAGCGTGCCCGGTCCGATCATCGTTCCCTACAAGGGGGTCTGGCCGCGCATCGCGCAGGATGCCTTCGTTGCGCCGGGCGTCTTCGTCTCGGGCGATGTCGAGATCGGGTCGCAGAGCGTCATCCTGCCGGGCTGCGTCATCCGCGGCGATGTCGCGCCGATCCGCATCGGCGCGCGCACCAATGTCCAGGACCTCACGGTGATCCACGTCTCCAGCAACGACGGTCCGACCTGGATCGGCGACGAGGTGACCATCGGCCACCACTGCCTGATCCATGCCTGCACCCTCCAGGACCGCAGCTTCGTCGGCATGCGTGCCACGGTGATGGACAGGGCCGTGGTCGAGACCGGCGCCATGGTCGCTGCCGGCGCCCTGGTGACGCCGGGCAAGACCGTGCCCTCGGGCGCGCTGTGGGCCGGAAGCCCCGCGCGCCACATGCGCGACCTGTCGCAGGCCGACCAGGACGACTTCCTGCGCACGGTCGCAGGCTACGTCGCCCACGGCCAGGCCTACCGCGAGGCGATCGCCGCGCTGTGAGCCGGGAGGCGGTCATCGCGGAGGTCTGCGGGCGCATCCTGGGCCTGGGGTGCGCCAGGCCTGCCGCCGTCGCGATCGACGGCCCTGATGCCGCGGGCAAGACGACCTTTGCCGATGCCCTGGTTGCGCCGCTGCAGACCCGCGGCGTCGCCGTGGTGCGCGCCAGTGTCGACGACTTCGAGTTGCCCAGGGCGCAGCGTCACGCGCGCGGCCGCTATTCCGCCAAGGGCTACTACCGGGACAGCTTCGGCTACGCGGCGCTGCGGGCGCTGCTGCTGGATCCTCTGGCAAGCGGCCTCTCGCCCGTGCTGGTACGCACCCGAGCCTTTGACCTTGCCAGCGACCGCCCGGTCGCGGCCCCTCCCGTCGTCGTGCCCGCAGGCGGCATCGTGCTGGTCGACGGTGTCTTCCTGCTGCGGCCCGAACTTGCCGGCTGCTGGGACCTGGCGATCCATCTGGAGATTGCCGAAGAGGAGTCGACGCGTCGTGCCCTGGCGCGCGGCGGCGATTCCCTCGAGCTGCGCCGTCTCCAGGAAGCCCGTTACCTCCCCGGACACCGTCTCTACCGCGACGAGGTCGATCCCCGCGCCGCGGCCGACATCGTGATCGACAACAACGACCTGCGGCATCCTGTGATCGTCGTCTCGCGCTGAGTTGCAGGCCTCACGCCGGCGGCGCGATCTCGGGCGAGGCAAGGAAGATGGAGACGGCCGTGGCCGCCAGCAGGGCTGCCATCATCAGGCCGAACGCGCGTCCCGCCCTGGGGCCGCTGAGCAGGCGGTGGAGGGCCTCGCCCATGGTCACCCAGACGCCGTTAGCCACGGGCGAGCACAGGGCAAAGATCGTCACGATCAGCGCCGTGCGGCTCCACAGCGACGGCGTGAGCTGGGCATAGGCGCCGGCTGCGGCAAGCGCCATCGCCCAGGCCTTGGGGTTGATCCACTGGAACAGCACCGCCTCGTGGAAGCGCATGGGGCGTCCGCCGGCGCGTGCCTCGCCCCTGTTCGCGGCCGGGCGCAGGGCGGCGCGGGCAAGCTGGAAGGCGAGCCAGAGCAGCCAGAGGGCGCCGCCGGTCTTGACCACCCAGACCAGCGCCGGCACCCCGGCCAGCAGGGAACCCAGGCCCAAGTTCATCGCCGCCGTCATCACGGCAAAGCCGATCATGATGCCCATGATGTGGGGCACCGTGGCGCGCCAGCCGTAGGCGGCGCCCGAGGCCATCACCATCAGGTTGTTGGGTCCGGGCGTGATCGAGCCGACGATGGCAAAGCCGACCAGGCTGGTGAGCAGGAGTTCGTTGACCATGGCGCCAGCGTCCTCGCGCACGGCCTCCCGATCAAGCGGAACCCGATGCCCGTGTCATGCGCCAGGGGTCAGGCAGGCTCGCGCAATTGGGCCTTGACGTAGCTGCCGGGGGCATCCTCGATCGCCTTGAGCTTGCCGCCCTTGCCGGGCATCCGGGCCGCCACCATGGCGCCGGCATGCTGCTTCAGCCAGGCTTCCCAGTGGGGCCACCACGAACCGTCGTGTTTTTCCGCCCCGGCAAGCCAGTCGGCGCTCGAAGGCGGCAGGCTGTCGTTGGTCCAGTAGCCGTACTTGCCCTTGGCGGGCGGATTGACCACGCCCGCGACATGGCCCGACATCGCCAGCGTGAAGGTGACGTCGCCGGCGTAGAACTGGGTCGCCCGGTAGGTCGATTCCCAGGGCGCGATGTGGTCCTCGCGGGTCGAGAGAATGTAGGTCGGCTGCTTGATCTTGCGCAGGTCGAGTGCCGCACCGCCCAGCGTGATGCCGCCTGGCTTCGACAGGGCGTTCTCCAGGTACATGTGGCGCAGGTACTGGCTGTGCATCACCGCGGGCATGCGCGTGGAATCGCCGTTCCAGTAGAGGATGTCGAAGGGGAAGGGCTCCTTGCCCAGCAGGTAGTTGTTGATCACGAAGGACCACACCAGGTCGTTGGCGCGCAGGGTGTTGAAGGTCGCCGACATCTCCGAGCCGTCGAGAAAGCCGCGCTTGTTCATCATCTCCTCGATCGCCTGGACCTGGGCCTCGTCGATGAAGACGCCGACATCGCCGACCTGCTCGAAGTCGACCAGCGTGGTCAGGAAGGTCGCGGCCGCGACGCGGTCATCCTTGCGCGCCGCCAGATAGGCCAGGGTCGCCGCAAGCAGCGTGCCGCCGATGCAATAGCCCACGGCGTTGATCTTCTTCTCGCCCGTGGCCTGCTCGATCGCGCCGAGTACGGCGACCGGGCCTTCGAGCATGTAGTCCTCGAAGGTCTTCTTGGCCATCTCGCCATCGGGATTGACCCAGGAGACCACGAACACGGTGTAGCCCTGCTCGACGACCCAGCGGATGAACGAGTTCGCCGGCTTGAGATCGAGGATGTAGTACTTGTTGATCCAGGGCGGCACGATCAGCAACGGCCGCTTGTGCACCTTCTGGGTCGTCGGCGTGTACTGGATGAGCTGCATCAGGTCGTTCTGGAACACCACCTTGCCGGGCGTGACGGCAAGGTTGCCGCCGACCTCGAAGGCGTCGCGGTCGACCATCTTGATCGCCAGCTTGCCCTTGCCGCGCTCAAAATCCTCCAGGAGGTTCTTCAGGCCCTTGACCAGGTTCTCGCCCTTGGTCTCGGCCGTGGCGCGCAGGACCTCGGGGTTGGTTGCCGCGAAATTGGTCGGCGACAGGGCATCGACATAAAGCTTGGTGTAGAAGTCGAGCTGGTGCTTGGTCTTCTTGTCGAGGCCCTCGACGCCGCCCATCAGGCCCTGAATCCAGTTGGCCGAAAGCAGGTAGGACTGCTTCATGTAGTCGAACACGGCGTTCTCCGACCAGGCTTCGTCGCGGAAGCGCTTGTCGTCGGCGGCCGGTTCCACCACCGGGGCGCTTTCCTGGCCGGCCATGCGCCGGGCCGTGGCCTGCCAGAGGTCGAAATAGTTGTGCCACAGGCTGGTCTGGGCCTCGATCAGCCGGGCCGGGTCGGCCATGAGCTGGCCCATGCCCTTCATGAAGATGCCGGCCATGCGCGCCATGTCATCCATCGGGGAGGGGCCGTTGCCCTGGTTCGCCAGGAACTCCTGCATCACCTTGTGGCTGCGCTCGGCGACCTCCTGCCATTCCTCGGGCGAGATCACGGGGATGTCGGCGGGATCGGTCGGTACGGTGGGCTCGCTGGTCATGGCAGGGCTCCGGGGTGGTCTTGCGTCCGGCCGTCAGCAGCACGCTGCTCTGTTGTGGGAACGGCCAATTCGTTTACATTGGGGCGACCTGCGAAAGGCGCCTCGTGCGTACGGATATAATGCCATTGTGCAACGCAAAAAAGACACCCCTCCGGCGGCCCGTCTCCGGCGGCCTCTATGCGCTGGCCCTGCTGGGCTCGCTGACGCTGCTCACGTCCTGCTCGGATTCCTGGCCCGAAGCCCTCGACCCATCCGACTGGTATGCCAGCACCGTCGGCGAGGAAGCCGCCCCGACCTCCGACGAGCCGGTCCCGGGAGCCGACGAGGACTACCCCAACCTGGCCGAAGTCCCCGAGGCGCCGACCAACGTTTCCTCGCCCGAGCAGATCGACCAGGTCGCGCAGTCGCTGGCCGCCGATCTCGCCAACGCGCAGTACACGACCGACCTGCAGCGCGCCGACGACGAGACCGCGCCCGAACCCATGCCGATCGCCCAGCCCGAAGTCGTCGAGGTGGAGACCGAGACCACCTACATCGAACCCGGCGGCGAGATCGAGATTGCCGAGGCCGAGGCCGTCGCCATCGTCGAACCCGAGGCGGAGGTCGTCGCCGAGGAGGTGGCCGAGGTCGAACCCGTCGCCGAGGCGCCCGCCGCCTCCGACGTGGCGGCTGCGACGCAGGCTGCCGCGACCGACGTCGAGGCCGTGGCGATGGCGGTGGCCATGGAGGATTCGGCGGCCGAGGCCGAGGGCATGGCGCTGGCCTCCGGGCAGCTCGTGCTTGGCGAGACCCGCATCGAACAGCAGACCGTGGTCGACAACGGCACCGGCGACCTGATCGGCAGCGTGACGCGTACCGTCGAGGTGGTGAAGGTGGTCCAGCAGGCACCTGCGGCGCCGCCGGCCGAAGAGGTTGTCGTCGTCGAGGAACCGGCGATGACCTTCACCGAGGTTGCAGAGACCCTGGAGCCGGTCGCCGAACCGGCCATTGCTCCCGCCGCCGCGGACGTGCCGTCGGCAACGGTCGCGCAGACCACGGGCGTGACGACCTCCGTCGAAACCCTTGATTTCACCGACCTGTTCGCCGCTTCGGGTCCTGGCGCGGGCACTCCGGAACAGCCGCTGGTGGTCGCCTCTGCCGACACCCAGGTGGCCACCCAGGCCGCCTTCACCACGGTCGGCCTGCCGGCGCCCGAAACCCTGGCCGCGATCATCCGCTTCGGCGACGGTTCCAGCGCCCTGGGTGCCGTCGAGCGCGACATCGTGCGCCAGCTCGCCGCGATCCACGCCGAACGCGGTGGCACCATCCGCCTGGTCGGCCACGCCAGCCGTGCCGCCGGTGGCATGGAGACGGGCTCCCAGGAACTCGTCAACTTCAACATCTCGCTCGATCGCGCGACGGCCGTGGCCGCCGAGCTGATTCGTCAGGGCGTGCCCAGCAGCGTGGTCGTGGTCGAGGCGGCAGGCGACAGCCAGGCCAGTGCCGATGCCGCTCAGGACCGGCGCGTCGACGTGCTGTTCGGCGCCTGATGAGCACCCTCCGTCTTGGCATCGCAGGCCTGGGTACGGTCGGCGCCGGCGTCGTTGCCCTGTTGCAGGCCAACGGCGATCTGGTCGCTGCCCGTTCCGGCCGCAAGGTTGCCGTGACCGCCGTCAGCGCCCGCGATCCCGGGCGCGACCGCGGCATCGACCTTTCGGGCGTGGCCTGGTGCGACGATCCCCGCGACCTTGCCGTGCGCGACGATGTCGACGTCGTGCTCGAGCTGATCGGCGGCGAGGCCGGCGTCGCGCTGGACCTGGTCGAACGCGCCATTGCCGCGGGCAAACATGTCGTCACCGCCAACAAGGCGCTGCTTGCCCATCACGGCACCGCCATCGCCGTCGCCGCCGATCGCACCGGCGTGCATGTCGGCTACGAAGCCTCGGTCGCGGGCGGCATCCCCATCATCAAGGCGCTGCGCGAGGGCCTGGCGGGCAACCGCGTCACCCGGCTCTACGGCATCCTCAACGGCACCTCGAACTACATCCTGACCGAGATGCGCGAAAAGGGTTCGGCCTTCGGCGATGTCCTGGCCGACGCCCAGGCCCTGGGATATGCCGAGGCCGATCCCACGCTCGACGTCGGTGGCGGCGATGCCGCCCACAAGCTGGCGATCCTGGCGAGTCTCGCCTTCGGCCGTCCGGTCGATTTCGCCAGCGTGCATGTCGAGGGTATCGCCGGCATCACGCCCGACGACATCGGCTTTGCCCGCGAGTTCGGCTATCACATCAAGCTGCTGGGCATCGCCCAGGCCGGACCGCACGGCATCGAGCAGCGCGTCCATCCCTGCATGGTGCCGCTCTCGGGCCCCATCGCCCATGTCGACGGCGTCTTCAACGCCGTGGTGGTCGAGGGCGACCAGGTCGGCCCCACGACCTATGTCGGGCGCGGCGCCGGCGGCGGGCCGACGGCCTCGGCCGTGATCGCCGATGTCATCGACATCGCCCGCGGTGCGCGCCTGCCGGTCTTCAACCTGCCGGCCGATGCCCTGGCCGATCTGCCTTCGGCGCCGATCGAGCGGCGCCACGGCGCCTATTACATTCGCCTGATGGTGGTCGACCGCCCCGGCGTCATCGCCGATGTCGCGGCCATCCTGCGCGACGAGAAGATCTCGGTCGAAAGCCTGCTCCAGCGCGGCCGTGATCCCGGCGAGACGGTGCCGGTGGTGCTGACCACGCACGAGACCGAGGAGAAGTCCATGCAGGCGACTCTGGCCCGCATGGGCAGGCTGGAGGCGGTCGCAGAACCGCCCCAGGTGATACGCATCGAGGATCTGTGAACGCCTGCCGCTGGGCAGCGCGTGTGGAGGGGAACCATGAGTCTTGATCGGGATCTTGCACTGGAAGCGGTGCGGGTATCGGAAGCCGCTGCCATTGCGGCAGCCCTGCTGATGGGGCGCGGCGACGAGAAGGCCGCCGACCAGGTGGCGGTCGACGCCATGCGCCGCGGCCTCAACGGCCTGGAGATCGACGGCACCGTCGTGATCGGCGAGGGCGAGCGCGACGAGGCGCCCATGCTCTACATCGGCGAGAAGGTCGGCCGCGGCGGGGGGCCGAAGGTCGACATCGCGCTCGACCCCCTGGAGGGCACCACGATCTGCGCCACGGGCGGGGCCAATTCCCTGGCCGTGCTCGCCTTCGCCGAGGATGGCGGTTTCCTCCATGCCCCCGATACCTACATGGACAAGATCGCGGTTGGCGGCGGACTGCCCGAGGGGGTCGTCGACCTCGACCTCTCGCCCCAGGAGAACCTCGACCGCCTGGCGCAGGCACGCGGCGTTCCCGTGGGCGACCTCGTGGTCCTCATCCTCAACCGGCCGCGCCACGAGGATCTGATTTCGGCGGTGCGCAAGGCCGGCGCGCGCATCCGCCTGATCCAGGACGGCGACGTCGCCGGCGTCATCGCCACGACCCGGCCCGAGACCGGCATCGACCTCTACATGGGCATCGGCGGCGCGCCCGAGGGCGTGCTTGCGGCCGCTGCCCTGCAGTGCACCGGCGGCCAGTTCCAGGGGCGGCTCAATTTCCGCAACGACGACGAGAAGGCGCGCGCCCGCCGCATGGGCATCGAGGATCTGGGCAAGAAATACGCCATCGGCGAACTGGCCCACGGCGACATCTTCTTCTCGGCGACCGGCGTCACCGACGGCTGGATGCTGCGCGGCGTCCATCGCCGCGGCAACCGCGTGACGACCGAATCCATCGTCATGCGTTCGCGCACCGGCACGGTGCGTGTGATCAGTGCCGAGCGCAACCTGGACCGCAAGACCTTCGATCTGGGCGGCTGATCGGTGGCGGCAACGACGCTGGGCGTCGAACGTTCGATCGGCGGGCGCCGCTGGCGCAACCGGCTGGACGACGATCGCCTGGCGCTTGCCCTGGCCCAGCGTCTCGATCTGCCCGAGATCGTCGCGCGGGTCCTGGCCGCCCGCGGCATCGATGCCGACCGCGCTGGCGATTTCCTCAATCCGACCCTGCGCGCCCTGCTGCCCGACCCGTCGGTCATGGCCGGCATGGACGAGGCGGTCGCAAGGCTGGCCGATGCGGTCGTGGCCGGCGAGACGATCGGCATCTTCGGCGACTACGACGTCGACGGCGCCACGTCATCGGCCCTGCTGGTGCGTTTCTTCGGCGCGCTGGGCGTGCCGGCCGTGGTTCACATCCCCGACCGGCAGAAGGAAGGTTATGGCCCCAATGCCCCGGCGCTGCTCGCGTTGCGCGAGAGGGGCGCGCGCCTCGTCGTCACCGTCGACTGCGGCATTTCGGCCTTCGAGCCCCTGCGTCTGGCCCATGAGGCCGGCATCGAGGTCATCGTCTTCGACCACCACACCGCCGAGGCGGCCCTTCCGGCGGCCCGCGCCGTCGTCAATCCCAACCGGCTCGACGATAGCAGCGGCCTGGGCCAGCTTGCCGCCGTGGGCGTCACCTTCATGGCCGTGGTCGCGCTCAACCGTGAACTGCGCCGCCGCGGCCATTACGCGACGCGCGCCGAGCCCCAGCTCATGGCCTGGCTCGATCTGGTCGCGCTCGGCACGATCTGCGATTCGGTGCCGCTCACCGGCCTCAACCGCGCCCTCGCCCTGCAGGGCTTCAAGGCGATGGCCAGCCGCGGCAACCGCGGCCTGGCGGCGCTGGCCGATATCGCACGCATCACCGAGGCGCCCGGCGCCTACCATGCCGGCTTCATCCTGGGCCCGCGCATCAATGCCGGCGGCCGTGTCGCCGAACCCGACCTGGGGGTGCGCCTGCTCACTACCGAGGACGGCGATGTCGCCACCGGCCTCGCCCTGCGCCTGGACGCGCTCAACATCGAGCGCCAGACGATCGAGAAGGGTGTGCTCGAGGCCGCCCTGCGCCAGGCCGAGGCCCAGGCGGACGCCTCCTGCATCGTCGTTGCCGACCCAGGCTGGCATCCCGGCGTCATCGGCATCGTCGCCAGCCGCGTCGTCGAACGCTTCAACCGTCCGGCCTTTGTCGTCGCGCTGGCCGGCGGCATCGGCAAGGGTTCGGGTCGCTCGCTCGCCGGGGTCGATCTGGGTGCGGCGGTCACCGCGGCGCGCCAGGCCGGGCTTCTGGTCAACGGCGGCGGTCATCCCATGGCTGCGGGCATCACGGTCGAGGAGGGCCGTCTGGCCGAGGTTGCGGCCTTCCTCTGCGAACGCCTGGCGCGGGCGGTCTCGGAACGCCCGGTCCTGCCCGAACTGGGAATCGACGGCAGCCTTGCCGTCGGCGCGGCCAATGTCGCACTGCTGTCCGCCATCGAGCGCCTGGGACCCTTCGGCGTCGGCAATGCAGAGCCGCGCTTCGTCGTTTCCGGCGCCCGGGTCGTGCGCGCCGATGTCGTGGGCGCCGATCATGTCCGCTGCATCCTGGCCGGCGGCGACGGCGCCCGCCTCAAGGCCATCGCCTTCCGCGCCGCGGGCGAACCGCTGGGCCAGGCCCTGACCGCCGGCACGGGGCGGGAGCTGCACCTGGCCGGTAAGCTGCGCATGGACCGCTGGCAGGGCGCCGAGCGGGCCCAGCTCATCATCGAGGACGCCGCGCCGGCGCAGTAGGCGTGATCCAGGTAAGCCGGCGGTAAGCCGCGCGGCCTAGAAGACGATCCACCTTGTGGATTTCCTGGAGGTTCTCCCCGTGAACATGCGCTGGTTGCCTGCCGCCCTGCTTGCGGCAAGTGTCTTCGGCACGGGCCCGGGCGCCCATGCCGCCGCCTATCCCGCCGATGGCGCGCTGGACTTCACCGTCCTGCGCGATGGTGAGGAGATCGGCACCCATGTCCTGCGCTTCGCCGCGTCCGCAAACGGCGGCGTCGACGTCGACATCGAGACCGACATCGAGGTCTCCATGATGTTCGTGACCGTCTACCGCTTCGAACATGAGGGCCACGAACACTGGGAGAACGGCCGCCTCGCAACCCTTGAAAGCCGCACCGACGACGATGGCGAGGACCACGAGCTGGTCGTGACCGCAGACGACGACGCCATCCGCGTCTCCGACAACGGGGTGGGCGCCGAACGACCCGCCGGTCTCTTGCCGGCCAGCCTGTGGAACAACGCCATTGTCGCGGCACCCCGGACCGTTCTGCTCAACACCCTCGACGGTTCGGCGATGGCCGTGAGCGTCGAGACGCTGGGCAACGAGGAGGTCAGGGGGCTGGCCGGTCCGGTGACCGCAAGCCACTACAGACTCTCGGGCGATCTCCTTCGCGAGTTGTGGTACGACCCGCAGGGTGTTCTTGTGAAGGTGCGCTTCAGCGCCGAAGACGGTTCGAACATCGAATACGTCCTGCGCTGAGGGCGCGGAAGGGCCATCGCCGGGGCGGCGCCATGCGTGTTCTGCTGGTCGAGGACAATCACAGGCTGGCGACCATCGTCGCCGAGGCGTTGCGAGGCGCCGGTTTCGCCGTCGATGCCGTCGCCACGGCAGGCGATGCCGAGGCCGCGGCCGGGGCGCTGCAGTACGACGTCATCGTCCTTGACCTGTGACTTCCCGACGGCGATGGCCTGCAGGTGCTCCAGGGCCTGCGTGCCGCCGGGCACGACGTCCCGGTCCTGATCCTGACGGCGCGCGACGGCCTGGAGGACCGGGTCAACGGCCTCAACCTGGGTGCGGACGACTATGTCCTGAAACCCTTCGACATGCCCGAGCTGATCGCCCGCCTGCATGCCCTGCTGCGCTGCGCCGGCGGCGCGTTGGGCGCCGAACTGGTGAGCGGCAACCTGCAACTCGACACCATCTCGCGCGAGGCGATGATCGACGGGGCCGGGCTGCCGCTTTCGCGCCGCGAACTCAGCGTGCTCGAACACTTCATGCGCCGGGCCGGCCGCGTCGTGCCCAAGACCTTGCTCGAGGGGTCGCTTTACGGCTACGACGACAGCGGGTCCGCCAATTCGGTCGAGGTCGCCGTGCATCGTCTGCGCAAGAAGCTGGTGGAGGCAGGCGCAGAGGTCGCCATCCACACCCTGCGCGGGATCGGCTACCTGCTGACCGAGGAGCGGGCGGACGCCAGGGCCTGATGGCGCGCCGCGCCCCGTCCCTGTTTCTCAAGCTGGCGCTGCGCCTGACCGCAGCGACCGTCATCTTGGTCGTCGCCCTTCTGGCCGTGCTGGGCTGGCGCCTCGATACCATCATCGGCGGCCTGCGCGATGCCAGCCTGACCCGTCAGGCCGATGACATCGCCCGTTACGTCGTGGCCGGCGGCTAAGGGTTCGAGGTGGTCCTGCCGGAGCACTTGCGCCTGTCCTACGAGCAGTTCGCGGCCGGCGAGCGCGCCATCTATGCCGTGCTCGATGGGGCGGGCAGCCTGGTCGCGGCCTCGCCGGGCATCTATCGGGCGCTGGCCCACGATCTGGCCATCCTGCCACCGGGCACCGAGGCCTTTTTCATGGCGCCACGGCAGGGCAACGCCGGCAAGCTTTCGGGCGTCGCCAAGGCCTATCAGATCGATGGCCAGGTCCTGGTGATCCAGGCTGCCCAGAGCGAGGATCACGGCGACGTGCTGCTCGACACCATGCTTGTCGAATTCGCCGACGAACATGGCTGGGTCGTCCTGCTCTTCATCGTCATCCTGCTGGCGACCACCTTCGCCACCGTGCGCGGCACCCTGCGGCCGGTACGCGTAGCCTCCGAGCTTGCCACGCGGATCGTTCCAGGCGATGCGGCCTCGCGCCTGCCCGAAGCCGACATGCCGGTCGAGGTGCTGCCGCTGATCGAGGCCGTCAACCGCGCCTTTGCCCGGCTTCAGACGGGCATCGAGGTCCAGCGCGCCTTTTCCGCCGATGCTGCCCACCAGTTGCGCACGCCCCTTGCCATCCTCAACGTCCAGATCGACCAGGTGGCCGATACGGCCCTCAAGCAGCGCCTGAAGAGCGACGTCGCGGTGCTCAACCGGATCGTTGCCCAGCTTCTCTATGCCGCGCAGGCGGAAACCTTCGTTCTGCCGGTCGATGCCCGGGTCGACCTGGTCGAGGTCGCCCGCGGCGTGGCGATCTTCCTTGCCCCGATTGCGGTCGAGGCCGGCGTCACGGTCGAGCTGATCGGCAGCGAGGCGGGGCCGATGCCGGTATCGGGTCACGCCGAGGCGCTGGGCCACGCGCTGCGCAACCTCGTGGAGAATGCCATCGGTCATGCGCCGGCCGGCAGTGCGGTCGAGATCGTGATCGAGCGGCCCGCCACGCTCCATGTCATCGACCATGGGCCCGGCATCGCCCCGGAGGACCGCGCCAAGGTCATGAAGCGCTTCTGGCGTGCCGACCGAGCCACCAACGGCGCCGGACTGGGTCTTGCCATCGTCGACCAGATCGTGCGCGCCCATGGTGCGGTCCTGGTGGTCGGCGAGGCCCCGGCCGACGCGCAGGGCCGGCGCGGCGCGATGTTCAGCATCACCCTGCGGCCCGCATGATCGCCCTGCTGTAAGCCAGGGGTAAGTCCGGCAATGCTAGATGGGGCCTCAACCACGAGGTCTGGCATGCACTTCCTGACTGTCGAGCCCGGCGATCCCATGCGGCGGGTCGTCGAGGACCTGATCCGCTCCATCTACCGGGACGCCTACGGGGCCGACCTGGCAGCCTTTCCCCGTCATCTGGTTGCCCTGGCCGATGCGCAGGGCCGGCCCCTCTGTGCCGCCGGATTGCGCCTGGGCTGGCAGGCAAGTTTCAGCGCCTGTTATCTCGACGAAGACATCGAGGATGTGATCCTGCGCCGTACCGGCCGCAGCGTCGCGCCCGCTGCCATTCTCGAGGTGACGACCCTGGCCGGCATCGGCCATGGCCATGCCATGCAGCTGATCGAGCGGGTGTGCGAGATCGGGCGCGGCCTGGGCATGGATTGCGGCGTCTGCACCGCCACCGCCCCGTTGCGCCGTGCGCTGCGCCGGGCGGGTTACACGGTCGTCGAGCTGGCTCCGGCGATGCGGGAACGGGTCGGCGACCCGGCGGCCTGGGGCAGCTATTACGATGCCGACCCTGCGGTGTGTCTGCTCGACGACGTGCCGGCCGGCCACCGGGCCGGCCGTCTGCCGGTCGGTCCCGCGCTGCGCACGCTGCTGCCGGGGGCCATCCATGCCTAGCGCCCTCGACAGGCTGCTTTCGCGCGCCACGCGCGATCCCGGCGATGTGGTCGCGGTAGCCTGTGACGGCACGCAGCACGACGCGTCGGGCCTTGCCGGCCGTATCACGGCGCTGGCCGCGATGCTGGGCAGCCAGGCGTCCGTGGTCGGCGTGCTGGCCGAGGACGGTCCCGACTGGATGGTCGCTGTCCTGGCGGTGCGCGCACTGGGCGCCACCCTGGTGCCTTTACCGCTGTTCTTCAGCGAGGAACAATGCGCCCACGTCATCGCCGATGCCGGCGTGACGGTGATTGCCGCGAGCCCCTCGCAGGTACTGCGGGCGACGCGTTGGGAACGTCCCGTTGCCGTGATCGAGGACCGCCCCTGCGAGGTTGGCGGGCTGGCCGATCGCGGCGGGCGTGTCATCGCCTATACCTCCGGTACGACCGGGCGGCCCAGGGGCGTGGTGATCGAGGCGGCGGCCGTCGATGCCAAGGCGTTCACCCTGGGTGTGGCCTGTTCGGCCGGACCGGACGATCTCCATCTCTCGGTCCTGCCCGTCAGCCTGCTGCTGGAAATGCTCTGTGCGATCCATGTCGTCCTGATCGCGGGGGGAGGGGTGCGGTTCGCTCCCCGCGGGCCCTCGGGGTGGAGCGGCGATCTGCCGGCTGCCGCCGAGGCGGCAGCACCCACGGTGACCGTCCTGGTGCCCGCGCTGCTGGCGGCCTGGACCGGCGTGCTCGAAGCGACCAGACGGCGTGCCCCTGCCTCGCTGCGTCTGGTCGCGGTCGGCGGCGCACCGGTCGCACAGGGCCTGGCCGAGCGGGCCTGGAAGGTCGGCCTGGCGGTCCACGAAGGTTACGGCCTGACCGAGTGTTGTTCGGTGGTCGCGCTGAATCGTCCCGGCGAGCGTCGTGCCGGCACCGTCGGGCGTCCGCTGCCCGGTGTCTCCGTGGCGATCGAGGACGGCGAGATCGTGATCGACGATTCCTCCCTGATGGCGGGCTACCTGGGTGCGGCGCCGGCGCCGGCGCGCTGGCACAGCGGCGACCTGGGTCATCTCGACGAGACGGGTTGCCTCGTCGTCACGGGGCGCCGCGACGACGTCATCGTGACCGCGCTGGGCCGCAACGTCTCGCCGGGCTGGCCTGAGGGCCTGCTGCTCGCCGACCCCCGGATCGCCCATTGCGCCGTGCTCGATGGCGGCGACTACCCCCGGGCCGTCATCGAGGCCGCCGTTCCCGAACGCGAGCCTGCCGAGCGCCTGGCCGCGGCATGCTGGGCGGAACTTCCCGACTATGCCTGTCCGCGCGACATCGCCGTCGTGCCGCCCGGCTGTTTCATGCGTTCGGGCTGGTTGCGCCCCGACGGCAGTGTCGATCGTCGCACCGTGGCCGCAGCCCTTGCGCCGTCCTCCCCCGCCGCCGGCAGGCGCAGCCATTCCGTGGAGATGCCCTCGTGAGCTTCTATCGCCACCTGCTCGATGCCACGGCGGCCGAGCGCGCCGATTTCCTCGCGATCCCGGTGATTGCCCAGGCCTGCGACCGCGGCGTCTCCCGCGCGGCCTATGTCGACTACCTCTCGCAGGCCTACCATCACGTGCGCCATACCTGTCCCCTCCTGGCGCTGGCCGCCTCGCGCTGCGACGACGGCCAGGCGGGCTACCGGGAGGCGCTGTTCGACTACATCGCCGAGGAGCGCGGGCACGAGGCCTGGATCCTGCAGGACATCGCCGACCTGGGCGGCGATGCCGCTGCGGTCCGTGATGGCCAGGCGCGCCTGCCCTGCCGGCTGATGGTCGCCTACGCCTACTATGCGATCGAACACGTCGACCCCCACGCCATGCTCGGCATGGTCCATGTTCTCGAAGGCATGTCGGTGGCGCTGGCCGGCCAGGCGGCCCGGGCGATCGCGGCCCGTGTCGGAACCGGGGAAGGGGGCGGAGGATTCCGCTATCTCGCCAGCCACGGCGGCCTCGATGTCGAGCATGTCGCCTTCTTCGAGACCCTGGTCGACGGCATCGACGACGCAGCCGCCCGCCGCGCCATCGTCGACACGGCCGGGGTCGTCTATCGCCTGTACGGCGATCTCTTCCGCGAGGTCGCCGCGCGCCATCGGGACGAACCCGATGCAGCTTGAGACCGCCCGTATCGTGCTGACCGGTGCGGGGTCGGGGCTGGGTCTGTCGCTTGCCCGCGAGGCCTCCGAGCGCGGTGCGCGGCTGCTCCTCGTCGGGCGTGGCCTCGATGCGCTCAACGCCGCGCGCGATTCGCTGCTCCGGCCGCAACGCGCGAGCATCTGCGTCGCCGACGTCACCCGGCCCGAGGGTCGTGCAGCCATTGTCGACCTAGCCGGGCGGGGCCTGGGCGGGGTCGAGATCCTGGTCAACAACGCCGGGGTGCAGACCATCGGCGGCCTTGCCGAACACGACGATGCCGCGATCGCCGCGATGCTGGCGACCAACCTTGCCGCACCGCTGGCGCTGACCCGTGACCTGCTGCCCCTGTTGCGCGATGCCGCGCCGTCGCGCGTGGTCAACATCGGCTCGATGTTCGGCGACATCGCCTTTCCCTTCTTTGCCGGCTATTCGGCGAGCAAGTTCGGCCTGCGCGGCCTCTCCGATTCGCTACGGCGCGAACTGGCGGTGGATGGCATCGGCATCACCCATGCCGCACCCCGTGCCGCGCGCACCCCGGCCTTTGCCGCCCACGGCGAACTCGAGGCGCCCTTTGCCATGAAGGTCGATACCCCGGAGGCCGTCGCCGCGCGCATCTGGAACGCCGTCGCGCGCGACCGCGACCGCTGTTATCCCGGCCCCGCCGAGCATGTCCTGCGCCTCGTGCAGCATCTTGCCCCCGGCATCGTCGACGGCGCCCTGGCGCCGCGCCTGCGCAAGGCGCGGGCGCTGCTGGCCGCGCAGCCACGCGACGGGAAACCTGCGTTGCGAACTTGATTTCGCGCTTGTGACCGTCTAGATGACGGCACGCACCGCGACCCCTTCGTCTAGCGGTCAGGACACGACCCTTTCACGGTTGAGACACGGGTTCGATTCCCGTAGGGGTCGCCAGCTTTTTCAATGAGTTGGGACCAATCGGTCGCGGTGCGCTTTTGTTGTACGGAACATCTGCGGAAAAGATGAGCTGGCAGCCGGCCGCGGCCTACGCGCGAGACGAGCGGTGCAGCCTGATCGGTGAGGCAGGCCCAGCGGCCGAGGATCACGTCGATTCGCATGGGCTGAAGGTGCGATAGCCTTGCAGCGCTCCCAGCTCAAAACAGGACACGCGCGTTTCCTCGCTGCAAGGCATGGTGGCAACGTCAATGTTCTGAAAAGGCCATCGGCCGAGAGCCATCAATGCCGCGGGGGGATGTGTGGGCCGGGTGCTTGGCCCAGTGATCCTCCCCCACTGAATTGGTCCATCCTGAAGTTTTGGAAGGAGGGCCAGAAATGGCGATGAA
>JAQCLG010000121.1 GCA_027592745.1 Pseudomonadota bacterium | reverse complement strand
TCCGGTGGCCGCCGGCGAGGAGCTTGCCCGGGTCGTGCCGGTTCTGGAGGCACTGGCCGGAAGCGGCGCGGTCCTCTCGATCGACAGCCGCAACAGCGCGGTGATGGCCGGTGCGCTCGATGCCGGCGCGACCATCGTCAACGATGTCAGCGCGCTGACCCACGATCCCACCAGCCTCGACCTCGTGGCCGGCCGGGGTGCGCCCGTGGTGCTGATGCACGCCCAGGGCGACCCGCGCACCATGCAGCGCGAGCCTGCCTACGACCACGTCAGCCTCGATATCCACGATTACCTGGAGGCGCGCATCGCAGCCTGCGAGGCCGCGGGCATCGGCCGCGGGCAGATCGCCCTGGATCCCGGCATCGGCTTCGGCAAGACGCTGGAGCACAACCTGATCCTGCTGCGCGACCTGGCGCTGTTCCACGGCCTGGGCTGTGTCCTGCTGCTGGGCGCCTCGCGTAAGGGCTTCATCGGCAGGCTGTCGGGGGAAACCGTGGCCAGCCGCCGTGTCGCCGGCAGTCTGGCCGCCGCGCTCGCGGCCGCCGCGGGCGGGGCACACATCTTGCGTGTGCACGACGTCGCTGACACGCTGCAGGGGCTCGCCGTCTGGCGCGCCATCGAGTAGAGGCAGGAAGCATGAGCCGGAAATACTTCGGGACCGACGGCATTCGCGGCCCGGCCAACACCGATCCCATGACCGCCGCCGTCGCCATGAAGGTGGGCATGGCTGCCGGCCTGCAGTTCGGCGGCGCTGCGGGCATCCACCGGGTCGTCATCGGCAAGGACACGCGCCGATCCTGCTACATGCTCGAGAACGCCCTGGCGGCGGGATTCGTCTCGGTCGGCATGGATGTCGTGCTGCTCGGCCCCATCCCCACGCCCGGCGTGGCGACCCTGACCCGTTCCCTACGCGCCGACCTCGGCGTGATGATCTCGGCCTCGCACAACCCGTATCAGGACAACGGCATCAAGCTGTTCGGCCCGGACGGCTACAAGCTGACCGACGAGACCGAACACGCCATCGAGGCGCGCATGGACAGCGACCTCTCGGAGAACCTCTCGTCGTCGGGCCAGCTTGGCCGGGTGTCGCGGCTGGAAGGGGCGATCGGGCGTTATTCGGAGTTCTGCAAGAGCGCCTTTCCCAAGAACATGCGCCTCAACGGCCTGCGCATCGTGATCGACGCGGCCAATGGCGCGGCCTATCGGGTCGCCCCCGAAGCCCTCTGGGAGCTCGGTGCGGAGGTCTTCCCGATCGGTGTCGAACCCGATGGCTACAACATCAACAAGGACTGCGGCTCGACCGTGCCGCAGGTCATGGAGCGGGCGGTCCGCGAGTACCGCGCCGACCTCGGCATCGCGCTCGACGGCGATGCCGACCGGGTGATGATCTCCGACGAAAAAGGCAACCTGGTCGACGGCGACCAGATCATGGCCCTGGTCAGCGGCTGGTTGCACCGCCGCGGCGAACTGCGCGGCGGCGGCATCGTGGGCACGGTGATGTCGAACCTCGGCCTGGAGCGCCATCTGGCCGGGCAGGGGCTCAGCCTGGAGCGCACCCAGGTCGGCGACCGCTATGTCGTCGCGCGCATGCGCGAGAACGGCTTCAACATGGGCGGCGAACAATCGGGCCACATCATCTTCGCCGACCATTCCACGACCGGCGACGGCCTGATCGCCGGCCTGCAGGTGCTCGCCTGCCTGGTCGAGCAGGGCAGGCCGATGAGCGAACTGGGACACCAGTTCCACCAGGTGCCCCAGCTGCTCAAGAACGTGCGGTTCGGCGGCGGTGCGCCGCTCGAGAGCGAAACGGTCAAGACCGCGCTGAAGGATGCGCAGGAGAAGCTGGGCGCGGGCGGCCGGCTGGTGGTGCGCAAGTCCGGCACCGAGCCGCTGATCCGCATCATGGCAGAACACGACGATTCGCGGCTCGTCTCGGCCGTCGTGGGTGACCTGGAAGATACCATCCGGCGTGCCGCAGTCTGACGGTGAACCGGCGCAGATGAATCGTTAGACTGCGCCTTATTTCATTTAGTTACCTGACAGTCTGAAAGTAACAAGTCAGCGCGTTGCAGCGGCGTGGGATGCTCACACCACCGCACGGTAGGGCACCGGGGCGCTGTCGAGCAGGCCGGTGATCGTGTCCAGTCCGGTCGAAAGATCCTCGCGGGTCATCGCTCCCGTCAGCGACAGGCGCACGGCGAAGGGGGCCGGGTCGCGCCCGTTGGCGAAGGATTCGGCGGGTGTCACCATGACGCCGTGGCTCTCGGCGGCGCGGGCGAAGTCCGCCGGGCGCCAGGGATCGGGCAGGGTGAGCCAGGTGTGGAATGCCGCGGGATGGGCATGGCACTCCCAGGACGCAAGCCGTTCGGCGGCGATGACCTGGCGGGCCATCGCCTCCTCGCGCACGGCCTTCTCGGAAGCGGCGACCTGGCCGCCCTCCATCCAGCGGCGCGCCAGCTCGCTCATCAGGAGCGGTGCGTGCAGCGCGCTGGCCGACATCAGGCGGGTGGCATCGTCGGCCAGGCGGGCCGGCGCCACCAGCATGCCGCAGCGCAGCGCGGGTGAGACCGACTTGGAGAGGCTGGTGACAAAGAAGCCCTCGGTCATGGTGTGACGCATGATCGGGCCGGGTTCGTGTCCGGCCAGGAAATCGTAGATGCCATCCTCCAGGATCGGCACGCCATGGCGGTCGGCGATCCGCGCGATCTGGCGCCGGCGTTCCTCGCCCATCACCGATCCGGTCGGGTTCTGCACGGTCGGCACGCAGCAGATCAGCTTCACGGGCTGGTTGCGCAGGGCGGCTTCCAGGGAATCGGGGATCATGCCTTCTGCGTCCATGTCGACGCTCCCCCAGGCGTGCCTGCATGGTCCGCGCCACGGCCTTGATGCCGGGATAGGTCAGGCGTTCGACCAGGATGGTGTCGCCGGGGCGGGCGACCAGGTTGAAGGCAACCATCAGTGCATTCTGCGCCCCGGCGGTGATGAACACGCGGTCGGGCGTGATGTCCATGCCGGTCGTCGCCGATAGCCAGGCTGCGGCGGTATGGCGCACGTCGCGGCGGCCCAGGTTGGGCGGATAGATCAGGTGGTTGGCCATGCGGGGATCGGCGGCCAGGCGCACCAGTTCCTCGGCAAACAGCCGGTCCTGGCCGACGATGGGCGGGGCATTGGTCGTCAGGTTGATGGCATTGCCGCCGATCGCGTCCGAGGTAGGCCATATCGTCGGCGTGGCGCGGATGCCGCCGCCGGCATCGGCCTGCACGAAGGTACCGCGCCCGACCTCGCCGGCGATCAGGCCGCGCCGCGTCGCTTCCGCATAACCACGGCTGACCGTTCCGACGGTGACGCCCAGATGCCAGGCAAGATCGCGGTGGGTGGGCAGGCGGGTGCCCGGCCCCAGTGCGCCGCTGGCGATGTCGCGGGCCAGGGCATCGGCGAGCGCCCGCGTGCGCGCTGGCCCCATGCCACGGTGACGACGGACCCCGCGGCCGCGGCCGACATGGCCCGGCGCATCTTCGCCGCAGGCAAGGAGGACGGGCCGATCACCGTGCACCTGCGCGGGAGCAATTTTCAGCTGCGGATCTGGGAAGCCCTGTTGCGTATTCCCCCCGCGCATGTGACGTCCTATGAGGACATCGCGCGGCGCACCGGCAATGCCCGCGCGGTGCGGGCGGCGGCCTCGGCCATTGCCCGCAACCCCGTGACCTTTGTCGTGCCCTGCCACCGGGTGATCCGCAAGACCGGCCCGTTCCACAACTACGCCGGCGGCCCGCTGCGCAAGCAGGCCATCCTGGGCTGGGAGCAGGCCCGTTTCGGCGAGGGCCGTGACGAGGTCGCCTCCGCCGCCTGAGTCATCGAACCAAGGAGTGATCCGTGCGCCTTCCCCTCTACCAGATCGACGCCTTCGCCAGCTCCGTCTTCCGCGGCAATCCCGCGGTGGTGATGCCGCTGGAAGAGTGGCTCAAGGACAGCACGCTGCAGGCGATCGCGGCCGAGAACAACCAGGCCGAAACCGCCTTCTTCCGCCCGGGCGAGGACGACGACGTCTTCGAACTGCGCTGGTTCACGCCGACAGTGGAAGTGCCGCTGTGCGGCCATGCCACGCTGGCCACGGCCTTTGTCCTGATGACCGAGATCGATCCCGAGCTGGAACAAATCGGCTTCGACACCCGCAGCGGACGCCTCAACGTCAGCCGCGACGGCGACCGCTTCGTCCTCGACTTTCCGGCCTCGACGCTGCGGGCCGCGGACGTGCCGGTCGCCCTGGGCGCCGCGCTGGGCGCCCAGCCGGTCGAAGCGCTGCGTGCGGTAACGAGCGAGACCCGCCCCGACGGCAACTGGCTTCTGGTGTTCAAGGAGGAGGCCGAGGTCGCCGCTCTGGCGCCCGACTTCCGTGCCGTGCTGGAGGCCTTCGCCGGCGAGAACGTCGGCGTGATCTGCACCGCACCCGGCCAGCTTTCGGACTTCGTCTCGCGTTATTTTGCCCCGGCCCATGGCATTCCTGAAGATTCCGTCACCGGTTCGGCCCATTGCATGCTGGTGCCCTACTGGGCCCAGAAGCTCGGCAAGGACGATCTCCACGCCCTGCAGATATCCAGGCGGGGCGGCGAGCTGTTCTGCCGCAACCGGCGCGACCGCGTCGACATCGGCGGTCGCGCGGTGAAGTACATGGAAGCCATTGCCCACGTTCCCGGCTGACCTGGCAGGGCCGGTTTCCAGGTCTTTCGCCGTGAAAACCGGGCCTGTTTGACCGATCATGAGCAAGATCAAGCCCTACTGCGATGCCGCGACGCGGTTTCGCGGGAGGGCGATCTGTTCTAGACAGCGCCACGCCGCATCGAGCACGAACCAGCAGGGAGCCCGTCACCGACGGGGCCGATAGCCATGAGTGTTGCCAAGCCGGCGCGCCTGCCTGCGCGTCCCCACTTTTCCTCGGGCCCGTGCGCGAAGCGCCCGGGGTGGTCGCTCGAGGCTCTGTCGGGTGCCTGGCTGGGCCGCTCCCACCGCGCCAGGGGCGGCGCAGGCAAGCTGGCCGAGGTGATCGCGCGCTCCAGGGTCGTGCTCGGCCTTCCTGACAGCCATCGCCTGGCGATCGTGCCGGGTTCCGACACCGGTGCGGTCGAGCTCGCCCTGTGGTCGCTGCTGGGCAGCCGGGCCGTGGAGATGCTGGCCTGGGAGAGTTTCGGCCAGGAATGGGTCGCCGACGTCACGAAACAGCTCAAGCTCGAGGACGTGCGGGTGCGCGAGGCCGACTATGGCGCGCTGCCCGATCTGTCCGCGGTCGACTGGACGCGCGATGTCGTCTTTGCCTGGAACGGCACCACCTCGGGCGTGCGCGTGCCGGACGGCGCCTGGATTCCCGAGGACCGCGAGGGCCTGGCGATCTGCGATGCCACGAGTGCCGCCTTTGCCATGGACCTGCCCTGGGACAAGCTCGATGTCGTCACCTGGTCCTGGCAGAAGGTGCTGGGCGGCGAGGGTGCCCACGGCATGCTGGCCCTGTCGCCGCGTGCCGTCGCCAGGCTTGAGGCTGGCCCGGCGCCGCGCCCGCTGCCCAAGCTGTTCCGCCTGACCAAGGGCGGCAGGCTCAACGAAACGATCTTCGAGGGCCAGACGATCAACACGCCTTCGATGCTTTGTGCCGAGGACGCGCTGGACGGCCTGATCTGGGCCGAGGCAATCGGCGGCCTCCAGGGGCTGATGGCGCGCAGCCGGGCCAATGCCGATGTCCTGCAGGGCTGGGTCGACCGCACGCCCTGGGTCGCCAACCTGGCCCAGGATGCCGCAACCCGTTCGACCACCTCGGTCTGCCTCAAGCTGGTCGACACGCCGGCTGATCCCGGGCGCATGGCACGGCTGCTGGAGGAGGAGGGGGCGGCCTTCGACATCGGCGGCTACCGCAATGCGCCACCGGGCCTGCGCATCTGGTGCGGCGCGACCGTGGAGACCGGCGACATCGAGGCTCTGCTGCCCTGGCTCGACTGGGCCCATGACGTGGCGGCAAGGGAAGCGGAGAAGGCATCATGAGCGCACAACCCCGTGTCCTGATCGCCGATGCCATGAGCGCGGAGGCCGAAGCGATCCTGGCCGGCCGCGGCATCGTCGTTGCCGTCAAGACCGGCATGAAACCCGACGCCCTGATCGCCGAGATCGGCGCCTACGACGGCCTTCTGGTGCGCTCCTCGACCAGGGTGACGGCCGATGTGCTGGCCGCTGCCGGCCGCCTGAAGGTGATCGGGCGGGCGGGTATCGGCGTCGACAACGTCGACGTGGCCGCCGCGACCGCCCGCGGCGTGGTCGTCATGAACACGCCCTTCGGCAATGCGGTGACCACCGCTGAACACGCCATCGCCATGATGATGACGCTGGCCCGCCAGATCCCCGCGGCAGACCGCTCGATGCGCGCGGGAAAGTGGGAAAAGAACCGTTTCGTCGGCATGGAACTGGCCGGCAAGACGCTGGGCATGGTCGGCTGCGGCAACATCGGCTCGATCGTGGCCGGCCGCGCCCAGGGCCTGAAGATGCGGGTCGTGGTTGCCGACCCTTTCCTATCGCCCGAACGGGCCAGGGAACTGGGCGTCGAGCGGGTCGAATTGCCCGAACTGCTGGCCCGGGCCGACGTCATCACCGTCCACACCCCGCTCAACGACGCGACACGCGGCCTGGTTGGGGCCGCGGAACTGGCTGCGGCCAGGCCGGGGGTGCGCATCGTCAACTGCGCCCGCGGCGGCATCGTCGACGAGGCCGCGCTGCACGATGCCCTGGTGTCGGGCCATGTCGCGGGCGCCGCGCTTGATGTCTTTGCCACCGAACCGCCGGCGGGCAGCCCCCTGCTGGCGCTCGAGAACGTCGTGCTGACGCCCCATCTGGGCGCCTCCACGGCTGAAGCCCAGGAGAAGGTGGCCCAGCAGGTTGCCGAGCAGGCGGCCGATTTCCTGCTTTCGGGCGCGGTCTCCAACGCCGTCAACATGCCCTCGATCTCGGCCGAGGAGGCGCCCCAGCTTGCCCCCTACATGAAACTGGCCGGCCAGCTCGGCGCCTTTGCCGGGCAGCTCACCCGTACCGGCATCGAGAAGGTGACGATCGAGTACGAGGGCCATGTCGCGGGCCTCAACACGCGGCCGCTGACCGCGGTGGCCCTGGCCGGGCTGCTGGCGCCCATGGTCGAATCGGTCAACGTGGTGAACGCACCGCTGGTCGCCCACGACCGCGACATTGCGGTCTCGGAGGTGCGCCACGATCGCCGCGGCGACTACCCCACGCTGATCCGCCTGACGGTCACGACCGAGAGGCGCACACGGGATGTGGCGGGCACGCTCTTTGCCGACAGCCGGCCCCGTATCGTGGAGATCAAGGGCATCCGGATCGATGCCGAGCCTTCCGCCCACATGCTCTACATCGCCAACCAGGACGTGCCGGGGGTGATCGGTTTCCTCGGCCAGACCCTGGGCGCGGCCGGGGTCAACATCGCGACCTTCGCGCTGGGCCGGGCCGAGGCAGGCGGCGATGCCATCGCCCTCATCAGCGTCGATCAGGCGCTGTCGGAGGCGACGCTGGAGGCGATCCGCGCCCACCCGGGCCTGCGCCAGGCCGATGCCCTGGTGTTCTGACGGGCGCTGATTTCTCGGATCAGATTAGGCTAGAATAGGATTTTTTTCCTCTAGTTAACGAGAGAATATAATGTTTTGAAGGAAGACGCTGCAGAGCGGAGAGGGCGGCGCCAGCCGGCGTGGCGACAGGGGCCGGAGGTTCCGGCGCGATGCACGAAAGCGGGCCATCAGCGCTTTCCTGCGACGGCCTGGCATGTATAGTCCGGCCGGTCTCAAGCAGAGGATTCTCTGGATATGGCGAATGTGGCGGTTGTCGGCTCCCAGTGGGGCGACGAAGGCAAGGGCAAGATCGTGGACTGGCTCTCCGAGCGCGCCGATGTCGTGGTGCGTTTCCAGGGCGGCCACAATGCCGGCCATACGCTGCAGATCGACAACACCACCTTCAAGCTGTCGCTGCTGCCCTCGGGCGTGGTGCGCGGCGGCAAGCTCTCGATCCTGGGCAACGGCGTCGTCGTCGATCCCTGGGCGCTGTTTGCCGAAATCGAGAAGATCGCCGGCCAGGGCGTGGAGATCACCCCCGACAACCTGCTGATCGCCGAGAATGTTGCGCTGATCCTGCCGCTGCACGGCGAACTCGACCGCCATCGCGAACAGGCCCGGGGCGAACATTTCATCGGCACCACGGGGCGCGGCATCGGCCCGGCCTACGAGGACAAGGCCGCCCGCCGTGCCGTGCGCCTGTGCGACCTCGACGATCCCGACACGCTCGCCCACAAGGTCGACATGCTGCTCCAGCATCACGAACCGCTGCGCCGGGGCCTAGGCATGGAACCGGTCGACCGCGACGGCCTGATCGCCGCGCTGACCGAGATCGCGCCGCGGCTGCTGGCCTTTGCCCAGCCGGTCTGGCGCCGTCTCGACGACCTGCGCCGGGCGGGCAAGCGCATCCTGTTCGAGGGGGCCCAGGGCCACCTGCTCGACATCGACCACGGCACCTATCCCTATGTCACCTCGTCGAACACCGTCGGCGCCTTTGCGGCGGTGGGTTCGGGCATGGGGCCGGGCGGCGTCCACTATGTCCTGGGCATCACCAAGGCCTACACGACCCGGGTCGGGGCGGGACCCTTCCCGACCGAGCAGAACAACGAGGTCGGCCGCACCCTGGGCGAGCGCGGCCACGAGTTCGGCACGGTCACGGGCCGTCCGAGGCGCTGCGGCTGGTTCGATGCGGTGCTGGTGCGCCAGGCGATCAAGGTCGGTGGCATCAACGGCATCGCCCTGACCAAGCTCGACGTGCTCGACGGCATCGATCCGATCAAGGTCTGTGTCGGCTACCGCTACAAGGGCGTGACCCTGGACCACCTGCCGGCGGCACCCCATGTCCAGGCCGGCGTGGAGCCGATCTACGAGACCCTGGAAGGCTGGAGCGAGAGCACCCAGGGCGCGCGTTCCTGGGCGGAACTGCCTGCGAAATGCATCAAATACGTGCGCCGGATCGAAGAATTGATCGAGGCGCCTGTGGCCCTGCTCTCCACAAGCCCGCAACGCGAGGATACGATCCTCGTTACAGATCCGTTCGCCGACTGAACGGCGCCGAAGGAAGCGATACCATGCACCGCCAGCTCATCATGACCGCCCTTGCCGTCTCGCTGCTTGCCGGGTCGCTGCCCCTGGCCCACGCCCAGTTCGCCGACGACACCCAGAGCCTGTTCACCGGCGATCCCGACGAGCCCAAGACCAAGGACGACCTGCTGATCTTCGACCTCGACAACCCCGAGGAAGAGGAGCCGATCACCGGCACAGGCCAGGCGCAGTCGGTCGAGGAGTTGTGCTGCTCGATGAGTGCCGCCGAACGCGCCGCCGACGGGCTGTGCTTCGAGGCCCAGTGCCCGGCTGAATAGGCGGTATCCCGGCCGGAGGCTCCGGCCGGGACTGCAGGCCTACTGCATCACCGCATTGCGGCGCTCGGCCGCGGCATTGCGCACCGACTTCTGCAGCTTCTCGAAGGCGCGGACCTCGATCTGGCGCACGCGCTCGCGGCTGATGCCGTACTCCTGGGAAAGATCCTCCAGGGTCTTGGGGCTTTCCGAGAGCCGGCGCTCGACCAGGATGTGGCGCTCGCGTTCGTTGAGCGCCTCCATGGCATGGGAGAGCAGGGCGCGGCGCGATTCCAGTTCCTCGCGGTCGCCCAGGGTCTCTTCCTGGTTGTCGCTTTCGTCGACCAGCCAGTCCTGCCATTCGCCGTCGCCGTCGATCTGGAGCGGGGCATTAAGCGAATGATCGGGGCTCGCCAGGCGGCGGTTCATGGACACCACGTCCTGTTCGGGCACGTCCAGGCGCTTGGCGATCTCGGTCACCGTATCGGGGTGCAGGTCGCCATCTTCAATCGCTTGAAGTTGTCCCTTCAACTTACGGAGATTGAAGAACAATTTTTTCTGTGCTGCCGTGGTTCCCATCTTCACCAGGGACCAGGAGTGGAGGATGTACTCCTGGATCGCGGCGCGGATCCACCACATCGCATAGGTCGCCAGGCGGAAGCCCTTGTCGGGGTCGAAGCGCTTGACCGCCTGCATCAGGCCGACATTGCCCTCCGAGATCAGTTCGGCGAGCGGCAGACCATAACCGCGGTAGCCCATGGCGATCTTGGCGACCAGACGCAGATGGCTGGTCACCAGTTCATGGGCGGCATCGACATCGCCGTCCTCGCGCCAGCTCTTGGCCAGGCGGAATTCCTGCTCGGGCTCGAGCATGGGAAATTTCCTGATCTCGCGCAGGTAACCCGACAGGCTGCTTTCCGGGGTCAGGGCAGGAAGGCTCAGCTGGGCCATGTCACTCCAATCACTTCGCAACGGGCGGCGCACACGGCGCCATGCCCTCTCATACAACTATACGTCCCGAGAACGGGTATGGACTGCAATATATCCGACCTGTGAAGTCAACTTTATGTCAGCCACCCAGGAAGGCGGCATCCAGGCCGGCGGCCACCGCGGCAATCTCCGGCGGCAGGGGACTTTCGAATTCTACCATCTGGTTTGTGACCGGATGAAGGAAGGAGAGCCGGGCGGCATGAAGGGCCTGGCGATCGAGCGCGGCGACCAGGCCGCGCACCGGTTCGGGGAGGCGCTGGAGCCGTCCGGCATCGCCGCGTCCGTAGACCGGGTCGCCCAGTACGCTGTGGCCGATGTGGCTCATGTGGACGCGAATCTGATGGGTTCTCCCGGAGGCGAGTTTCAGGGCCAGGCGTGCGGCGACCACCCCCCAGGCGCGCTCGAGTGCGTAATGGGTACTTGCCGTCTTTCCGCCGCGGGTCACCACGGCCATCTTCTTGCGGTTGGTCGGGCTGCGGCCGATGTCGCCCTCGACATCGCCGCTGGTGGGATTGGGGATGCCCCAGACGAGGGCGATATAACGGCGGGAGACCTGGCGGGCGGCCAGGGCGTTGGAAAGACGGATATGGGCATCGTCGTGCTTGGCGACAACCATCAGGCCGCTGGTGTCCTTGTCGAGCCGGTGCACGATGCCGGGGCGCTTTTCGCCGCCGATGCCCGACAGGCTGTCGCCGCAATGGGCGATCAGCGCGTTGACCAGGGTGCCGTCGGGGTTGCCCGAGGCCGGGTGGACCACCATCCCGGCCGGCTTGTCGACGACCAGGATGTGCTCGTCCTCGAAAACCACGGTGAGCGGTATCGCTTGCCCCTGGGGTCGGGCCGGTCGCGCCGGAGGGATCTTCAGGGTCAGGCGTTCTGCCGGTTTGACCCTGTAATTGGCGTCCGTTATCGTCCGCCCGCCTGCGATCAGGCGGCCTTCCTCGACCAGCGCCTGGATACGCGCCCGCGAGAGTTCGGGATGCGCCTCGGCCAGCACGCGGTCGAGTCGCTGGCCGGCCTGCTCGGCGGTCGTGACATGGTCCAGGGTGGTTCGTTCGTTCACGTCGATCGCCTCGGTCGGTCCGGGGTATCCTGGCCGGAGCCTTCCGGCGAGAGCCATCTGGCCGGCCCCTGCTGGCCGGAGCCTTCTGGAGTTACACAATGGACCGCGGTCTTGCCACGATCAAAATCGTCGTCGTCGTGCTGGGTCTGCTGATCGTGGCTGCCACGGTCGTCCTGGTCATGGCCGCGATCAACCAGGCAGGCAAGCCGGCGGCGGAGCAAGC